>DASRQX010000096.1:0-28683 GCA_035696165.1 Acetobacteraceae bacterium | reverse complement strand
GACCAGGCGCACCCGATGGTCGTCCGCAAGCAGGGTCTCGAGGTCCACGGCACGAAGCGCAACCTGCCGCCGTTCCGCCGTGCGAAGCCGGGGAAGTGCAACGCTCGCCCGCTGCGGCGCCGACTGGATCGGCAGCTCTTCGATCAGCGCCGCACCATCTTCCTGCGCCATTCCGACACCACCATGAGAATCCCAATGGCGATTCTAGCCAACTCGATTCCCGTTGACTCGCAAAATCCCCTGAGGCGACGAAACATTTTCTGGCTCTGAGGCGAGCGCCCTGAAGTTCTTGATTTCGAGCCGCTTGATCAACATTTGTAGGAGCCTAGCATAGTCATGCCTTCAGATGAATGTGGCCTGCGCCCGTTCCTCGGGTTGCACGAATCGACTAATTCAGACGTTTCCTGCGATAGCCAGGTAACGACGATGCCAGATCGGGATGAGGACACCAAGCCCGAGAAGGCGAGCGCGTTTTTACACAGCCCGCACTCGCACCGGACATCTAACCAGCTACCGTCACATTTGGGCGAACGTCTGCACTCGAGTGACGGCGAGGCGGCCAGGAATGGCCGTGACGGGCGCACGTCTGCCAGCACGACAGCACGGCGAACGTCTGCTTTGGGAACGGCTCAGTGGCCGCCCAATGAAAGACTTGGTGAGGGGTTCTGGGTGAGGGTAAGCGACAATCGAAATCCTGTCCCCGGCACGTGGTTCCCGGCGCTGGCACACCGGTTCGCCCCGGCCAGCCTCTCGCCAGTCGCTTCGGCAGGCCGGTCAACGCTCGATGCCATGCGGTGGAGCGCTGGCGCTGCCCCCGGACCCCGAACGTCAGCGCGTCCGTTCAGACGTCACAAATCCTCATTGCGATTACCCGGTTGCCACCGCGTCGCGCGATCGGCACAGACCGTGGAGCACACGACGCGCCCATAGCGGCTGGCACACATGTGCTCACCGCCCCCTCAGCTCCCCCCCGCCGCGGCGCCAATCGCCAACGGAACCAGCCGCCCAACGTGACCCTGCTCGCGTTTCAGCACCAGGTGCTGGTCATGGAACGCCGCTACGCTCGGCTGATGCGCGATCGAGACGATCGTCGTCCGCGGCAGACGCTCCTTCAACACGCGATAGAGCTGCACCTCGGCCTCGGGATCCAGGCTGGCCGTCGCCTCGTCCAGGAACAGCCAGTCCGGCTTCACTAGCAGCGCGCGAGCCAGCGCGACACGCTGCTGCTCGCCGCCCGACAGCCGTTGCGCCCACGGCTCGTCGGCATTCAGGCGGTCGACCAACTGCGGCAATCCGGCATCCCGCAATGCCTGGCCGATCTCCTCATGGGTATGCATGTCGGGTGGGTCCGGGTAGCAGACCACATGTCGCAGCGAGCCGAGCGGGAGGTAGGGACGTTGCGGCAGGAACAGGCAACGACCGGTCGGCTGATGCACGCTGCCGTGACCGAACGGCCAGATGCCGGCGATGGCGCGAAACAGCGTGGACTTCCCGGACCCCGAGGGGCCGGAGATCACCGTCGCGGTGCCGGCAGGCAGCATCAGCGAGGTGTCTTGCAGCAGCGGTTGGTCGTTCGGCAGCGTGATCGTCAGGTCCTGCAGCCGCAGGGCGGTTTCGCCTTCCGTATCGACCGCGATGCCGTGTGGGGCGGCGGCGCGCGCGGCGACGATCGCGCGCTGGAAGGTGGCCAAACGTTCGACGATGGCGCGCCATTGCGCCAGCGAACTGTACGCGTTGACCACCCAGGAGAGTGAGTCGAGCACCTGCTCAAACGCCGAGACGGTTTGCAGCATTTGGCCGAGCTGCACCCGGCCGGCGAAATAGCCGGGTGCGATCATGATGATCGGAAAGATCGCCGCCGCCTGGCCCTGGCCGACCGTCACCATATTGAGCAGCTTGGTGCGCGTCATGATGGCACGCCAGTTGCCAACCACCGAGGCGAACCGATGCAGCAGCGTGTGGTTTTCCTCGGGCTCGCCGTGGTGCAGCGCGATGCCTTCCATGTTCTCCCGCAGGCGCACCAGCGCATAGCGGAAATCCGCTTCGACGCGCTGCTGGCGGAACATGATGGCGGCGAGCGGCCGGCCGACCAGATGCGTGATTACGGTGCCGACGGCAGCGTAGACCAGTGCGAGCCAGAACAGGTAGCCCGGGATCCTGACGCCGAAGAACTCCATTGCGCCGGACAGGCCCCACAGGATGGTGAGAAAGCTGAACAGCGAGACCACGCTGCGCAGCAGCCCAAGACAAAGCGTCAGCGTGGAGTCGACGTAGTCACGCAGGTCCTCGGCGATGCGCTGGTCAGGGTTGTCGGTACCGATCCCGGCGTGGTCCGATGTCAGGCTGATCCGGTAGTAGGCCCGGTCGGCCAGCCATTGGTGCAGGAAACGCTCGGTCAGCCACCGCCGCCAACGGATCTGCAGCCACTGATTGAGGTAGATGCGGTAGATCGCCAGGCCGACATCGGTGAATGCCAGCACAGTGAAGCCGAAGGTGAAGCCGCTGTTCGAGCGGCGGTAGATCAGCAGGAGTTGGACGAACCCGTTCCAGTCCTTGGCCTGCAACGCATTGTAGAAATCCGCCCGCCAGAAGTTGAACAGAACCGCCATTCCCACCGAGACCAGGTTCAACGCAACGACCGCCGCGAGCAGGCCGCGCGCCGACCACCGCTCCTCGGACTGGAAATAGGGCAGCGCGAGATGCCATGCATCTTTCAGGAACGGGCCAAGTCCACGCATGCTGTGGATTACCTTTGTGCTTGAGAGTGTGGTGACGTGTCGGGGGCGGCCGATCAGACGACCGATAGTCGGCGATTCAGGCCAAGGTCGTGGTGACCATACACGCTGCACGGTGTTGGGGCACGCCGCGCTCCAGCTGGCCATCCAGGACTTCGCCTGCTGCACGAAGCCAAGTCGTGGATGGCCGGCCTTCGCCGGCCATGACGGGGGTGGCCGGGCGAAGGCCGGCCATGACGGGGGGTGGCCGGACCAAGCCCGGCCATGACGGGGGTGGCCAGCCGAGCCGACGCCCGCTCAGCCGACGGCGGGCGCGGCGCTAAGGTCGAACGGCACCAGCCGGCCCGGATGGCCCTGCTCGCGTTCCAGCACCAGATGCTTGGCGTGGAACGCCGCCACACTCGGTCGATGGGCTATCGAGACGATCGTGGTCCCCGGCAGGCGCTCCTTCAATATGCGGTACAGATGCGCCTCGGCCTCGGGATCGAGGCTGGCGGTCGCCTCGTCCAGGAACAGCCAGTCGGGCTTTGCCAGCAGCGCGCGGGCCAGGGCGATGCGCTGCTGCTCGCCGCCCGACAGGCGTTGCGCCCACGCCTCATCCGCGTCCAGTTGGTCGATCAATTGTGGCAGGCCGGCATCCTCCAGCACCTGGCCGATTTCCTCAGGCGTATGTGTGCCGGGCGGGCTCGGGTAGCAGATGACATGACGCAGCGTCCCAAGCGGGATGTAGGCGCGCTGCGGCAGGAACAGTACGCGCTCGGCGGGCCGCTGCACCTGACCGTGGCCAAACGGCCAGATGCCGGCGATCGCACGGAACAAGGTCGATTTGCCGGAGCCGGATGGTCCCGACACCACCACGGAGGTGTCGCGATTGAACGTCAGGCTGGCATCCTGCAACAGGCTGGTGCCATCGGGCAGCTCGATCGAGACGTCGCGCAGGGCGATGGCATCCGCGGGGCCGGCTATCGTGGTCAGCCCCTGGCCAGCGGCGGCGCGCGCCAGAACGATGGCGCGGTGGAAGGTGGTGAGACGTTCAACGATGGCGCGCCATTGGGCCAGCGAGTCGTAAGAATTGATGAACCATGACATCGCCCCTTGCACCTGGCCGAACGCGTCCGCCGTCTGCATCAGGCCGCCGAGTTCCAGTGCGCCGGAGAAGTAGCGTGGCGCGGCGACGACGAGCGGAAAGATGATGGCGACCTGGGTGTAGCCGACGACCAGCGAGTTGAGCAGCTTGGTGCGCCGCATGATCGACCACCAGTTGCTGATCACGCTGGCGAACCGCTCGCCGAGGTTGGCCTTCTCCTCCAACTCGCCATTGTACAGGGCGACGCCTTCCATGTTTTCGCGCAGGCGCACCAGGGCATAGCGGAAATCCGCCTCGAAACGCTGCTGGCGGAAGCGCAGCGGGACCAGCGCACGGCCCACCAGGTGGGTCAGCCACGTTCCGATAAAGGCGTATATCAGTGCGACCCAGACCATGTATCCGGGGACACTGATCCCGAACACGGTCAGTGCGCCTGACAGGCCCCAGAGAATCCCGAGATAGCTGAACAGCGAGACCACGTTCGACAGCAGGTCCAGCCCGAGCGACAGCGTATTGCTGACGAAATCGCGCAGATCCTCGGCGATGCGCTGATCGGGGTTGTCGGTGCCGATCGCCGCGCGATCGGTGGTGAGGCTGATGCGGTAGTACGCCCGATCCGCCAGCCATTCGTCGAGAAAGCGGGTCGTCATCCAGCCGCGCCACCGGATCTCGAGCCACTGGGTCAGGTAGACGCGATACACGCCCACGAGCACGTAAAGCGCGGCAAACTCGCAGAAGCCCGGCATGAAGCCGAACTCGGTGCGCCGGTAGAGGAACAGCAGATGGACAAAGGCGTCCCAGTCCTTGGTCTGCAGCGTATTGAACATCACGCGGTTCCAGAAGCTGAACACCACGCCCATGCCGACGATCAGCAGGTTGAGCGCGATGACCACGAGCAGCAGGCCCCAGGCCGACCACTTCTCCTCGGAGTGGAAATACGGCCGGGCGAGGCGCCAGGCATCTCTCAGGAACGGACCGAGACCACGCATTCAGGGTGCATCTTTCTTGGTTGTCGGCGTAAGCCCAGTTGGCGGAATAATCCCGGTTGCCGGAATAATCACCGTGTTCAGGGCGTCGAGCCAGGCGCGCAGGCGGCGCCGGTTCACGCCAAGGTCGGAGTGGCCATAGACGCTGCGCGAATAGAGCACGAGCGTGCTGGCGTTCTCGCCCTGCGCCACGACCTGCACGGTGACTAGGTCGGGGAAGTTGAACACGGCGCTGCGCGCCACCCAATGGTCCTGGAGCCGGTCGGGGTAGTCTGCGGCCAGGAAGGTGCGCGGTTGGGCCTCGGCTACGGCGTGGATCGCGGCGAACAACCGGGTGGCGGGCACGTCGTATGTCGGCGTCACGATGTCGGGTGTCGTTGCCGCGCCCTTGCCGAGGGCGGCCGGGCCCGCCAGTGCCGTGTTGGGGGAGGCGGGCCGCTCGAGCCTAGCCAGGTCCATCGGCGGGGGCACCGGCAATCCCCCCGCGCCGGTGGCGGCGCAGGCCGGCAGCGCCAGACCCATCAGCCAGGCAAACGGAAACATCGCGCGAACGACATGCCGCCAGTGGCTCGGCTTGGCAAGTTACCAGCTGGCAAGCTGCTAGCGGGCAAGCTGCCAAAGTGACAGGCCGGATCCATCCGGGTTAGCGGTGTGTTTGCCGCGCTCATGCTGGGGTGGCGGCAGAACACCGCACCGGTCCCGCCATGCCTTCCCCCGCCCGAGATGATCAACCCACATCATGCGCAATGGTCCATCGCGGCTTCGCCATGTTCGGCTCGGCGTTGTTCCGCCGCGCCGAGACCGATAACATCCCGGTGAAAGTGGTGACACTGGGCGAGCGGCAGGTCGCGCTGCCGCTGCGCTCGCTGTAGCGCGAATTTGGCATCGAGAACGACACGCCGGATGGCAGGATGCTTGGCCTGATCGCCGCGGCACTGGACTTCGTGTCGGTCGTGCGGGTCGGCGATGCGCTGCCGCTCGAGGTCTGCACCGGCGAGGCGAGCTGGGAACCCAGCGCGATGCATCTGACCCTCGCCAGCACACGGCTGGGCATGCAGCTTGTCGCCTGGCTGAACGTTGGATCGACCGGCGACGAGCCGGACATGAACGCTGAATCCCTGTTGCACGTGGCTGATGATCCGGCGATGCGCCGCCAGATGCAGGCGGCGTAGGATCACGCCGCGACGGCGCTTGGGCTAGCGAACCAGGAAGCGGTGGTGCAGCTTCTGGAAGAGATGGCGCAGGAGTTGGCGTTCATTGAAGCGCTGCGCGAACGTTTGCAGCTTCCGGTTCAGGGGGTGGCGAAGAAGGTCGACCACCTGGCGCATGCCTGGCGGCGCGACGACGCGCAGATGGAGAATTTGGCGCCGGTGCGCCGCCTGACCGGGCTGGCGCTCAAGGAGATCGAGCGGCGATTCGATCTGCTGGACGCACAGACGGGCGAGGTGATGGCCACACTGCGCAACGCCAGCAGCCAGCGTGCGTTCATTCGCTCGAACCGGGACTGGTTATATTGCATTCAGCGTGCCTGGCAGGCGACCTTGGACGACTGGGACACGGCGTGGGCGGAATATGACAAGGGGACCCGCGGGCTGCTGAGCCGCACCTATCGGTTTCTCGCGCCACGCTTCATGCCGGTGACCGAGTGGTTGTCGCCCGCGCGGGACCAGCGCGTGAAGAAGCCGGCGCGGCAGATGACGTGGTAACGCGCCTGGCGCGGCAGGTATCGTCCACGGCCAAATCCGTCTGCTGATGGTCTAGAAGCTGACGTCTGGTTCGGTGAGATAGACGGCCTCGTCTGCCGTGTTCGTGCGCCCCAGCGTCGCGTTGCGATGTGGAAAACGGCCGAACCGGCGGATCACATCGTGGTGGCGCACGGCGTAGCCGCATGTCTGGTCGCCCAGTGTCGCGCGGAGCGTTTCGAACAGCCGCACCGACGCATCCTGCTCGGCAAGGTCTTCCGAGTGCTGGAACGGCAGGTAGACGAACATCCGCTCGACCGGGGTCAACGCCTGGTCGAAACCGCGCGCGATCATGGCGCGGGCGATCGCGCGCGCCTTGGCATCGGCCGCGTAGGCCTCCGCCGAGCCACGGTGCAGGTTGCGCGAGAGCTGGTCGAGCAGGATGAGCAGCGCGAGGCCACCCTTCGGCGTCTGTGCCCAGTCGTCGTAGTTGGCCTGCTTCGCCGCGTCGCGGTCGGGTGCGAACGCAGCGCACGCGGCGTCGAAGGCAGCGTCCTGCTCGAACCACACTTTGCGTTGGGTCGTAGGATCGCCGGCAAACCAGAACGCGAGAACGTCGATTGCACGGGTCATCGCCGGCCGCACCTGCTGCGCCGACCTAGCCCGCATTTCTCACACTGTCGCGGGATGATGGCGCAGGGCATTGTCGTGCCAACAGGTTTTCGCGCCGCCGCCAATACCGGGTGTATTCGCCCAACGAGTGTAAGCAAGGTGCGAAAACCTGTCGGCGCGGCAAGGACCAAGCCAGCACCCGCGAGAGTGTGAGAAATGCGGGCTGGGTCTTCACGCCCTGCCGTAGTGCCCGGTCCGACAGATTTCCGTGCCGAACCAGGACCGTGCTGGCGATCGCGTCCGCTCGCGCGGTTCTGCTGCGGGCGGTCGCCTGGCCGGAGGCGCGGGAGATGACTTCGCCTTGTGTCTCTGACATTGGAACCACCTGCCGCGTTTGCCTGCACTCTATGCGGCAATTGGGCGAAATAGCAGTCCGAACAATTGATATCTAGCCGACCGGGGGTCCTTGGGAGCAGCCGGAAACCAATCCAGCTCCGCTTCGAACGTCCTTCCCGACTCTTCCGGTATCGATTTCATGAGATCGGCGACCGATTCTTATGGAAGTTTTCGACAAAGCGCCCATCCAAAACACTCGCGAAGGCACCTGCGCGGACCCGCGCGCGATGAAGGGCAAGACCTACTTCGGACGGAACCTTGACCCGTCCCCAGACAAGGCGGGCCCATCCGGCAGACAGTCGCTCTTGAAGCGGTGGTTCATTGCCGTCCGCCGGGAGAACAGCCTCATATGCCGCGAGCGCGCGCGCCCACTCGTTGCCGAAACCCATGTCCAAACTCTGGAACAGGTGTACCATCGCTTCGTCGGCGAGCACTCGCCCGCGATGTCCTGGAATTTGGCCTTGTGGTTCACCGCCAAGGTGGCGGAGTAGCCGCTCGCGCAAAAGTCGTCGAGTTTTCGCCGGGGCATAATCGAGGCTTGTGAATCAAGGCATGAATGATCTTTTACACTTTCGCGCACTGTAATCTACCGGAATGTCGTTTTATCGCCATCAGACGCTCTAAGGAGACCTTCCGCTTCCGGAAAACCCAAGCCATCGGCGGAACGTCCGCTTCTCTCGCCGGCGAAGCGGAAGCAGACCGGCAGCTCTCATTGCGGGCACTCGAACTGGCCCACGACCGCAAGTTGGCATCATTTGACCAGGGCACGTTCCAGCACGCGCACTGAATGGAGTGCCTCGCGTCCGGACAGATCACGAATCTGATGGCGGCACGAGGTGCCGTCCGCCACGATGATATCGTCGGCCGCGGCGGCGCGCACCGCCGGCAACAGCGATGCTTCTGCCATCGCGCGCGAGACGTCTTGCGTCTCCGCCTGATAGCCGAAGCTGCCGGCCATGCCGCAGCACGACGATGCGATCGGTTTCACTGCCAGGCCGGGCACCTGCTTCAGGCTGGCAATCGCATCCGGGAACGCACCGAACGATTTTTGATGGCAATGGCCGTGCACGTGGGCCGTGCCGGCAAGCGCTCGCAGCGGCAGCTCGATCTTCTCGCGCGCCAGGAACTCCGACAGCAGCATCGCCCGCGCGGCCAATGCATCTGCTTCGGCGCCCGGCAGCAGCGAGCGAAACTCGTCACGCAGCGTGAACAGGCAGGACGGCTCCAGCCCGATCACCGGCAGTGTGCCCGCCATCCGGCCCAGGGTGCGCCGGGCCTCGGCGCGCGCCTTGTCGATCAGGCCAGCCGAGAGAAAGCTGCGCCCACAGCACAGCGGGCGGCCGCGCGTGACCGGCAGCCTGGCGCTGTAGCCTGCGGCGGCCAGCACACGCAGCGCGGCGCGAAGATTTTCTGGCTCGAAGTAGCGATTGAATGTGTCCGCCAGCAGCAAGACCTCGCCGCGCGGATTGGCGGGTGCGAGGTCGGCGGCCTCGGTGTCGCGAAAAAAGTCGCGCCGCCAGACCGGCAGCGGACGTGATGCGGCGA
This sequence comes from Acetobacteraceae bacterium, assembly GCA_035696165.1. Taxonomy (GTDB): domain Bacteria; phylum Pseudomonadota; class Alphaproteobacteria; order Acetobacterales; family Acetobacteraceae; genus Palsa-883. Next base: position 19,640 of record DASRQX010000096.1, on the reverse strand, counting down.
GGCCCAGCCAGCGCTCGCCCATTCGGCGCAGCATCGGAACCGTGTTGCGCAGGTTGGCCAGTGGCGCGATGCGGGCGGCGATCAGCGCGTAGCGCGGCAGTTCGGCGATCAGCGAGTCCCGCGCGCTGACGCCGTGCCGCTCGACGCGCGCCGCCAGCACTTCGATCTTCATCTTCGCCATGTCCACGCCGGTCGGACATTCGCGCCGGCACGCCTTGCACGACACGCACAGCGCCATGGTGTTCGCCAGCGCGCCCGAGGCCATTGCGTCGGCACCGAGCTGGCCGGTCAGCGCGAGGCGCAGCGTGTTGGCGCGCCCGCGCGTCAGGTGCCGCTCGTCGCGGGTGACGCGCCAGGACGGGCACATCACTGATGCGTCGAAGGCGCGGCAGGTCCCGTTGTTGTTGCACATCTCGACCGCGCCCAACATGCCGCCGAGCGGTCCGGGATGGTCGGACCAGTCCAGTTTCGGCGTGAAGTCGCGCACCGGCGCGTAGCCGGGGCCGTAGCGAAACAGCGACCTGTCATCCATGCGCGGCGGGCGCACGACGCGTCCGGGGTTGAGCAGGCCGCGCGGATCGAATGCGTCCTTCACCGTTTCGAAGGCGCGTGCGATGCGAGCGCCGAACATCACAGCATTGAACTCGCTGCGCACGATGCCGTCGCCGTGCTCGCCGGAATGCGATCCCTTGTATTCGCGCACGAGGGAAAAGCATTCCTCGGCGACGGCGCGCATCGTGGCGACATCGCGCGGGTCCTTCATGCTGAGCACCGGGCGCACATGCAGGCAGCCGACCGAGGCGTGCGCGTACCAGGTGCCCTTGGTGCCGTGCCGGGCGAACACGTCGTTCAGCCGTTCCGTGTAGTCGGCAAGGTCTTCCAGGTCGACCGCGCAGTCCTCGATGAAGGAGACCGGTTTTCCGTCGCCTTTCATCGACATCATGATGTTCAGGCCGGCCTCGCGGACCGCGGCGATGTCCGCCTGGAACCCCGGTTCCAGGGCATGCACCACCGCGCTCGGATGACCGAGATCGGCCATCAGGACTTCCAGTTCGGCCAGCCTGGCGCGCAGCGTGGCGTCCTGATCGCCATGGAATTCGACGATCAGCAGGCTGTCCGGCTCGCCGAGCAGCATCGCATCGATCGTGGCGCGGAAGATCGGGATGCCGCGGCCGAGGTCGATCATCGTGCGGTCGACCAGTTCCACCGCCTCGGGGTCCAGTTTTACGATGTGCTGCGCCGCCTGCATGGCGTGGCGGAAGCTTGGGAACTGGCAGATGCCCAGCATTTTTCGCGGTTTGATCGGATGCAGTTGCAGTTCGATCGCCGCGGAGAACGCCAGCGTGCCCTCGGATCCCACCAGCAGCCGTGCCAGGTTTTCCCGGCCCGCGGCGCGCGAGGCGGGGGTGAGTACGTCGATGTTGTAGCCGCCGACGCGGCGAAGCTGGCGCGGGAAGCGCGCGGCGATCTCGTCCGCCTCGGTCGCGCCGAGCCCGCGCAGGCGCTGGATCAGCTCGGCGATGTGCGCGGGCACATCAGCGCCGAGGTTGTCCGGCACGGTGCCGAAACGGTGTCGCGTGCCGTCGGCGAGGATCGCGTCGATCGCGTGCACGTTGTCGGCCATGAGACCGTAACGGATCGACTTGGAACCGCAGGAGTTGTTGCCCGCCATGCCACCGATCGTGCAGCGCGCATGGGTGGACGGATCAACCGGGAAGAACAGTCCGTGCGGGCGCAGTGACGCATTCAGGTGGGCCAGCACCAGGCCCGGCTCGACCAGTGCCGTGCGAGACGCCGGGTCGACGTGCAGCACACGGTTGAGATGCTTGGCACAGTCGATCACCAGCGCGCGGTTCACCGTCTGGCCGCATTGGCTGGTGCCGGCGCCGCGCGGGAGCACCGGCACGCCATGTTCGCGCGCGACCGCCAGCGTGGCGGCCACATCGTCGATGGTCTTCGGCACGACGACGCCGATCGGCTCGATCTGGTAAATCGAGGCGTCGGTGGAATAGCGTCCGCGGTCGGCGCGGCCGAACAGCACATCCCCGGCGATCGCGCGGGTCAGGTGCGCGGCCAGCCGGGGGTCGCCCGCGGCGGAAGGGTTGGTCTTCGATATCGTCATGTCCATGGGGATGGGATCGTAGGGCAAGCACCGGGTGGCTGCCATGGGCGGTCTGCCGCGAGCGTCGCGCACCATCGCGTCGCCACGGATGCAGATATGGTGTTCGGCGTCTCGCCAGCCGCCCGGAGCAAGCCATGGCCATCGTTCTGACTGAGAATTTCCGCGCCCTGTTCTACGCGCCATTCTACGGCGCCCACGCGATCGGCGCCTACGCCGCAGAGGGCGTGGATGTGACCTTGCGTGCCTCGCCCGATCCGGCCAGCAGTGCCGCCGCACTGCACGCCGGCGCGGCCGACGTGATGTGGGGCGGGCCGCTGCGCGTGCTGCTGACCCACGCCAGCGATCCCGCTTCCGACCTTGTGTGCTTCTGCGACGTGGTGCAGCGCGATCCGTTCTTCATTGTTGGCCGAATACCCAAACCTGATTTCCACTTTGCCGAGCTGCGCGGCTTGCGTTTCGCGTCCGTCGCCGAGGTGCCGACACCGTGGCTCTGCCTACAGGACGATCTGCGTCGCGCCGGTGTCGATCCCGCCGAGCTATCGTGCGTCTCCGGGCCGAGCATGGCGGAGAACGCTGCTTCGTTGCGTGCCGGCATGCTGGACGCGGTGCAACTGTTCCAACCCTATGCCGAGGAGTTGCTCATCTCCGGTGCCGGGCACCTGTGGTATTCCGCCGCGTCACGTGGCCTGACCGCCTACACCACGCTGGTCACGCGCCGCGCGGTGATCGCCGCGCGACGCGAGGGGCTTCTGGCGATGGTTCGCGGCATGCGCAGGGCGCTGCAATGGATCGCCGCGACACCTGCCACGGATATCGCCCACGCGTTGCGCGATTTCTTTCCCGATATTCCACACGAGATCTTCGCTGCCGCCATCGCGCGCTACCAGGCGCTCGATCTCTATGCCGCCGATCCGCTGATGCAGCGGGCCGGTTTCGAACGGCTGAAAGCCGCCATGCTGTCCGACGGCGCGCTGCGGCACGACATTGCATTCGAGGCTTGCGTGGATATGTCGCTGGCGCGGCGGGACGTTGCTCCGGCGTGATCTGGACCCCGGCGTGATCCGGGCCCCGGCGTAATCCGGCGGACCGGCGCGTGGTCCCGGCCACGCGCTACAGCATCTGTCCGCCATCCACGACGATCGTCTGGCCGGTCACCCAGTTGGCCAGCGGCGAGGCGAGGAACAGCACGACGTTCGCGACTTCCTCGGGGGTGCCGAGCCGGCCGAATGGGATCGATTTCAGAACGGCATTATACAAGTTGGGTGCGTCCGCCTTGCGCTTGTCCCACACGCCGCCCGGAAATTCGATCGAGCCCGGCGCCACGCCGTTCACCCGGATGCCGTCCCGCGCGTACATCGCAGCCTGGGTGTTGGTGTAGTGGATGACCGCGGCCTTGATCGCACCGTAGGGTGGCTGACGCGCCGCCGAATGCAGCGCCGCGATCGAGGAGGTGTTGATCACGCTGCCCCGCGCGTCTTTCAGGTACGGCAGCGCGGCGTGCGTCGCATGGACGATCGCCATCATGTCGACGGCAAAGCTGACACCCCAGCCCTGCGCGTCATCCGCCGAGCCGAAGCCCGAGGCGTTGTTCACCAGCACGTCGCAGCCGCCGATCGCGGCTGCGGCTTCGGTGATGTAGCGGCCGATCGCCGCCGCATCAGCTAGGTCGCAAACGCCGGCATGCGCGATCGTGCCGAAGGCATCGATTTCGCCGCGGGTCTGCTCCAGGGTTTCCTTGCCGCGCGCACAGATCGATACCGCCGCGCCGGTGCGCGCGAAGCCGAGCGCGATCGCGCGACCGATCCCCCGGCTGCCGCCGCAGACGATGGCCCGTTTACCGGTGAAGTCGAATATCATGGAGACCGCCTCCTTTCTCGATGAGCTTTGCCGCAGTGAGGTGGGCCGTGGTGGGCCTGGATGGCCGAGACCCAACCCGGTGCCGTCGCCCGAATGTCGCGATGATACGCTCCGACGCTTGTTGCGTCTCCCTGTCCGGGGGGCTGGCCGGTTTCGCGCGATGAACGCGACTGCGCCGCGCCGGCGAGAGGCGGTGGTTGCTGCACCTGATTGATGGACTCGACGATCTGCCCGGTGTAAGTCAATGAAACCGTGGCAGGTTTTGGGTGCGGTGCCGCACGGGCAACGCCGGTGGGCGGGCCAACCCGGGGGCTGCCCCCGTCATGCCGGCGAAGGCCGGTATCCACGAATTGCCTTCGTTGTAGCAAAGAAAGTCGTGGATACCGGCCTGCGCCCGCATGACGGGGGTAGCGGCCCGTGCGTCGATGTTTAGGGCCGCTAGTATTAAGGCGCCGTTGGGTCCGGGCGATCCACCATGAGGCTGTCGCCGCGGCCAAGCCGAGGATGTGACGAAGCTTCCGCCACCTCGTCGTACTCACGTGCGTTCAGGATGTCGGCGGTCACTGCCACTCGCCCGGCTGTGCGCCACATGTGCCGCGGCGGTGGATTGAGCGTCCGATGCGCCACCGGCACGATAATCGCAGTCAGCGTGGTGCCGCTGTCAGACCGGTCATAAATAAACCCATAGGTCGGATAGACGCTGCCAAAGGAGGTGGCGCTTCCAACGCTGACGCGCACTGCTGTCCAGTCATCGTTCTCTGACACGTCTATGACGGCTACGCCGCGCGCAACGCCGCCTACCGCCCAATTCGCGTGATCGATCTCGATCTCGCGGTTGTTGACCACTGCCGCAATCGCTGCGACGTGGCCGAGCGGCATCCGTTCGTTGGGGCGGAATACCAGCACGCAGCCCGGTTCTGGCACGCGGCCTCGCGCATATGCGCCGGCGGCAAGGTCCCACCATTGCCAGGCGTCTCCGATCAACGCGATACCCGTGGCGTTGCGCGCGTAGGGAACGCACGACATTCCGACGTCGCGCACCGGGGTCGGCCCCGCCTGCCCATATGGCGCGGCCGAACGCGCCACTGCATGGGTCACTTGGTTCTCGGTGGCCAATTGTACCTTACGCGCTCGATGAGCCGTCTGCACGATCAGGTGCGTCATATCAGCGGCCACAAAGATCGACCCACCGACAGTGCCCCCTGTCATGCCGGCGAAGGCCGGTATCCACGACTCTTCGTTGCAACAAAGAAAGTCGTGGATACCGGCCGGTGCCTATCCTCGGGCGGCCCGTTGGGCCGACCCGGGGGCAGGCATGACGGGGGGCACCGCGAGAGAGTCGATCATTCGGGCGGCTGGTATCACATACTCATGCGGTTCGGCGCTGGCGTAACGGGACGGAGCGAAGGCGGATAACGCCACGGCCAGGACGGATCCAAATAGCCGGACTCGGCTATCGCAACGTCGTGCGCTCACGTAATCGGCCGGTCGGTTCGGTCATCCGACAGCACGACGGCGGTGGCCGCCAATTCCGTTGGCGCCTGCACCATCGTCAGCCTGCCATCGGCGGACCGTCGGCAACCCTGGTTTGGCAGCGCGGCGATCATCGCAACGCCTGCGAGCGTCGCGGTGATGTCCATGGTTGGCATGCTTTCCTCGTTTGTCGCGTGACAGACGAGAGAATGCCGCTCGATTTGCTGATAAATTGTTTACCGATGCGCGCGGCGCTGCGGACAATCAGGCGGCAGCGGGGTCGTCACGGTTGCCACAAGCGGTCTCACCCTCGGGGCCGATCGGTTTCGCAAGCGCTACCTGCTTGACGGGTGCGACGACATCCGCCTGGCGGCCAACGAATCAGCGATCACGGCCGTTGCGCGGCCGAGCCGCCTGGCGCGCCGCTTGGGCGACGCCGGTGGGTTAACCCCGGTGGGCTCTACGCATTCAGGGGGTCGCGCGGTCCGCCCGATCCTTGGCAGGGCCGCCGCCCTGGTCAGCCGGAGAATACGACGGGGCTTCCGCCACTTCGTCGTACTCGCGTGCATTCAAGGTGTCGGCGGTCACCGCGGTGTGCTCGGGTGGCGACCGCAGATGTCGAGTGGGCGGCTTCAGCGCCGGCTGCGGATGCGACGGGGCTTCCGCCACTTCGTCGTATTCGCGCGTGTTAAGGGTGTCGGTGGTCGCCACGGTGTGCTCGGATGGCGACCGCAGATCCCGAGCGGGCGGGTTCAGCGCCGGCTGCGCCGCCGGCGCGGTGATCGCCGTCAGCATGGTGCCGGTGTCCGGCCGGTCGTAGATGAAGCCATAGGTCGGATAGATGCTGCCAAATGAGTCCGTGCTTCCGAGACTGACGCGGACCGCCGTCCAGTCATTGCTCTCCGACACGTCGACGACAGGCACGCCGCGCGCGATCCCGCCCCCCGCCCAATTCGCATGATCGATATCGATCTCGCGGTTGTTGACGACCCTGGTAACCACCGCGACGTGGCCAAGCCGCATCCGTCCGTTGGCACGGAACGCCAGTACGCTGCCCGGCTCCGGCACACCGCCGCGCGCGTAAGTGCCAGAGGCATGGTCCCACCATTCCCATGCGTTTCCGGCCAGCGTGATACCTGTTTCGTCGCGTGCGTAAGGCACGCAGGAGATGCCGCCCATGCGCACCCGGTTCCGAATCAAATGACCGCGCGCCGAGGCCAGCCGCACGGTCGCATGGCTCACATGGCGACCGGCGGCCTGGTGTGTCGGCTCTTGTGCCGATTGCACGCCTCGGTGCGCTACTTGCTGATGGGATTCGGCGCTGGCGTAACTGGATGGTGCGAAGGCGGGCAATGCTATGGCCAGGACGGATCCGAATAGCCAGACCCGTCCACTGCAATACCCTGCACGCATGCGATTCGCCCCCCGCTTCGCTCATTAGCCCCGACTCGTCGTAACAGCAGGGTTGCAACAATGACAACCCGACGAGCTCGGATTTCACGGAGCCGAGGGAAATTTGCCGATCACCCCCTGTGGATAACAGCTAAAATGGGGATTGTTGTCCTAATCAGAAATATTTCGTGAGGTTGCCGTCACTGAAATCACGCCGCGTGGCGGGAATCAAAGCCGAGTCGCCGCCACGCTGCCTGATCGGCCAGGTTCAGCCACTCATTTGCAGGCAGTCACCATGATTTCGACCAGCAGGCGCGGGTCGGCCAGTTCGGCCTGCACGCAAGCCCGGGCGGGTGCGCCATCGGTCGGCAGCCAGGCGGTCCACAACTCGTTCATCGCCTCGCGGTCGCGAATGTGCTTCACCCAGATGTGCGCTTGCAGCAGGCGCGTCTTGTCGGTGCCATGGCGTTCGAGCAGATCATCGATCTGGGCCAGGACCTCGGCGGTCTGTCCCTTGATGTCCTTGCTCGAGTCCTTCGCGGTAAGGCCTTGCAGGTAAACGAAACCGTGGAACTCCACGGCTTTTGCCAAAATCTTGTTCGGCTCGGTGCGGATGATTTTGGTCATGCGGTCCCCCGGTTGCTGTGCGGTGTGTTGCGGACCGCCGCTTCTAAGGCCGGCACGCTGGGCGGGCAAGCAACCGACCGCTCAGGGCTGGTTGCCGGAGTCGGGCTGGTTGCCTTACGGGGGCGGGGGCGGGTTGCCGGACGGGGGCCGGTTGCCGGGCGGGGACTGGTCGCCGGACGGGGCCGCCGTGTCCTCGCGGTTGGTTTCGGTTCCGGTGTTGCGCACACAGTCGTCGATTATCTGGTCGTTGCCATATTTCGCCGCCAAATCATGGGTGCCGTAGTCGCGTATATAGCTGCCCGACCCCGGCGTGGCGGCCTGGTTGATACTGTAGATGTCACCGCGATTGCGCTCGTCATAGACACGGCTGGCATAATCCCGACAGGCGGCCAATGTCGCGCGGTCGGTGTGCGACTGCGGCGATGCTGGCCACGCACAGCCGCCCAACCCGGCCAGCAGGCAAACGACCAACGCAGGTTCCGTGCTTTTCATACCAGGGATCCGGTCATGCCGGGGATCCGGCTGGTTGCGCGGCTGGCGGTTGTGCCAGGGATGGGGTCAGGCGAGACCGAAACCCGGTCTCGTCGAAGCGGGCCTCCGCGGTCAAAGGCGTGGCGGCGGCGGCGTGCAGCAGCGACGGGTGCAGATCGGCCCCGTCACGTTCCAGCCGGCAAAGCGGGGCGGCCCACCTGGCCCGCGCCAGCAGGTCGACCAGGGCCAGCAGCCGGAGGCAGAGCGACAGGCCGTAGGAGCTGGTCAGTCCGGCGATCTGATCGACCGCGGCGGCCCAGCAGCATGCGTCGCGATCGGCCAGCGCCAGATCGGTGAATGAGCCGTCGGGGCGGCGGAAGCGAAAACCGCGCACCGTGCCCCAGGTTGCCGCCATCGCCGCGTCACGCGCCGCATACCACGCCCGCTCCAGGTCCCGTCCGCGCACTTGCGGCAAGGCCTCGGGCGGCACATCGACCATGTAGGTCAGCGCGCCGCCGGCAACGATGTCGACCCGCACGATGTGGGAGTGCTCCGCGTGTTCCATTAGTGCCAGAATGGGGCGGCGGCGTCCTTAGCACCAGACCGCGCGCGACCCTATCAGGAGATTTCGCCCATGCCGGATCCCGTTGGCCTGACAGCGACCGAAGCCGCACGGAAGATTCGGGACGGGACGCTGCGGCCGGAGGCGCTGATGGAGGCCTGCCTAGCGCGCATCGCGGCACGCGAGACCGAGGTGCGGGCGTTCGCTTGCCTGGATCCCGAACAGGCGCGCCGGGCCGGTGCTGCGGTGCCGTCCGGACCGCTGCACGGCCTGCCGGTTGGTGTGAAGGACGTGCTGGATACCGCCGACATGCCCAGCGAATACGGCTCGCCGATCTGGCGCGATTGGCGCCCCCGCGCGGACGCCGCCGCGGTCGCATGGACGCGCGCGGCGGGGGGCGTGGTGATCGGCAAGACCGTCACGACCGAGTTCGCTACCCGCAAGCCGGGGCCGACCGCGAATCCACGCGGGCTGGCGCATACGCCGGGCGGTTCCAGCAGCGGCTCGGCGGCGGGCGTAGCGGGCGGGTTCTTTCCGCTGGCGTTCGGCACCCAGACCGCCGGCAGCATCATCCGCCCGGCGGCCTATTGCGGGGTGGTCGGTTACAAGCCGAGCTTCGGCACGATCAGCCGAATCGGCATGAAGATCATGTCCGATAGTCTTGATACGGTTGGTGTCATGGCGCGTAGCGTCGCCGACTGCGCGCTGTTCGCCGGCGCGGTGTCGGGTCGGCATTTCGGTGACCCGGATACCAAGCCTGATCCCACACCGCGAATCGGCATCTGCCGCTCGCCCACGTGGGACCAGGCGCTGCCGGAGACCGTGATGCTGCTCGATCGGGTGACGTCCGCGCTCGGCCGCGCCGGCGCCGCTGTGTCGGAGCGGGAATTGCCCCCAGGCATCGCCGCCCTGACGTCCGCGCATCCGGTGGTGATGAATAACGAGAGCGCCCGCGCGCTGGGGTGGGAACTCGCCGCCGCGCGCGAGCAGATTAGCGAGGGTCTGCGCGAACGGCTGGATTTCGGGCTGTCGTGCGGCGCGGCCGAGTTGGCTCAGGCCTATGCCGTGTTCGCCACGGCGCAGGCGGCGTTTCCGGCTGCCACCGAGGGGCTCGACGTGCTGGTAACGCCGTCGGCGCCCGGCCAGGCGCCCAAGGGCCTGGGCTGGACCGGCGATCCCGCGTTCAACTTCATTTGGACCAGCTTGCATGTGCCGTGCGTGACGGTGCCGGCGGGCGAGGGGCCGGATGGGTTGCCTCTGGGCATTCAGATCGTCGGCCGGCAGGGCGAGGACCGCGCCGTGCTGGCCTGGGCGCAATGGGTGGTGGCGGCGATCGGATAGGGCCGGGCGTTGGCAACGCCGGGTAAACCTTCACGGCCCAGCTTCAGCGGCGTTCACGGTACTTCTTCTGTGAACTAGCCGGAGGAACCGACGATGCGCTTGCGCATTCGCTGGGTGATCCGGTGGGGACGGTGGCGGGTGCGACTAGTAATCGCACTCCGCCGTTAGCCGTCCCAACCGGTTGCGCGGGGGGGGGGCCACTTTTTGGCTCTCCGCGCTTCCGGACTATATTTTATTCGTCACGGGCGCTGCAACAGTTGGTGGCGTGGCGTTCACCGCATCACTCCTTCGGGTACCCAATCCGGCCGCAACCGCGCCGGCAGCGTGCCGAGGCTTTCGGTGGTGTCGAAGTCGCGCAGCACGGCATCGTCGGCCATCTCGACCTCGGCGACTGACTCCAGGTGCTTGGCCAGCAGGAAACGTGCACCGGAATCACCTGTAATTCCAAGGATTTCGGGGAAAAAGCTGCGGTCCCACAGCATCGGGTTGCCCTGCTTGCCGCGGAACGTCGGCAGCACGATGCGGCGTCCCTCAGTCGCGTCGTAGGCTGCCAGCAGCCGGTCGATCATCCGCCCGGTCACCAACGGCATGTCGCCGAGGCAGACGATCGCCGCGGCACTTTCGGGCGGCACCGCGGCGATGCCGGCCTTGAGGCTCGCCGACAGCCCCTCGGCGTAGTCGGGCGCGGGCACGAAGCGCACCGGGCGGCCGGCCAGGATCTGTTCCACCTCCTCGGCCATATGACCGAGCACCACCAGCACCGGCCGCGCACCCGAGGACAGCACGTTGTCCACCACCCGCGCGATCATCGGCTTACCGGTCCGGTCGGGGACCAGCAGCTTGTTGTGCGGCGCCATCCTCCGCGACCGCCCGGCGGCCAGCACCACCGCGGCGATGCTGGGCGCCGCGCGCGGTGCGATGCCGTTGCGTGGCGTGCTCGGTGCCTTTTCGCGCGGCAGCGGGCGCATCTCGAACTCCTTTAGCAGTCCGCCCACCCCCATCCGCATCAGATCGGCCGAGGTCACCTGAAGCCCGGCGAACAACCTTGTCAGCACGAAGTCGATGCCGTTCAGCACCGGGCTGCGGGCGCAGCCGGGCAGCACCATGGCCGGGCGGGTGCCGATGCGGCCGAGGCAGATCAGGTTGCCGGGGTCCACCGGCATGCCGAAATGCACGATCTCGCCGCCGGCCCGCACAATCCCCGCCGGCCCCACGTCGCGCCGATCCAACACCGCCGAGGCGCCGACTACCAGCAGCAGATCGGCCCCTGCCTGATCGCCTTGGTGGTTACCCTTGCCGGCGATCAAGCCTTCCAGCGCGCGGGCGATCGACACCTCGTCATGCCCGCAGCGCACCGGTGGCAGCAGCGTGCCGGTCAGGCGGGTCACCCGTTCCCGTGTCGCGGCGATGGTTTTTTCGGTGACGCTGTCCTTCAGCCCCGGCAGTTCGGTCACCACCAGACCCACGTTCAGGTGTTGGAATGGCGCCAAGGTCAGCGCCGGGGAACCCTGGCGCGCCAGCGTCTCGGCCACAGCCAGCACCGTGCCCGGGACGGCGAACGGGATCACCTTGATGGTCGCGACCAAGTCCTTGGGCGCCACCACCGCGTAGTCGGGCAGGGTGCCGATGGTAAGCGATTCATCGATCGAGTTCAGCCGGTCGATTTTTGACGCCTCGACACGCAGCAGGCCCGGCACCTCGGCTGCGAGATTCACCCGGCCCGTGGCGGCGCGCGAGCGGGCCAGCAACGGCGACAGCACGCATTGCGCCAACCGGTCGGCGGCAAGGTCCTCGGGCACGTCGCCCGGGTCGAGTTGCGCGGCGACCACCTCATCCCGCCCGGCGGCCCGCAGTGCCGCGATCGCCTCGGCGTCCAAGACTGTGCCCTTGCGGATCATCCGCTCGCCGGCCCGCAGACTGTGCGCCATGATGGCGCCGCGCGCTTCCTCGAGCGGAACTGGCCCGAACCTCATGGCGGGGACTTCATGCAGTGCGCAACTTCATCAGGCGTATTTCAGGCCGTCCGCTTCATGCGGCCGCTTTCTGGCCCAACGGCGAGCCGCGATGGGCGGCGACGACCTCCGCCATGATGGAGAGAGCGATCTCGGGTGCGGTTACCGCCTCGATGTTCAGCCCCACCGGGCCGCGGATACGCTTCATCTCCAGGTCGTTGTGGCCGAGGTCACGCAGCCGCTGCAGCCGCGCCGCGTGGGTGCGCCGTGAGCCGAGCGCGCCGATGTAGAATGCCGGGGATTTCAGCGCGTGGTCCAGCGCAGGGTCGTCCAGCTTGGGATCGTGCGTCAGCGTCACCACCGCGGTGCGCACGTCCGGGCGGAGCTCCGCCATCGCCTCGTCCGGCCAATCGGTGGAGACGGTGACGTTGGGGAAGCGCTCGTCGGTGGCGAAGGCGCGGCGGGGATCGACCACGGTGACGGCGAAGCCGGTCGCGGCGGCGAAGGGGACCAGCGCCTGGGCGATGTGCACTGCGCCGACCACGATCAGGCGGAGCGGCGGGTTGTAGACGTGCAGGAACCAATCGGTGTTGCCGATCTTGACCGTGCGCGTTTCGTCGTCGGTGAGCGCGGCGCTGGCGGCTTCGTTCAGGTCGGGGGGCGCGGCGGGGTCGGGCAGCAGGCGTTGCGCGCCGTCGGGCAGGCTTGTGCCGAGGACGACGGGGCGGCCGGCGTGTCTGGCGGATGCCAGGGCGGCGAGGATTTCAGGGGTCATGCGGGGCTCCGGTTCCGTCGGACGTATCGTCGTGGCGCGGAAACGCGTGGCACATTCCGCCAGTCCGCGACGGCGGAAGGCGCTTCCCCCTGGGTCAAGCGCCCGGGGGCACGGCTTTTCCGCCCTACGGTGACGGCGTGGAGGCAAGTCGTGGATGCCGGCATGCGCCGGCATGACGCGGGAAGGCGGTATGACGTGGGAAGGAACGTCACGCCAGCTTCTCCACGAAGACCTTTACCTTGCCGCCGCAGGCGAGGCCGACCTCCCAGGCGCGCTCGTGCGTTACGCCGAAATCCAGCAGTTGCGGTGTGCCGCTGTTGATCGTCTGCATTGCGGCCTCGGCGACCGCGCCTTCAATGCAGCCGCCGGATACCGAGCCGGCCATCTTGCCGGACGTGGTGACTGCCATCTGGCTGCCGGCCGGGCGGGGCGAACTGCCCCAGGTCTCCGTCACCGTGGCGATCGCCACGCTTTCGCCGGCCGCGCGCCAACGCGCCGCCTGGCCCAGAACGTCCTCGGCTTCTACCGGGTTCATTAGGCTATTCATGACGCCATCCTTTCGGCTACGCCCGCACGCCGGGAGGGCATCGGGCGAGACAGCAGATCGACCAGTGTGCGCAGGCTGGCCAGGTTGTGCACAGGTCGAAACTCGTCCACGTGCGGCAGCATTGCGCGGATGCCTTGTGATTTTGGCTCGAACCCGCTCCAACGCAACAGCGGGTTGAGCCAGATCAGGCGGCGGCAGGAACGGTGCAGCCGATCCATGTTTTCCGCCAGCCCTTGCGCGCCGTCGCGATCGAGCCCGTCGGTGATGAGCAACACCACCGCGCCTTGGCCCAGCACGCGGCGCGCCCAGAACCGGTTGAATGTGGCCAGCGCCTCACCGATGCGGGTGCCGCCGGACCAGTCGGGCACGATGTGAGCGACCATCTGGAACGCTACCTCCGGGTCTCGGTAGCGGAGTTGGCGGGTGATGTTGGTCAGCCGGGTGCCGAACAGGAACACATGCACGCGGTCGCGGTGGTTGGTCACTGCGTGGAGAAAATGCAGCAATATCTGAGCATAGCGTGACATAGATCCGGAGATGTCGCACAGCACGACCAGCGGCGGCGGGCGCGTCTGGCGGCGATTGCGTGCGATCTCCAGGATTTCGCCGCCCTGGCGCAGGCTGGCGCGGATGGTGCGCCGCAGGTCGGTCACCGGCCCATGTGGGTCGGCGCGCAGCCGGCGGGTGCGGCGCAGATCCAGCGGTAGCGTCAGGCGCCTGATCTCGCGCTTGGCGGCGTCGATGTCGGCGGCGCTCATTGCCTCGAAATCCATCCGCTGCAGCCGTTCCTGGTCGGAGACGGTCAGCACCGCGTCCTGCACTGGCGGTTCGTCGGCCGGCTTCGGCGGCTGGCGGGGCGGGGCCATCGCCTCGGCGACACGCCGGCTGCCGGCGGCGGGGCGTTCCTGCTTCTTCTCCTTTTGCGCGTCCAGCAGCGCCATCACGGCGGCCTGGCGGGCGGCGGTGGGGTCGCGCCAGAACAGGGCGAACGCCTGGTCGAATACCTGTTGATGCTCGTGGCGGTGCACCATCGCCGTACGCAACGCGGTGCGTGCCTGGAGCTTGCTGCCGAGGTCCACCTGGGTCAGCGCGTGTTGCGCGGCGATCGTCTCGGCCGGTCCGACGGGCAGTCCGGCGCGGCGCAGCAGGCGCGCGAAGTGCAGCACGTTGGCGGCGAGGGTGGGGGCGGCCTGCGCCGGCTGTGTTGAGCCGCCGGGGGGCGAAGGGCCAAGGGTGGAGGTCACAGCGCGATCGGGACCTGGAAGGGACGCCGCCAGCTTAACGAGGAAGGCGCGGCAGCGGTATCCCGCGGTGGTGCGGTGTGTCGTGCGGTGTCAGCTTGCGATGCCGCGTGATGTCGGCTTGCGGTGGTGATCATCGATCCGTGATGGCGGACACCTCGCCGGCGTCATCGGGCCGGCCCGGTCCGGTCCGGTCATCCCGGTCGGGTTGGACCGAACGACCACGGCCGCGTCATGCAAATCCATCATGTCTCGATCACGGCAAGGTGGTGGCCCGCGTCTCCGGTCGGTACCAGTTGTCGTTGAGGCATGCGCAGACAGTTGAGACGGATTGCGCATCGACCCTGCGAAACATTACGCCAACAGCAAGGAGCAGGCAATGAACAGGTTAAGCGCTATTGCCTTCGGTGCTGTCGTCGCTGTGGCGACGACAGCGGCCTATGGTCAGGAGCCGAGTGCGACAGTGTTGAGCACAACGCCTGCGGCTCGTGCGCCGTATTATTACCCGGATAACGTCGAGCTGAGCAGCCGCCAGTCTGCCACGCCTTTGTTTACGATCGGCGGGTTTGCGGGGCAGATCTGGGCGCCTGTGAAGCCGCCCTACAACACGGAGGCGGACCGGAACCTCGCGGCGGATCCGATGTGGGATGCGGGTTAGCTCGCAGGGGCAAGCGATCTGCAGATTTTTACCGGTTGCCTTGGGTTGAGTACAGGGCAGCGACGCGCTTCGCGTATCTGACGCATCGCAACGCATCAATGCTTGCGTTAGCATTCGTTGGTGGCATCGCGAAGGAAGTGTTTAGCGCAGATAACTAAGCTGGACTTTACGCCTTTTTCGGAAAAATTCAGCAGAATCAATAGGTTATGGGAATAGCCAATATTGGCTAACCTATTGATGTAATGGAATGTTTTCCAAAAATGGGTAAAGTCCAGCTAAGAAGATGCACGCAAAACACGCAGGTGGTTCGGAGGGGTGACAAGCCGAGGGCCACACAGAACGGAACCATCTGCGTGTTTTGCGTGCATCTGCCTTGATCTGCGCTAAAGATTCTTTCTTGTCCCGGGCGCCACAGGACTTCCAACGTAGGACGTGACCGTACGCGATCGCAGCCCTTCCCAAGCCACGGCTGGAACATACTCGATCGGTCGGGATCAGTGTGCACGGGTGCTAGCGCCTCGCGCCAGAGCCCGCTTCGTGTGCCACTTGCATGGGTCCTCCCTTGGCAGTGGTGGCGCACGGAGCGGGGCCATGATCCGGCAAATTCGCTATTCTAACGGCGGCATGGCCTTCGTGCGCTCTTCGCGCCCGGGGGCAGTGCCGCCAACCCCCGGAGATTTGCTCCCCACCACGGTTCCCGACATGATCGCGGCAACGCAACTCGGGGGGGAAACAACCATGTGCAACCTCTTCATCTCCCAGGACCCGGCCACGTATGACGCGGAAACGCGCCCGGTGCGGTTGCACGGGCACGTCACGTCGATTCGCCTGGAATCGGCGTTCTGGGACATCCTCGAAGAGATCGCGGGCACCGAAGGGATGTCGGTCGCGCGGTTCGTTTCCGTGCTGCACGACGAGATCCTGGCGGCGCGCGGCGAGATGGCCAATTTCGCCTCGTTCCTGCGGGTGACCTGCCTGCACTACCTGCGCAACACGGAATTGCACGCCAGGCAGCTGGCGGCCAAACGCGGGGCGGCGCAGGGTGCGGTCCCCAGCGATAAGAACGGCGCCGTCGAGGAAAACAGCGCCGTCGTAGCCTGATACTACCAGCCCGGCCGCTGCCCGTCCTAGCTTGGCGACAACAAGCATGAGGGGTGGGGGAACGAGATGCAGGGCTGCGCCGTCTGGCTGATTGGGGCAATCGCGGTCGCGGCAACCCCGGCGCGCGCGCAGATGGCGTTCCCGGTGCAGCCGGCCAAGCCCGATCCGGCCACCCTGTTCCTCAACCAGTGCGGCACCTGCCATTCCATCAGGCAGGGCGACGGGCCGCGGCAGGGGCCAAACCTGTTCGGTGTCGTTGGCCGGCGCGCGGGCAGCCTGCCCGGCTTCAAGTATTCCGCGGGTTTTGCGGGTGCCGACTGGGTGTGGGACGCGCCGCATCTGGAGGTCTGGCTGACCAATCCGCAGGCCGTGATCAAGGGCTCGGTCATGACCTATCGCCAGGCCGATCCGTCGGTCCGACAATCCATCATCGACTGGCTGAAGGAGAAGCACTGAATGGCCAAACCCATCCATTGCATGATCCGCGTGCTGAAGGAGGACCGCTCGGTCGCATTCTACCGCGTGGCCTTTGGCATGGAGGTAGCGGACCGGTTCGCCTTCGACGGGTTCACCCTGGTCTACCTGCGAACGCCCGGCGACAGCTTCGAGCTGGAGCTGACCATCAACCACAATCGCACCGAACCCTACGCGTTGGGGGACGGCTATGGTCATGTCGCCTTCGTGGTGGACGACCTTGTCGCCGAGCACGCGCGGTTCGTGCGCGAAGGACTGCAGCCCAACGACGTGAAGGAATTCCACCGCGACGGGGCATTGATGGCGAAGTTCTTCTTCGTCACCGACCCCGATGGCTACCGGATCGAGGTGCTGCAACGGCACGGCCGGTATCGTTGATCTAACAAAACAATAGGGGAACGCCAGCATGAGAGACCTCGAGAAACGCACCCAGTTCAGTCGCCGCGGCTTCCTGCGCACCACGGCGGCCGCGGTTCCGGCCGCCGCTGCCGTCGCGGCCGGAATGAGTGTTTCCGCCACGTCCGCCTGGGCGCAGGCGGCCAAGAACCTCAAGCCGCACACCATGGCGACCCTGGCCAAGGTGGCCCGCGACATCTACCCGCACGACCGGCTGGGCGATGTCTATTACATGACCGCGGTCGGCGGCTACGACAGCGCCGACGCGCCCATCCGTGACTTGATCGAGCAGGGGATCGCCGCGCTGGACGCAACTTCCATGGCGCAGCACGGCACGGTTTATCTCGAGGTGAACTGGGAAGACGACCGCGTGGCGATGCTGCGCGGCATGCAGGACGGCGCCTTCTTCAAGAAGCTGCGCGGCGACCTGGTGGTCAGCCTGTACAACCAGCAACCGGTCTGGGCGAAGTTCGGCTACGAGGGTTCGTCGGCCGACAAGGGCGGCTATCTGCATCGCGGCTTCAACGATCTCGACTGGCTGTCGGAAAGCTGAGGAGCAATAGTCATGGCAAATTTCGATCTGAACGACAGCAGCGTTGTGTGCATCATCGGCTCCGGCGCCGGCGGCGGTACGCTGGGCAATGAGCTGGCGCAAAAGGGCATCAAGGTCGTGGTCCTGGAGGCGGGCGGGCGTCACGAAATCCCCGACTTCATCAACAACGAATGGGACAGCTTCGCGCAGCTCGCCTGGTCCGACATGCGAACGACCTCGGGAAGCTGGCGGGTGGCGCACGACTTTCCCAATCTGCCGGCCTGGATTGTCAAGGCGGTGGGCGGCTCGACGGTGCACTGGGCGGGCGCTTCGTTGCGCTTCCAGGAGCACGAGTTCAAGGTGCGCAGCACCTATGGCGGGATCAACGGCGCCAACCTGGCCGACTGGCCGATCACGCTGGCCGAGATGGAGCCGTGGTACGCCAAGGCCGAGTTCAAGATGGGCACTACCGGCACCAATGGGATCGCTCGGCTGCCCGGTAACAACAACTACAAGGTGCTCGCGGCCGGGGCGAAAAAGCTCGGCTACAAGGAGGTGCATACCGGCAACATGTCGATCAACAGCGAGCCGCGGGACGAACGCGGAAGCTGTCAGCAGATCGGCTTCTGTTTCCAAGGCTGCAAGTCGGGCGCCAAGTGGTCCACGCTGTATACCGAGATCCCCAAGGGCGAGGCCACCGGCAACCTGGAGGTGCGGCCTGGCGCGATGGCGATCACCATCGAGCACGACGCCAAGGGCGCGGTGACCGGCGTGGTGTATGCGGACGCTACCGGAACGATGTAGCGGCAGAAGGCCCGCGTCGTGGCGGTGGCCGGCAACGCGCTGGAAAGCCCGCGGCTGCTGTTGAATTCGGCCTCGGCGACGTTCCCCGACGGGCTGGCGAACAGCTCGGGGCAGGTCGGCCGCAACTACATGCGGCACATGACCGGCAGCGTCTATGCGGCGTTCGACCAGCCGGTGCATATGTATCGCGGCACCACCATGGCCGGGATCGTGCGCGACGAGGCTCGGCTCGACACCAGCCGCGGCTTTGTGGGCGGCTATGAGATGGAGACGCTGTCGCTGGGATTGCCGTTCCTGGCGGCGTTCCTTGATCCCGGCGCGTGGGGGCGCGGCCTGACCAGCGCGCTCGACGACTATTCCAACATGGCCGGGCTGTGGATCGTCGGCGAGGACATGCCGCAGGAGACCAACCGGGTGACGCTCGATGACACCGTCAAGGACAAGTTCGGCATGCGGGTGGCGAGCGTGCATGTCGACGATCACCCGAACGACGTGAAGATGCGTGCCCATGCGTATGGGCGCGGGTCGGCGATCTATGAGGCGGTGGGGGCGGTGCGCACCTTCCATACGCCGCCTTATCCGAGCACCCACAACCTGGGGACCAACCGGATGAGCGAGCGGCCGCGAGACGGGGTGGTGAACAAGTTCGGGCAGACGCACGATGTCAAGAACCTGTTCGTGTCGGATGGCAGCCAGTTCACGACCGGTGCGGCGTGCAATCCGACGCTGACGATCGTGGCGTTGGCGATACGCCAGGCCGATACGATGGCGGGGATGATGAGCCGGGGCGAGATCTGATACGGGAGAGGTTCGTTTTGATACGCGATCGGGCCAGCGGTCGAGGTCGCTGGCCCGATGTGTGACGGTTGGTTGGTTTTCGATCGGGCATCGGGTTTGCGCCGCGCCGGCATGTCGGCACATGCGCCCCTGAACCGGGAAACCAGCCGATCACGTTACCTCCCGGTTTAACGAGTGGCCAGGCCCTGTGGACAAACCGGTCTTGGCGCCGGCGCAGCCCGAGCGGCTTGGGCGGTGCAACACTGACGTGGCCACGGGGTGACGCGCTGATCGGTTGACCGGACCGGAAAGCAAAGAATCAAAAGGGGGCCGCGGCGGATTCCGAAAAGAATCGGAGGCGCCATCTCGAGATTCGTTTCGTTGCTTTTTCACGTCGGGGGATTCAATTGACCGACCTGCGGCCAATCTTGACCAGCCTCTTGGGAAACTTGAGGCCGACGATGATCCGCGGACTGATGACGGACGAAGAGTGGGCGATCTTCGCGCCGTTCCTGATTACCGCCTCGTCGCGTGGCGG
>DASRQX010000095.1:0-20077 GCA_035696165.1 Acetobacteraceae bacterium | reverse complement strand
CGACCTGCTGCTCACTCTCGCCTTCGCCAAGCCGCCACCAATACCGCCGTGAGCGCTGCCCCGCCCGGACCTCGCCCATCGTGCCGCCGAACAAGTGACAAAGGCCTGCCACAGACAGAAAAACCAAAATGAGAATTGCTGTAGCGGCTGCGATTGGCCAGCACCAGGAAATCGCCGCCGTGCGCCGGATAGACCGCCTCGATCGCCGCCTGCGTAGCGGCCGGCAGCGCCACCACGTCGAGCCCGGTCGGCAGCCCGCCGATCACCCGCACCCCATGCACGTGCGCCCAGGTCACGAAGCCCGCGATCTGACCGGCACCATAACCATCCCGGATCGAGCCGGCAGCGACTGCCGGCACCGCCATCTCCGCGATCATCGCCTGGTTGGCCGCGCCGCGGGCCGTCGTGTGGCCAACATGGTCGCCCCACGCATTGTTCGTCCCCGCGATCTCGCCGCGCGGATCGTGAAACCGCGCGGCGACCAGCGACATCTCGATCACAATCATCGCCGGCGTGCGCAGATCGAACGCGAAGAACGCGGCCAGCCATCGTTTCGCCGGCAGCTCACCAAGTGTCGTCCAGTCATGGCGGAACATGATGGCGGCGTCCGGCCCCGGCACGAAGCCCAGACGCCTGGCGATATATTGTTCCTGCTCCATCGGCATGTAGACGACATCGCCCGCATGCAGCCGCGCCCGCCAGCGGATGAACAGATAATCGAGGCCGATGCCGACCGCGACGCCGCCATTCACGCAGGGCAGCTCCAGCATCGGCTCGATCACCTCGCAGCGATGCGAAAAGGGGCCGTTGGAACCCGCCACGATCACCAGCTTGGGGCCATGGATCGTCGCGGCGCGGGCCAGCTTTGCATCGATCCCGCGGGCCAGGAAACCCAGCTCCAGCGGTCGATCCAGTACCGCACCGAACAGCACGCCGTACAGCAGCAAAGACGCGAGCGCGGCGCACACCAGCCGGCGGAACCCTCCGCTGCCCGAGATGATACCTGCCCGAAACGATGACCCTTCCATCATTTGGGAGGGGCCTCACGCGCGGCGGTGCCGATCGCACGGGGCTGACTGAGTGGTGCCACGCGCGCGGCCCCGGTCGTATCGCGGCACCGCAAGCAATCAAGCGCACACAGAGTTTCACAGAGAAGACAGCAATGGCGCTTCGCGCGGATACACTGGTTGGCTTCGCGCGCAGCGCAATCAATACTTCTCTGTGAAACGCTGTGTGCACTTGATTGCTTGCTAAGTGCCACTCGGCGTCCCATCATCCCGCGCCTCCCTAAAACCGGAAATACAAAAACGGTGCCGCGTGCGGCGCGAAGAACAGCGCCTGCGCGGTGAACGCGAATCCCGCGGTCAGTGCCCACCCGCGCGCCCGCTCCGACAATTCATGTACGTGCGGCAGGGTCAGCACGATGACCCACCCCAGCGCCAGGCAAACCGACACCTCCGGCGGGGTCAGCGTGCGCGCCTCGCCCAGCGACATCAGCACCGGCACCGGCCGAGCGATTGCAGCCAACGGCGGCCATGCATCCACGATCATCTGCGGCAGTGTGATCCCATTCAGCCCCGCCATGCCGCGCAGCATCCCAAGCGTCGAGTCCACCCCCTCGGCGCGAAACGGCACCCAGGCAACCACCACCGCCAGCAGCGTCAGCGTCTGGCCGACCGGCCCCGGCAACCGCCAGCCAAGCCTGCCCCACAGTCGGTGCACGATCAGGAGCAGCCCGTGCAGCCCGCCCCACGCCACGAAAGTCCACGCCGCGCCATGCCACAGCCCGCCCAGCAGCATGGTCAGCGTCAGGTTCAGCCCGCGCTGCACCTCGCCATGCCGGTTGCCGCCCAACGGGATAGCCAGGTAGTCGCGTAAAAACCGGCCGAGCGACATGTGCCAGCGCCGCCAGAAATCAGCGATGTCGCGCGCCTTGTACGGGCTGTTGAAATTCAGCGGGAACCGCACATTGGCCATCCGCGCCAGCCCGATCGCCATGTCGGAATGGCCCGAGAAGTCGAAATATATCTGCAACGAATAGGCGACCACCGCGTGCCACGCCTCGACCAGGCTCAGCGCTGTGTCGTGTGACACCGCGCCGAAGCCGATATCGGCAAACCCCCCGAACGTGTCGGCCAGCACCAGCTTCTTGCCGAGGCCGAGCAGGAAGATCGTCAGCCCCGCCGCAAGGTTCGCCGCATCCGGTCGCGCCAGATGCCTGGACTGGAGCTGCGGCAGAACCTCCGATGGCCGCACGATCGGGCCGGCGATCAGATGCGGGAAGAAGCCGACCAGGGCAGCGTAGGGCAGCGGGCCGACCTCCGGGCGGCGGGCGTGTGCGCTGTCCACCAGGAACATGATCTGCTGGAACGTGAAGAAGCTGATCGCCAGCGGCAGCACAATGCCCAGCGGCGCCGCATGCGGGGCGGCGATGTGCAGCAGGAAATCGGCGTATTTGAACTAGCTCAGCAGGCCCAGGTTGAAGCAAACGCCGCCGACCGGCCAGCGCCGGGCGGCGCCAGGCCGGCCGGTGCCGGCCCGGGTAGCCTGGGCCAGCCGCAGGATGCGCTGCCCAAGCAGGTAGTTGACGCCGACCGAGCCGACCAGCAACCGGATGTAGCGCGGGTTCCACCAGCTGTCGAACACCAGGTCGGCCGCCACCAGCCAGACCAGCGCGGCGCGGGTGCCAATCCACCGGCCAGCCAGGATGAAGCCGCCGAGCGCCAGCGGCAGGAAGCCCAGGATGAACTCTGATGAATTGAACAGCATGGCACGCCCAGGCGTCAGCTTGGACGCGTCGGCCTAAGCCATGGTGAACCGCCTGCCGGCGGCCGAGGCCAATCCCGCACGCCACCCCGCGCGCAAAAGCCGCCGACCCAACCTCCGGCCCCAGGCCGCCCCGCGGTCAGGTCAGACCCAGGCTCGGGCCGGCGCTAAACGCCGGTAGGGTTCCCAGTAGGGTTCAATGTCGGATCAGGGCCAGCATCCGATCAGGGCTTATGCTCTTGCTGCTTTGGCGGCGCCTTCGGGGCTGGCGCCGCGTGGGGTGCGGGCGCCGCGTGGGCTGCAGGTGCGGCGTGGGGTGCTGGAGCCGACGGGCGCGGAGCCGACGGGTGTGGCGCGGAGGCCGCCGCACGCGTGGTCGGTCCCGCAGCGTGCGGCGGACCCGCCGAGGGCGTATGCGGCGTGACGGCACCCGGGTGCGCGGCGACGTTGGTGGGGCCATGCCCCGCTGGTGTCGGCCCATGCACCGCCGCCGCCCCGTGCACCGCCGGTGTCGGCCCATGTACCGCTGACGTCGCCCCTTGCACCCCGGGTGTCGCCCCGTGCACCGCCGGTGTCGGCCCATGCACCGCTGATGCCGCCCCTTGCACCCCGGGTGTCGCCCCGTGCGCCGCGGGCGTCGGTCCATGCGCGCCGACGGCGGCCGGCGTCACACCCGGCCTGGCGGCGACCACGCCACGACCGGTGAACTCGCCCGGACGAGCGGTCGCCGCGATCGGCGGCTGGCCGTGATTGGCTGCGAAACGCAATTGGGGGTTGCTGGCGGCCGTATGCTCGTGCGCCGTCTGCAGCGAGGTCGCCCCCACATGCTGCTCGTGCGCGAACGCTTCCTGCTGCTGGGTCGGCCGCGCAGCGATGCCGCCGTTGCCGCCGTTGAAGGCGACCCGGCTGCTGTTGTTGTTGATGACGGTGCTGTTATAGACGTTGGTGACGTGGACATTGCCGAAATTATTCACGCTGCGGTTGTAGGCGAACGCGCCG
Organism: Acetobacteraceae bacterium; assembly: GCA_035696165.1. Taxonomy (GTDB): domain Bacteria; phylum Pseudomonadota; class Alphaproteobacteria; order Acetobacterales; family Acetobacteraceae; genus Palsa-883. The sequence goes on along the minus strand of DASRQX010000095.1, from coordinate 16,312 downwards.
TTATCCCAGCGCCCGCCATAGTAGCCGTCGCCGGTGTAGCCGAAGCCGTAGTTGACCCCGCCGTAGAACCCAACATGCGGGCCCCAATAGCCACCGTTCCAGGCATACAGGCCATTGTTCCAGCCCCAGTACCCCGGCGTCCACAGCAGGCCAACCGCCGGCGGCTGCACCCAGGTGCCCGGCACCCAGTAGTAGCCATCGTCCCCATACGCCCAGTAGCCCGGCGTCCACAGGTAGCCGGGCGCCGGGATCTCCGGCTGCACATAGATCGGCAACACCGGAGGCGCGATCGTGATGGAAAGGCCAATTCCGATCTGGGCGTGCGCGGCCGGCGCCGGCGCCGCCAGTGCGAACCCGATCAGCAACGGCATGATGACCTGCAAGCGTCGCATGTTCGTCTCCTGGTGCGAATTGAGGAGACACTAACATTGCCGCACCCCACACACCCTGTCGATGCGCCACCGGTCCCAAGGCAACCGCGAGGCGAATTGCGTTTGGAATTTTCGTGACGGGCTCACCGAGTCAGCACCGACCGGGCGCAGCGCGGATGGGTCAATCTTTTCGGCGCAAGATATCACGCCAACCCTTGCACCATCCCGGTGCCCCAAACAGGGTGCCCCAAACAGGAAGACGCGCCCAAGCGTCAGCTTGAGCGCGCCAGTCTCAACCCGGACAATCGCCCGGCCGGCGGCGGATCGAGGCCGCCGGCGTGGGGATCACTGGCGTGGCATCAATTATGCTGGTCCTTCTGCGGTGCCGGATGAGGCGCCGCCGCCGGATGAGGTGCCGGCGCTGCCGCCGGGTGAGGTGCCGGCGCCGGTGCCGGACGAGGTACGTTCGCCGCGTGGACAGTCGGTGCTGGCGCACGCGGCGCTTCGGCCATCGGATGCGGTGCCGCTACCGCCGGACGTGGAGCCTGGGCCACCGGATTCGGTGCCTGCACCGACGGACGCGGCGCCTGGGCCGTCGGATGCGGTGCCTGCACTGCCGGACGCGGCGCCTCGGCTGTCGGATGCGACGTCTGCACCGCCGGACGCGGCGCCTGGGCCGTCGGGTGCGGCGTCTCGGTCGCCGGACGCGGCGTGGTCACCCCGGCACGCGGTGTCCCGGTCCCCGGCCGAGCTTCGTTCGTCGCGTTTGCCCGCGGCGCCTCCGGCGTGACCGGATGTGCGCCCTGTGTAGCGACACCCGGCGTGGCGACGCCCGGATGTGCCTCGGTGCTCGGCGTGCGCCCAGCCGGCGTGGTCGCCTCATGCGAGACTTCCGTGCCCGGCCTCACTGCGCCCGGAGCGCCGGCAGGACGTTCCGGCGCGCCATTCGGGCGGGTTTCGGCCGTGGCGGCCGCCGGTCGGGCAGCGACCACCCCGCGGCCGGAGAACTCACCCGGGCGCGCGGTCGCCGCGATCGGCGGCGCACCGTGATTGGCCGTATAGCGCAACTGCGGATTGCCGGCAGCGGTCCGCTCCTGCTGCACCTGGTTCGTGGTCGGCGCGACATGGTGCTCGTGCGCGAACGCTTCCTGCTGCGGGGTCGGCCGCGCGGCGATGCCGCCGTTGCCGCCGTTGAAGGCCACCCGGTTGCTGTTGTTGTTGATGACGGTGGTGTTATAGACGTTGGTGATGTGAACGTTGCCGAAGTTGTTAACGCTGCGGTTATACGCGAACGCTCCGTGATTCCAGCGGCCGCCGTAGTAGCCGTCGCCGGTGTAGCCGAACCCGTAATTGATGCCGCCGTAGAACCCGACCTGCGGGCCCCAGTAGCCGGCGTTCCAGGCATACACGCCACTGTTCCAGCCCCAGTAGCCCGGGGTCCACAGCAGGCCCACCTGCGGCGGCTGCACCCAGGTGCCAGGCACCCAGTAGTAGCCATCATCGGCATAGGCCCAATAGCCCGGCGTCCAGATGTAGCCTGGGGCAGGGATCTCCGGCTGCACGTAGACCGGCAGCACCGGTGGCGCGATCGTGATGGACAGACCGATGCCGATCTGTGCGTGGGCTGCCGGTCCCGGCACGGCCATCGCCATGCCCAGCACCAACGGGGTAATCAAATGCAGGCGTCTCATGTTTTTCTCCTTGTATGAGGCGCAGGGTCGAGACCCCGGCCAATCGGCGTCCTTTGGCATCGCCCCCCGCACGACGACGGGGCCGAGGCGCATTGCCTCGCACTGCTGGCCGGCCCACCCTGCGATCCTCCCCGGGTCACGGGTGCGGACATTCTGGCTGCACATCCGAGTAACGTTACGAGTGCGGCGATCGAATGGCCGGGGCTGCCACAATTTCGCGCTACCCGGCCGACGGTTGCGCCGCGGGCCAATTCCGCTCAGCGCAAATTGTTGCTAGCTGACCGCCTGCGATGACTCATCCCCACCACCCACGCCCGCTCGATGCCACCCTCGCGATACCACCCCCTGCCATGCCACCCTCGCCATGCCACTCTCGCCATGACTGACGACGGTCCGATCAACCTGGCGCTGCTGCCCGCCGGCCTGCGCGACCTGCTGCCGCCCGACGCCGAGACCGAGGCGGCATCGGTAGAGGCGCTGATGGAGGTGTTCACCGCGCACGGATACGCGCGGGTGAAGCCGCCGTTGCTGGAGTTCGCGGACAGCCTGCTGGCGGGCACCGGCGCCGCGGTGGCCGAGCAGACCTTCCGGCTGATGGACCCCGACAGCCAGCGCATGATGGGCCTGCGGGCCGACACCACCCCGCAGGTTGCGCGCATCGCCGCCACCCGCCTGGCCGCCGCGCCCAGGCCGTTGCGGCTGTCCTACGCCGGCCAGTGCCTGCTGGTGCGCGGCAGCCAGCTCGCCCCCGACCGGCAGATCGCCCAGGCCGGCATCGAGCTGATCGGCACCGACGCGCCCGCCGCCGATGCCGAAATCGTGTTGGTCGGCGCCGAGGCGCTGGCCGCGATCGGCCTGACCCAGTTCAGCTTCGACCTGACCGTGCCGACGCTGAGCCCCGCGCTGCTCGACGACGCCGGCATCACCGGCCCCGACCGCGCCGCGCTGGCTCGCGCGCTGGACCGCAAGGACGCGGCCTCGGTGCAGCGCCACGCCGGCGCCCTGGCCGGCACGCTGACCGAACTGCTGCTGGCCGCCGGCCCGGCCGACCGCGCGCTGGCCGCGCTGGCCGCAGCGGACCTGCCGCCGGCGGTGCGCGACCTGGCCGACGGCCTTGCCGCCACGGTCGCCGCGATCCGTGCGCGCGCCCCCATGCTGCGGCTGACCATCGACCCGGTCGAGTTCCGCGGCCTGCGCTATCACACCGGCGTCTCGATCACGATCTTCGCCCCCGGCCGGCACGAGGAACTCGGCCGTGGCGGGCGCTACCTCAGTGGCGACGCCGAGCCGGCAACCGGCCTGACGCTATACCCGGACGCGATCTTGCGCGTCGCTCCGCCGCGCCAGCCCAGGCCGCGTCTGTATGTGCCGCTGGGTGCCGACCAGGACGATGCCGCACATATGCGCCGCTTGGGGTACGCGACGATCGCCAGCCTCGCCGCGATGCGCGATGATGCCGCCGAAGCGCGTCGCCTCGGCTGCACCCACATCCTGAAGAACGGCGCCGCCGCTCCTCTGACCACTGACCCCTGACCACTGGAGGCATGAAATGCCGAACGTTGCCGTGATCGGCGCCCAATGGGGCGACGAGGGCAAAGGTAAGGTGGTGGACTGGCTCGCCAGCCGCGCCGATGTCGTCGTGCGCTTCCAGGGCGGCCACAACGCCGGCCACACGCTGGTGGTCGGCAACGAGACCTACAAGCTGTCGCTGTTGCCATCCGGCCTGGTGCGCGAAAAACTCGGCATCATCGGCAACGGCGTCGTGATCGATCCCGAGGCGCTGCTCGCCGAGATCGACAAGGTCGCGGCCCAGGGGCTGCGCGTCTCGCCGGCGACCTTGCGGATCGCCGAGAACGCCGCGCTGATCCTGCCGTTCCACGGCGCGCTGGACCGCGCGCGGGAAGCGGCGAGGGGCGAGCACAAGATCGGCACCACCGGGCGCGGCATCGGCCCCGCCTACGAGGACAAGGTGGCGCGCCGCGCCATCCGCGTCGCCGACCTGGCGGAGCCGGAGACGCTGTCGCTGAAGCTTGACGAGTTGTTGCGCCATCACAACACGCTGCTCGCCGGTCTGGGCGCCGAGACTTTCGATAAGGCGGTGCTGCTGGCGCGGCTGCTGAAACTGGCGCCGCGCATCCTGCCCTTTGCCGAGCCGTTGTGGATCCGCCTGGATGAGTTGCGCCGCGCCGGCAAGCGCATCCTGTTCGAGGGCGCCCAGGCGGTGATGCTGGATGTCGATCACGGCACCTATCCTTACGTGACCTCATCGAACACGGTGGCGGCGACGGCGGCCTCGGGCGCCGGCATGGGGCCGGGGGCGATCGGCTTCGTGCTGGGGATCGCCAAGGCCTATTCGACACGTGTCGGTTCCGGACCGTTCCCGACCGAGCTGCACGACGAAATCGGTAAATTGCTGGGCGACCGTGGCAACGAGTACGGCGTCAACACCGGCCGCCGCCGCCGCTGCGGTTGGTTCGATGCCGTTCTGGTGCGCCAGGCGGTGAAGGTGGGCGGCATCAACGGGTTGGCCCTGACCAAGCTGGATGTGCTGGACGGACTGACCGAGCTGAAGGTCTGCACCGGCTATCGGATCGAGGGCGAACTGTATCACCATTTGCCGGCTGCCCCGCGCGCGCAGGCCGCCGCGACGCCCGAATACGAGGTCATGGAGGGCTGGTCCGGGTCCACCCGCGGTGCCCGTTCCTGGGGCGCGTTGCCCGCGCAGGCGATCAAGTACGTGCGCCGGATCGAGGAACTGGTCGAGGCCCCGGTCACCCTCTTGTCGACCAGCCCGGAGCGCGACGACACGATCCTGATGCGCGATCCATTCGAGGGATAGCCCGTCCAAGCGCCCAACTTCTCCGCCTCCCCTTGAGGGAGGGGGCGGGGGTCGGGAATCAGGTGCCAGGATTGCCTCCACGCGTCCATCGAAACGGGCATCCCAGCAGCAGGATCAAGCATGTATGAAGTGACCGTCGCGCTGTTGTGCCTGCCGGTGCTGGTCGGCAGCTTCTGGGTCGGACAGGTCGCACAGCGCTTTCTACGCGAGCATCATCGCAGCCGAGAATCCGTTGACTCCATCCGCGTGCTGATGACCTTGCTGGTGACGTTCGTGGCATTGGTTCTGGGACTGGTGATTTCATCCGCACAAAGACGGGTCGATTTGCTCGGGACCGGACTTCGTGGCCTCAGTGTCAACATCGTGGAACTGGATCAGCGGCTGCGCGAATACGGGCCGGAGGTCGATCCACTCCGCGCCGACCTGATCCTGTACACCAGGGCGGCGATCGCCGACACGTGGCCGGAAGAACCGCCACCGCCCGGCGTGTATCCGCGTCATCTGAACCCAATGGTCAAGGGCGACGTGGAGAGCGTCGAACTTGATACGATACTGAACCGGATCGATCTCGCAATACACCGCCTGACGCCGCAAGACGAGTTCCATCGTTCGATCGCGTCCACTCTGCAAACCCGCATGACGCAGCTGTCGCAGCAGCGTTGGAACCTGATCGAGAACGGGCAGCCGTCGTTGACCGGGCGATTCGTTGCAATCCTGATGTTCTGGCTCGCGATAATCTTCGTCATCGCCGGGGCCACTTCGCCGCGCAACACCGTGGTGATCCTGGTGACAGCCTTGGTGGCACTGTCGCTGTCGTCCTCGATCTTTCTGGCATTGACTTTGGACCGGCCGCTGACTGGGACTTTCAAGATCCCTAGTGCGCCATTGCGCTACGCGCTGGTGCATCTTACCCAACCGCCACTGCCGGCCGGAGCGCCCTGACGGCGGCTTGTATAAAATCCACCACGAAGTAAGCCAGCGGCCGCCCGCCGGCCGCTGGCTTACTTCGTGGTGAATCTTGCTTGTCCGCGGACAACATGACGTACGAAGCCGGCTTATCCTTGCCCACCCCTGGGCGCCCAGCCGCCACCCCGCTATCCTCCCGCCAACTCTGCAGGAGGAAACCGATGGCCCCGAAGATGCCGCCGAAGATGATCGTGATGGACAACCCGCTCAGCGCGATGGACATCGCCCGCGAACTCGCCCCACCTGGGATCGATATGATCGTCGCCCGCGCCGACAGCCCCGAATTCAAGGCCGCACTCCCCGACGCCGAATACATCGTCGGCCTCGGCGAGGTGAAGATGGACGACAGCTTCTACCGGGCCGCCCCGAAACTGAAGCTGATCCAACTGCTCAGCGCCGGCTATGACCGGGTGGACATCGAAGCGGCGCGGCGCGCCGGCGTGCCGGTCAGCAACAACGGCGGCGCCAACGCCATCGCGGTCGCCGAGCACGCGATCATGCTGATGCTCGCGGTCTGCCGCCGGCTGACCTGGCAGCATTCGATGACCGCGTCCGGCCGCTGGCGCGGCAACGATGTCGCCAATGTGCGGCTCTATGAGTTGTACGGCCGCACGCTTGGCGTCATCGGCCTCGGCAATATCGGCAAGAAGGTCACCCGCCTCGCGCAGGCGTTCGGCCTCGCCGTGCAATATTTCGACACCGCCCGGCTGAGCGAGGACGCGGCCGACGCGCTCGGCGTGCGGTTCAGGCTGTTCGACGAGGTGCTGCGGACCTCCGACATCGTTTCGTTGCACGTGCCGCTGACGCCGCAGACGCGCCACATGATGGGCGCCGCGCAGTTCAGGCAGATGAAGCCCACGGCCTATCTGATCAACACCTGCCGAGGCCCGGTGGTGGACGAGAAGGCGCTGATCGAGGCGCTGAGCAGCGGCGCGATCGCCGGCGCCGGCCTGGATGTCTTCGACCAGGAGCCGCCGCCCGCCAACAATCCGCTGTTTAGCATGGAGAACGTGATCGTCACGCCGCACTACGCCGGCCCCACCTGGGACAACCAGCAGGCCCGCTTCCGCAATGGTTTCGACAACGTCCAGCGCGTGGCGCGCGGCGAGAAGCCGCTATGGGTCATTCCGGAGCTGCGCTAGAACGAATGTCCCGCGCTACACCTCTCCCGCGCTTGCGGGAGAGGTCGAGGCGCGAAGCGACGAGGGTGAGGGTCGCGCCGCCGCACCACCCTCACTATTGATCCGCTTCGCGGCCCAAGGTCGGCAAGCGGAGCGATATCCGCAGTTCCAGTCACAATGAACGTGCTCTGGTGAGCAGATCCCAACGCCCACTACCACGGCGTCAGCCCACCAAATCGACAACCCGCGGATAGAACCCAACTGCACCTCCCGTCGGATTCTACTCGCCAGCCCGCGTCTCCGGCATCGCCAGCCACACCAGCGCTGTCCCCGCCAGCCCGGCGACGACAAGGCCGAGGAACGCCACGCGATCGCCGGCGGTATCCGCCAGCCAGCCCGCCAGCGTCGTGCTCAGCGTCGCCCCGCCAGCCGCGGCCAGCCCGAATATGCCGATGCACAGGTTGAACTTGTGCAGCCCGCGCGTCACGTCGTCGGCGATCAGCGGCAGCATCACGCCGAACACCGCTGCGCTGATGCCGCTGATCGCCTGCAGCGCGACCAGCAGAAACGGGTTCGGCAGCAGCGCCAGCAGCACGCCGCGCAACGGCAATGACGCCCAGCCCAGCAACAGCAGAGGGCGCCGTCCGTGCCGCTCGGCGGTGCGGCCCACCCAGGGCGACAGCAGCGCCACCACTCCCTGGGGCACCACGATGCAGGCGGCGATGATCAGGCTGGCGCGCGTGCCCTCAAGCTGGGTAACCTCGCCGGCGGCGATCGGCAGCATCGCGGCGTTCGACAGATGGAACAGCGCCACGCAAGCCGCGAACACCAGCAGGCGGCGATCGGTGAGCAGTACTGCCAGCTCGGATTGTTCCGTTCCGATCTTCGTTGCCGCCCCGATCTTCGCCGCGTGCCTCGTCGCGAGTTGCGGCGGCGGTGGCGCCGCATCGACGACTGACGCACCGTGGCTGGACGTCCCTACATCTATAAACGGCCCTGCACTCATAAACGACGCCCCTCTTATAAATGGCAACGTCGCGAGCGCCGGCAGGCAGAGTGCCGCGGTCAGCACGAACACCGAGCGCTCCGAGACATAGCTGCCTATCACCCCCATCACCCCGGCCGCCAGCCCGTTGCCCAGCGCCGCGAAGCGCGCGTTGCGCCCGAGCCGCTCGCCCAGGGCGGCATGCCCGACCAGCCCCAGGCTGACTGCGGCGATCGCGGGGATCAGCACGCAACTCGCGAAGCCGTGCAGCACCTGCGCCACCAGCACCGGCAGCAGCACCGGCCAGACCGCCAGCAGCAGCGCCGAGGCGCCGATCGCCACAATGCCGGCGGCGGCCGCGGCGCGCTTGCCACGCAACGCGTCTACCAGGGCACCCGCCGGTATCTGGCTGACCATGGCCGTCATCGTGCCGAGGCTTAGGGCGAAGCCGATCTCCACCTGGGTCCAATGCCGCGCGGTCAAATACACCGCGACGAACGGCCCGAACCCGGTCTGCACGTCGGCGATGAAGAAATTCAACAGATCGAGGCCACGCCTGGCACGGGGCGTGGCCAAATGCCCGGCCGGCATCGGTTATTGCGGTCCCGGCTTGGGTTCGGTCGCCGCCGGTACCACCACCGGCGCCGCCTTCTCCGGGTCCTTGTATTCCGGTGCCGCCTTGATCTCGTCCGGCGTCAGCGACAGGATGAGGCGGTGGGTGGCTTCGGCGGGCTCGAAATGCAGCGCGCTCCAATGCACCGCGATCTTCCGGCTGCCGACGCCCATGAAGCCGCCGAAATCGAGCACCGCGGCCACCGGCTCTCCGTTGCCATCCACTAGAACGTCCACCAGCCGCGCGATGTCCTTGCCGCCGGGTCCGACGACGCGGTGCCCAAGGACCGGCATCGCATCTGCCGGGGCGACCTTCTGCAGCGCAACGCTGGACGGCAGCTTCGCCACGGATGACGCCTCGGGTGTGGCCAGCGTTGACGGTGTCGGCGGCGCTGCCGGCGTGGACGATGCCGCCGGTGCTTCTGGCGTGGACGATCCCGCCGGTGCTGCCGCTGCTGGCGGCGTCGGCAGTGCTGGTGACGCCGACGGTGCCGCTGGCGCCGCCGGTGCCACTGAGGTCGGCGGCGCCGGTGACGTTGTCGGTATCGCCGGCGTTGCGGGTGTTGTCGATGTTGTCGGTGGTGTCGTCGTTCCCGGCGCTGTCGATGTTGCCGGCGCTATCAATGCTGGCGGCGGCTCGGGCACTGGCGGCGGGGCCGGCGCCGACGTAGCGGCTGGCGCAGATGTGGCAGTGGGCGCCGATGTAGCATTGGGCGCGTCCGGCGCGGCCGCCGTCACCAGCAGCAGCGCCACGATCAGCGGAGCCCGCAACGAAAGTCGCACAGGAAGGACGCGCGCGGTCATGCGGTACCCAGCGCCGCGCGCTGCCTGAGCGAGGCCAGCACAATCCCCACCGCGATCAGCATGATGCCGACAGCGTGGTACAGATGGAACCGCTCGCCCAGGAACAGCACCGCCAACACCGCGCCGAACACCGGCATCAGATGCATCGACTGGCCGGCCCGCGCCGCGCCGATCAGCTCGATACCACGGTTGAAGAACAGATAGGCGATGAAGGAAGGAAGCACGGCGATATAGGCCAGCGCCGCGAACGCCTGCCAGTCGGCGGTGATCACCGCGCCGGTGCCGCGCTCCCACAGGAAAAACGGCAGAATCATGCAGGACCCGAGCCCCATCGTCGTCACCAGGAAACTCATCGGGTGCACTTTGGGACGGTGGCGGAACATCGCCGCATAGCTGCCATAGATCGCCATCGCCACCAGCACCCACACATCTCCGGGATTGAGCGACAGATGCAGCAGGACAGTCAACGAGCCCTGCGCGGCGATCATCCCCACGCCGGCGAGCGACACCAGAACGCCGGCCGCCTGCGCCAGATTGGGTCGTTCACGGAACAACACGAAGGCCCAGAGCAGGATCACCAGCGGCATTGCCGACTGCAGCAGCAGCACGTTCAGCGCGGTGGTCTCCGTCAGGCCGATATAGGACATCGTGTTGTAGGTGGCGATGCCCGTCGCCGACAGCAACAGCATCAAGGGCCATTGCCGCAGCAGCATCCCCCAGTCGCGCTTCAGGTACGGCCACGCGCAAGGAAATCCAATCACGAACGCGCCAGTCCACCGGATATACGCCAGCGCCACCGGCGGCACCACGCCGGCCACGCCGCGACCCAGCACGATGTTGCCGGCCCAGAACAGATTGGCCAGCGCCAGCAGCGTCCACGCCGACGACCAGATATCGACCGACGGCCGACGCAGCGCGACCTCGGCCGGTTCCTGGTTCGCGCTCAATACGCCCCCGCCCAGCCGTCCCGCCGCGGATCGGACCCCGCCATGCGCACGCCGTTCTCCAGCACGCGGATTGCCTGCACGCTGCACGGGCCTTCCAGCAGGCCAACACGGTTCAACCGGTGGCCAAGCCGTTCCAGCCCCGCCAGCACCTCCGCGCCAAACCCCGGTTCGATCGTCAGCCGACCGTCGCCGTCATGCGGCCAATTCGCCCCCTGACCCGACTGGCTGGAGGTCCAGCGCGGCGATTCCAGCGCGCATTGCGGGTCGGCGTCCAGGTCCATCATCGAAGTCAATACCTGCAAGTTCACCTGCACCTGGTTGTCGGCGCCGGGTGTTCCTTCAACTGCCCAAAGTTTTTCCCCCTTGAACACCATCGGCGCGTTCATCGTGTGCCGCACGCGCTTGCCGGGTGCCAACCGGTTGGCGTGACCTGGCGCCAGGTGCCAATACGCCATACGGTTGTTCAACAGCACGCCGGTGTCGCCAGCGGTGACGCCGGAGCCGAAGCCAGAGTTGATGCTCTGGATGCCGGACACCGCATTGCCCGCCGCATCAATGACAGCGAAATACGTCGTGTCGCCAACCGCGGCCTCGGGCTCGGCCAGCGCCAGATCGGCGGCACGCGACATATCGATCGCGGCCGCAGACTCATCGGCGTAAGCGTCGGACAGCAGGCGATCCAACGGCACCTCGCCGAAGCGCGGATCGATGCCGAAACGTTCGCGGTCGAGGAACGCACGCTTCTTCGCCTCCACCAGCACATGGATGCGCCGCACCGGATCGAGCGCCGCCAGGTCGAAGCGCTCGGCGATCTTGAGCATTTGCAACATGGTAAAGCCGGTCGAGTTCGGCGGCGTCTGGGTGACCCGGAAGCCGCGATAACGCACCTCGATCGGCGCCTGCTGTTGCGGCTGGCACGCATCGAGATCGCGCTCATCGACCAGCACGCCGGCTTGCTTCATCCCCGCGACCAGCCGCGCGGCCAGCGCCCCGCGGTAGAACGTTGCGGCACCGTCGGCGGCGATTTCCTCCAGTGTGCGCGCCAGATCGCGCTGGACGATCAACGACCCCAGCGCCGGAGAACCGACCCCGACGCCGCCCAGAAACACCGCGCGGCTTCGCGCGTCGGCGGCCAGGAATTGCTGCACATCTGTGGCGAAATGCCGATAATGATGGCTGACAGCGAAGCCTTCCCGCGCATGCGCAATCGCCGGCGCGCACAACGCGCGCCACGGCACCACCCCATGCGCCGAGTGCATCGCGCCCAGCCCGCCAAGCAGGCCGGGCGTCGAGACACTCAACGGCCCACGCACCGCGATGCCGCGTGCGCGAAATCGTTCCGGGGTTGCGGCGAGCGGCGCGGCGCCGGTCGCGTTCCAACAGCGCGAAACACCATCGGCCGCAGTGTAAACCTGATAGAACCCGTCGCCGCCCAGTCCGGACATGCCCGGCTCCACCACGCCGAGCGTGAGCGAGACCGCCACCGCGGCATCCACCGCGTTGCCACCGGCGCGCAGCGTGTCGAGCCCGGCCTGCGTCGCCAGCGGATGGTTGGCGCCGACCGCGCCGTTGCGGCCCATGATCAGCGGGCGATGTGCCCGGGGGGACAAGTAACCGGGCGAAGCAAGAGACATGTGACGCTCCTTCAAGCCAGATGCGTAGTGAAAAACTCCGCGACCGCGCGGTAGACGCGGGCGCGGTCGGCGGGACGAATGAAGCCATGGCCGGCGTAATCGAAACTCAGGAACGTCACCGGCTTCTGCCGCTCCGCCAGGGCGGCCGCGAACTGCTCGCTCTCGCCGTATGGCACGCGCGGATCGCGGGTGCCATGCGCCAGCAACACCGGCACCTGCACACGCTCGGCGCGATGGATCGGCGAGATGCGCGCGAACAGTTCGGCATCACGCACCGGATCGCCGTATTCCGCCGCGCGATGGTCGCGCCGCCACGGTCCGGTTCCCGCCAGCAACGTAACGAAATCGGCGATCCCATAATAGCAGACCGCGGCACGCCACAGATCGGGGTGCTCGGTGATCGCCGAGTTGACCATGAACCCGCCATAGGACTGGCCCATGATGCCGATACGCACCGCATCGATCGCCGGGTGCGCCGCCAGCCAGTTCCGGCCATGCGCCAGGTCCGTAACGCAATCGAGACGCTTCCCGACGTCGTCGCTTTCCGTATAGGCACGACCATAGCCCGAGCTGCCGCGCACATTCGGCATCAGCACCGCGAAACCCTGGGCCAGCAGCATCTGGATATCGGGCCGGAAATTCGGCCGCGCCTGCGACACCGGCCCGCCATGCACCCAGATCACCGCGGGATGACCGTCGCGTGGCGCGGGACCCGCCGGCAGCGCCAGCCAGCCGGAAATGCGCACGCCGTCGAAACTATCCCACGCCACCAGCTCAAGATCGACGAACCGCGCGGGATCGACCGGCAACTCCGGCTGCACCAGCGGGCGCACCACCCCGTCGCGCCACAACCAGATCGACGCGGGAACGGTCGGCGCCGCCACGGTGAACGCGAGACTTGTTCCGTCCGGGGAAAAAGCCGGCTCGCTGATCACGCCGCGCGGCAGGCCGGCAGCGATCGGACGCTCGCCGTCCGCCGGACCGACCCGCAGCACGGAATAGCCGCGTTCGTTCTCGATCGTTGCCAGCATCGCGCCGTCGCTGGACATCGACCATGCCTCGACGTCGCGCCCATCCGCCGCGTATACCACCGCGACCGCACCGCTATCCGGATCCAGCCGGCACAACCGCAGGAAATTGCTGCCGCCCTGATCGGTCAGCGCCAACAGCGTGCGCCGATCGCTCGCCCATCGCACACTTTGGTAGTTCGTTCCCGATACGGTTGGAAACGCCGTGGCCCACCCCGACGCAAGATGCAGCAGCAGCAACGACATGTCGCCGTACCCGCGATCTTCCAGCAGTGTCAGCACCGCGCCATCCGCGCGAAAGCCCGACACGCTGATGATCCCGCTGCCCGGGCCGCTGCCCCGATAGACGCACTCGCGTGCCCCGCTGGTTACATCCTGCACATAGACATCAAAATGCGCCGGATCGCGCGCGTTGGCGGCGAAGGCGATGCGCGCGCCGTCCGGCGACCAGGCACCCCAGTCATGGATCACCGCCGGATCGTCGGTCAGTGCCCGCGGCGATGCATGTTCCACACGCGGATCAATCGCGGCCGGATCAATCAGGGACGGATCGATCAGCAGAAGCTGCTGGCGCTCGTCCCCGCCGCGATCGATACCATAGACCAGCCGGTCATCCGTCGGACTTCGCCGCAGCAGCGCCAGTTTCTCGTCATGGGCGGTCAGTTGCCGCGCGGCGCCGGTGTCCAGATCCAGCGCCCAGGCCTGTGGCAAGCCCGCACCACGCAAATGAAACAATGTCCGGCCGTCGCGGGCGAACACCGGCGTCCCCGCGGCGCCGATGCGCGCATATACCTCCGGTTCTATCCGCATTCGATTTCCCCCCTGACAGCAAGGGAGCTAACCACGCCGGGCCGCCGGCTGCCACCGGGGCAGGCAACGGGGCACGGTTGACGCTCGCGCATAAGGTGCCGTGCTCGCCGGCCGGCGATCTTGCAAAGAGTCGAACCGCCGGGAGGCCGGTGCAATTGCGCCGATCAATCCGGCTGACCGGGCACATGATGCGATGGAACGAGCCCGTCTGCCTGAATCACCACAGGGCTTGTGCTCGGCGCACCGCATACACACATGCCTAGCGCCCCCACTGTCATCCCGACATCCGATAGCGCCTGTGTGGTTGCCGTTAGGGGCTCCCCGAACCCCGAAAGGATTCGCGATGACACCGCAGTTTCTCCGTCAGGAGGCAGCACGTTTCCGAGGCATGGCCGACACCGTCGACCGCGAAGCCTCAAAGCAGAGGCTGCTCAAGATGGCGATCGACTACGACGCTCAGGCCAACGCCGCCGAGGAACCAGCCGAGCGACCAGCCGAGCAACCAGCCGAGGTCGACGCGCCGGCGGAGCCCCCAGTGGCCGAGGCGATCAAAGTCAAGCCAACCAGGAAGATCGCCAAGGAATTGAAGGAAACCTGTTAGCCCCAAACCTGCCAGCCCAAACCCGCCAACCCGGTTGTCTGGCGCTGTCGCGGGATGATGCCAAGGGTCATTGTCGTGCCCCAAGGGATCAAAGGTGCGTTTCGCCGCCGCCAATGCCAGATGTCCTGGCGGCGGCGCGAAAAGCCCCCCCTGCAACCATTTTGCAGCCTCGCAGTGGTATCATGCCGCGGAACGTTTCGGTTCGAATCCCATGTCGGGTCGCACGTTAGATCTCCAGCAGACCTTCCCCGCCAGGCCGCTCCGGCCCGACGAACGCGAGCTTGTGGCGGAGTGGCTGGCCGCGGCCGGCAACGACTCATCGGCCTACGTCAGTGACCGACGGACCGATGAGCCGGCAATTTACCGCCGGATCGCCATCTCGGCGGACGGGGATGGCGCATTCACGCACCTGATCCACGCGCCGTTTCACAGTAACGTCTGGATGGTCCTGCATGTCCGTCACAAACCGGAAATCCATCACTTCGAGTCGCTCCAAGACGCGTTGAACTTCGTCCGCCCGGTGTTCGGTCAGCCGGTCCTCGGCCAGCCGGCGGCCCGCCCGGCGGACGGGTCGGGAGAGCAAGATCGAGACCACCACATTGGCGCCGGTCGGGCAGCGGAAAGACGCCGTCTGGATGGGCCACAGTTCGATAGCGATCCCTTCCGATAGACCCGACCCGAGACGATCATTCGGCGCCGCGCCGCGCTCATTCGAATTGCCGCGCGACACGACCTCCGCCAACGAGGGGGGATGCGGTGCAGGCGCCCGCAATACCTCCAGATACTCCCAACACCTCCAAGTATTCATCGTGGCAGGCCATTGTGCAGCCTACCCGGCAGGTGCTGTGATACCCGGCCAAGTCAGTTCCAGCACGGGCCAGGTGTTGCATTAAGGTCCCTCCAGCCATGCCTCGCATCGTCCTCGCGCGAGAGACCGACTGGGACGGCTGGCGCACCGCCACCAGGTTACATGTGCTCGCCGGCACGCCCCCGGAGACCCTGATCTGGTCGATCGGCGCAACCCCCGACCCACTGCCCGACGGCAGCGGCACCTTCGGCGTGCCCCGCGCGCTGGTCGCACTCGCCGCCCAGGCGATCCAGGCGCGCGATCCCGATCGGTTCGACCTGCTCTACCGCCTGGTCTGGCGCGCCCAGGCCGGCGAACCGGTGCTGGAACAGCGCGACGACCCGGAACTGACCCGTGCCCGCCAACTCGCCCTCGCGGTGCGGGCCGAGGCGCACCGCATGCGCACCCACCTGCGCTTCCTCGCGGTCCCCGACACCAACGCCACGCCGCCCACGCCGCCCGCCGAGCCTACGCTGCATCTGGGCTGGTACACGCCAGCGCATTTCGTGCTGGAAGCGAACGCCCAACTCATCGCCAAGCGCTTCGCCAAACTCCACTTTGCGATCCTGACGCCGGACGCCACCGCCCATTGGGACGGCACAAACCTGCGCTTCGCCCCCGGCCTTGACCCCGCCCTGGTGCCGGACGACGCCGCCCTCGCGGCGCAATGGCACGACTACAGCCCCGACATCCTGGCCAGCGCGCGCAGCGGAACCGCAATCCCACCCGCCGAGGCACTCGACGAAGACCCGCGTTCCCCCGACCGCCCGTCAATCGGACCCGTCGTGCTGCCAGCCCACCGCGACCCGGCGCTGATCGCCGCCGCGCGGGACGCCAGCACCTGCCGCCGCTGCCCGCTCGCCGGCCCGGCGACGCAAACCGTGTTCGGCGAAGGACCCGCCGGCGCGCCCCTGATGTTCATCGGCGAACAGCCCGGCGATCAGGAAGACGTGATCGGCCGCCCCTTCGTCGGCCCCGCCGGCCAGGTCCTGGACCGCGCGCTGGAGGAAGCCGGCATCGATCGCCGCACCATCTACATCACCAACGCCGTGAAAC
>DASRQX010000094.1:0-7256 GCA_035696165.1 Acetobacteraceae bacterium | reverse complement strand
TGTGCCGATGGTTCAAGGGTGGGCGCCCGCCACGCGACGAGGCGGTAATCAGGAACGGCGCGAAGATCGCCCACTCTTCGTCCGTCATCAGTCCGCGGATCATCGTCGGCCTCAAGTTTCCCAAGAGGCCAGTCAAGATTGGCCGCAAGTCGGTCAATTGAATCCCCAGACGTGAAAAAGCAACGAAACGAATCTCGAGATGGCGCATCCGATTCTTTTCGGAATCCGCCGCGGCCCCCTTTGATTCTTTGCTTTCCGGTCCGGTCAGCCGATCAGCGCGTCACCCCGTGCCCACGTCAGTGTTGCACCGCCCAAGCCGCTCGGGCCGCGCCGGCGCCAGGACCGGCTTGTCCACAGGGCCTAGACCTGCCGCTAACGCTGTCACGCAAAACAATCTAACCAGGACGCACATGCTTCACGCAAGGGGGGGCACGTTATACTGTCGGATATGAACCCCCACGAGCTTCTCACTCGCATTGCTCCCGAACTCGGGAAGATGGGCGGCAAGCCCGTCATCAGAGGGCGGCGCATCACGCCCGCGATGGTTTTGACCATGCTCGCCAATGGCGCCAGTCGGGACGCCGTTCTGAAAGCCTATCCCGTGCTTGAACCGGCGGACATTGACGCTTGCCTGCTGTACGCCGCGCGCCTCAGCGAAGTCGCGGCCATGGAAGGTATCACAATCGCCGCCGAATAGCGTGCGTATCCTTGCCGATTCCAACATCGTGACACAGGCAGTGCGCGCAGTGCGCGATGCCGGCCATGATGCCATTTACATAGGCGAGCGGACGGCAGATCCGGGCGATGAAGCCTTGTTGGCTGAGGCCGTCGCAGAAGGGCGAATCTTCGTCACAAAGGACCATGACATTGGCGCACTGGTCCATCGCGATTTGCGCCCGCACTGCGGGGTGCTCCTTGTGGATGATTTGGGCGATGCCGGGGCCGAAGCGGCGTTAATCCTTGCTGCCCTGTCATCGCATTACCGTCAGGTGGCGGCGCGCGTGTTCCTTCGGGTCAGTGCGGCAGACATCCGAGAAGCGCGACGTTAGGCCAAATCGGGCGACATCCCGAAATCGTTGTCGCGCCTTCAGGGATAGGGCGGGCTGCGCCTGGCGTTCGCCGTTCCGAAATGGCGTCCCGTAGGGGATTCGAACCCCTGTTGGTGCCGTGAGAGGGCACTGTCCTGGGCCTCTAGACGAACGGGACCACGGCCAAGCCGCGGGTTCTAAGCCAAGGCCGGCACGACTTCAAGCCACGGCCAGCCCGCCCCACCGCACCCCACCTTGCGTCCCCACCTTGCGCGCCCACCTTGCGCCCCCACCTTGCGCCCACTGGCCACCGCGACGCACCATCGCGCGAACCGCCGCCGGAAGGAACGCCACCCCATGCCCACCATCGTCCTGTGCCGTCCGCTGCACGCCAGCGGCATGGCCCTGCTTGAAGCCCGCCACGACGTAACGATCCGCCAGCTCGCCCGTCCCAGCCCCGCCGAACTCGCCGCCGCGGTGTCGGGTGCGCAGGCCGTTCTTGTCGGCCTGGAGAAGGTCGACGAAGCGCTGCTCGATCGCGCACCCGAAATGAAGATCGTCTCCCGCTTCGGCGTCGGCTACGACACGGTGGACATCCCCGCCTGCACCCGCCGCGGCGTCGTGGTCGGCGTCACCAACGGCGGCAACGACCTTGCGGTCGCCGAACACACGATGATGCTGCTGCTGGCGGTTGCCCGGCGCACCATCGAGATGGATGCCAGCGTGCGCGCCGGCACCTGGATGATCCGCGAGGGCCGGCCGATGGGCGAGTTGGCCGGCCGCACCATCCTGGTGGTCGGCTACGGCCGCATCGGCACCCGCGTCGCGCGCTTCTGCACCGCCTTCGGCATGCGCGTGATGGTGTGCGACCCGGTCTTCCCGGTGCCGCGCATCGCCGCCGACGACCACATCCCGGTGACCGACCTCGCCGCCGCCCTGCCACAGATCGACGTGCTGACGCTGCACTGCCCGCTGGGCGACGCCACGCACCACCTGATCAACCGCGAGATGCTGGGCCTGATGAAGCCGACCGCCTGGCTGATCAACGCCGCGCGCGGCCCGCTGGTGGACGAGGCGGCGCTGATCGAGGCGCTGAGCACCGGCAAGCTGGAAGCCGCCGGACTGGACGTGCAACTGCGCGAGCCGCCCGACCCGGCCAACAAGCTGCTGCAACTGAACAACGTCGTGCTCAGTCCGCACAACGCCGCCGCGCCGATCGAGTGCTACGAGAAGATGTCGATCCGCGCGGCGAAGAACATGCTGGAGGCGTTCGACGGCGTGCTCGATCCGGGCTATGTGGTCAACCCGGAAACATTGCCGAACCGGCGCAATGTCTGACAGACCGTATGGAAGCCACAGCGGAATGATACAATTCCGCAACTGTCCTGCGGCCCGATCTTGCCGAGGCAGCGGACGAAACGCGGCAGTTTCGCAATCGGGCCGTACGTGCCTACGACAATTTCAGGCCCGATCGCGCCCGTCCGGCGATCCAGGCGGCCGCCCATCTGGCCGCGGGTCTGATCGAGGCGGTCACGGCGTTCCGCCAGGTGATCGACGCCGGTTGAACGATCACGCCGCCCGCTTCGCCAGCAGCCCCTGCGCGATCAGCGTCTCGGCGATCTGCACCGCATTCAGCGCCGCACCCTTGCGCAAGTTGTCGGATACGCACCAGAACGACAACCCGTGCGCCACCGTCGGGTCCTTGCGAATCCGGCTGACGAACACCGCGTCTTCGCCGGCGCATTCCAGCGGGGTGATGTAGCCGCCGTCTTCCCGATGATCGACCACCTGCAGGCCCTCGCCATCACGCAGCGCCGCGCGCCCCTCGTTGACTGTAACCGGCAGCTCGAACTCGACGTTCACCGCCTCGCCGTGACCGATGAACACCGGGACGCGCACGCAGGTGGCATGCACCAGGATGTCCGGGTCGAGGATTTTCCGAGTCTCGACCACCATCTTCCACTCCTCCTTGGTCGACCCGTCGTCCATGAACTTGTCGATGTGGGGGATGCAGTTAAACGCGATCTCCTTGGTGAATTGCTGCGGCGGACCCTGCTCGTGCACGAACACCGACTTGGTGTGGGCATAAAGCTCGTCCATGCCTTCCTTCCCGGCGCCAGAGACGGATTGGTAGGTGGCAACCACGACGCGCTTGATCTTGAACCGGTCGTGCAGCGGTTTCAGCGCGACCACCATCTGGATGGTGGAGCAGTTCGGGTTAGCAATGATGTTGCGCCGGGCGAACCTCGCCAGGTGGTGCGGGTTCACCTCGGGCACCACCAGGGGAACATCGTGGTCCATGCGGAACTGGCTGGTGTTGTCGATGACGATGCAGCCGGCCTCGGCTGCGCGCGGCGCGTGGACCGCGGAAACCGCGGCACCGGGGCTGAACAGGCCCAGGTCCCAGCCGTGGAAATCGAAGGTCTCCAGGTTCTTGACCGTGAGCACCTGCTTGTCGCCGAACGAAACCTCGGAGCCGGTGGAGCGGCCGGAGCCTAGGGCCGCGACTTCCGAGACCGGGAAGTTGCGCTCCGCCAGGGTCTTCAGCATCTCGCGCCCGACCGCCCCGGTGGCGCCGACGACCGCGACCCTGTAGGCCATGTGGGTGTCTCCTGTTGGATGATCCGGGGGGAGATAGATTGCGCGGGCCGGTTGGGCAAGGGCGCCGCCCTGGCTAAAGTCACCCTAGAGGATGAAACGGGTGCCGTTCGGCGGTTGCAGCGTATAGCCGGTGTATGCGGCAAGCCTGGCCACACTCGGAATGATCAGGTCGCGTCCCCTAAGGTCCATCAACCCCTGCGCCCGCAACTCGCGCAGTGCCCGCATCACATGCACGCGGGACAGGCCCACCGCATCCGCGATGTCCGTTCGCCGCAACGGAAACGGGCAGGCCACGCCGTTCGTCATCCCACGCTGGCCCAGCCGGTCGTAGATCTCGACGATGAAATAGCCGACACGCTCCTCGGCGCTCATGCGCCCGAGCATGGCCAGGCGCGCGTCGGCACGCTTTGCGTCCTGCAGGCCGTTCCGCAGGATGCCGATGGCGAAGGACGGGCTGGTGCGGAACAGGGTGGCGAGTTTCCTGCCATCCAGCACGCAAAGGCTCGCCGGCGTCATCGCCTGCACCGAGTGCGCGCTGGTGCCCAGCATGACGGAGCCCAGCGCGATCGTGTCGCCGGGCAGCAGCACATCCAGGATCTGGCGCGACCCGGCGGGCAGCCGGTGATAGCGCGCCGCCCAGCCGTCAAACATCGTGTAAACCGTCCGGCCGCGCTGGCCAGCCCGTACGATGTCCGTACCCGCCGGCACGCTGAGGTGGGAGCGCTTCATCGCCTCGATCCGGCCCAGTTCGCGGCGGCTCATCGGGCGGAACAGGTGCAACTGCCGGAGTTCGCAATCCCGGCAGCGCGTCGCAGGTGGGTTCACCCGACCAGCACCGATGTCAGTCTTCTCCAGCCGGACACGCGTCAGCCAGGAAAGGCCGCCGCGCGGCACCGCCATCGGCACCTTGAGCCGTCCGCATCCATCCTCGAACCCGGCGCTCGCGCGTCGAGACCGTCGACAATATCAGATACTATACTTTGTCAGGAATATTACGCAACGGGGGCATCGGCAACGCGCCGCCGCGCCCGGCGCCGCTGCCGCGCCGGTGATTCGAGCGTCTCGTCGAGCGCCTTGCGAACCATCCCGTAGCACTCGCAGGCCGCCGCTTCGAGCCCCTTGCGATCGGTGATCGTGAGCCGGCCCCAACTGTAGCGGATCAGTCCGGCCGCCTGCAGGCTGCGCGCGACATGGGTCACGCTCGGGCGCTGGATGCCCAGCAGATCGGCAAGAAATTCCTGAGTGAGGGCAAAGCTGTCGGTGCCGGCGCGGTCGTGCGCCATCAGCAGCCAGCGCGCGCAACGCTCGCGAACCACATGCAGGCCGTTGCAGGCGACCGATTGCAGAACCTGGATCATGAAATAGCGGACATAACCCAGCAGCAGGGTCCGCAGCTTCGTGCTCTCTTCCACGGCGGCGCACAGCTTCTCGATCGGCAATCTAGAGGCCGTGCCTTCGACCTGGACCAGCACGCGCTGGCTCGCGGTACTGCCGCCCAGCAACACCTCGAAGCCGATGAACCCCTCCGGTCCGACGGTCGCGGTTTCCGCGACGCCCTTGCTCAACTCGGCCATCAGGCAGATCACGCCCGCGTGTGGGAAATATCCGAATTTGAGCGGCCCGCCCGAGTCGACCAGTACCGTGCGGGCGGTCAGCGGAACGACCTCGAGGTACGGCGCAAGCTGCGCGAACTCACGGGCCGGCATTGCCGCGAGCAGACGGTTGGCGTGATGGCGCTCGGCGTCAGCCAATCCAGCACACAACCCTGACTCCCATAACTCTGGCCCCACAGGTGATCCGGTCGGGTTCCGGCCACACCAGCAATGCCTTGACCGCCTGACCGTGGACGCTCCGCGCAGGCGATGAGCCAGTTAGGAGGCTTTTATACACCGACTGGCCAGGATATCAATTGAGACCTAATTTGTTGCGTTGCCAGAGCATTGCCGGCGGCTGACAGGGTTGCCTGAGCGCCCGATGCGGCGCACCCCGGATAAGCGCCGACGAGCAGTTTGCCTGAGTGTCCGTAACCCCGGGTCCCACCGCGTCGATCCGTCAGTCCTCAGCCCGACCTTGCGTCGCCCGCATTGCAGCCATCGCCCCGATCAGCACCGCCACACCGATCGGCGCCACCACATCGGCGGCCCGCTCGCGCGATGCGGTTGGAACGCGCATGAAGCCGCATGTTTGACATAGGGTATCCCCCTATGCCATAGGCGCCGCATGACCCATACGGTGCGCGAAAAGCGGAAGCTGCTGGCGCGCGTTCGCCGGCTGCGCGGGCAGGTCGAGGCGATCGAGCGCGCCCTGGAAACCGAGGCCGGCTGCGAACAGGTTATGCACCTGCTCGCCGGAGCACGCGGCGCGATGGCCGGGCTGATGGCGGAGGTCGTCGAGGATCACGTCCGCACCCACCTGGTGGATGCCGAGCAACATCCCGGCGCGCTCAACACCGAAGCCGCCGAGCAGCTTCTCGATGTGGTCCGCACCTATCTGAAATAGGGGACGCAACATGGCCGAGATCGCAGTGCTCACGCCGCCGCACGATCACGGGAACAATCTCGGGCATAGCCATGTTTTCCTCGGCGAGGGGCATGAACGCGCCGAGCGGCGGAGCTGGGCGGTGATCTGGCTCTGCGGGGCCATGATGGTGGTCGAAATCATCGGTGGGCTGCTGTTCGGCTCGATCGCCCTGGTCGCCGACGGGCTGCACATGTCCACCCACGCCGGGGCGTTGCTGCTCGCGGCGCTGGCCTACAGCTATGCGCGCCGGCACGCGACCGATCCGCGCTTCACCTTCGGAACCGGCAAGCTTGGCGATCTCGCCGGCTTCACCAGCGCGATCGTGCTGGCGATGATCGCGCTGCTGATCGGCTACGAGGCGGTGCAGCGCCTGTTCGCTCCGGTGCCGATCCATTTCCGCGAGGCCATTCCCATCGCCACGCTGGGCCTGCTGGTGAACATCGGCAGCGCCTGGCTGCTCAGCGGCGGCGCCGACCACTCACACGCCCACGCCCACGCCCACGCCCACGCCCACGCCCACGGCCACGGCCACGGACATGGACATGGGCACGGCGACGGCCACGGACATGCCGATGCGTACGATCACGCGGACGCTGCAGATCGGATCGAAACCGAGATGGGGCCGCTGATCCTGACGGTGTTCGAGGATGGTGTGCCGCCGCGCTTCCGGCTCCGCGCCGAGGCGGAGGTGACGCCGCCGGCCGCGGACCTGACCATCGAGACCGAGCGCCCGGACGGTGCCCGCCAGACCTTCACGATGGCGGCCCGCAACGGCTACCTGGAATCGGTTGACGAGATCCCGGAGCCGCACGAGTTCACTGCGCATCTGCGCGTCGGCACCGGCGGCCGTTCCTATCGCGTTACATTTGCCGAACACGAACAGGCGCATGGCGCGACCGGCCGGGACAACAATATGCGCGCGGCGGTCATCCACGTCATCGCCGACGCCACGGTGTCGGTGCTGGTCATCGTCGGGCTGCTGCTGGCCCGTACTTTCGGCTGGCTGTGGATGGACCCGCTCGCCGGCTGCATCGGCGCCGTCGTCATCGCGAGCTGGGCCTATGGCCTGGTGCGGGACACCGGCGCCATCCTGCTCGACATGACGCC
>DASRQX010000093.1:0-13317 GCA_035696165.1 Acetobacteraceae bacterium | reverse complement strand
CCCGCTGCACGCGCATCCCGCGATCGAGCTCTATCTCGTGATCTCCGGCCACGCCCAATGGACGACGCCGGAAGCGGAACGGATCGTTCCGCCCGGAGAATTCGTGCTGCACCACTCAAACCAGCCGCACGCGATGCGCACGTTTGCCGAACCCTTGCTCGCGCTTTACGGCTGGAGCGGCGACATCGACACACCCGCGTTCTACCTCTAAGCGCCGGCAAAGTGCGTAACGCGGCGGTTTGCCCAGCGCGACCGCGGCGCCGGCCCCATCGCTGACAAGTCGGACTGCGACGGGCGCCTGCGTATTGCGGGGCCACTGCCGGCTGGCATCCGCGCAGGTCCCAACAGATGTGCGCGTCGGCGGACGTCCTGAACAGGCCTGGCGAGGCCGGGCAACAAAGCCGAGATACGGCAGGGCCGATGCGGCGACCGTTGTCAAGTCTGCTATGGCGCGACCACGGTTACCGCGAAATTTCCCGCGAAGTGCCACGAAATTGCGGCCGTTTCGGCACAATCAGCCACTACAAATTGCACGCTTTGATCTTGCTCAACGAGCGGTTGGCGATCCACGGCGGATGGAGGCGGCAATGATCGGAAGGTGTCATCGACGCACACTGACGGCGGCCCTCGTGATCCTTGGGGCGGGACTGCTTCAGGGCTGCGCTTACGGTACGTATGCGGACGCGTCCGCGCCCTGCTGCGCCAGTCCGGCATATGGCTACAGCGGTTATCCGGCCTATGGAGGCGATGGTTATCCAGCCTATGACGGCTACGGCGGCGCAGTCGTCTCAGGCGGTGCCTGGCGTGGCGACTATTACGGCGGTACCAATTGGCGCGATCAGGACCGAGGGGAAACCCCGAGCTCCGATCATCGTTGGGGTGGCTCGGGCAGCGGCTATCAGGCCGCGAGCCAGGGGAGTGCCTATCGGCCCGAAGGTCACGCAGGCACCTATCGCGGCGGCGCCCAGGGTGGTGGCTATCGACCTGCAAGTCATGCAACCGGTCATCCGGCCACAAACCGGGCGGGCGGCTAGCGAGCACGCCGCGGGCGGCAGAGCCATTGAGCCGGTGGCAACAACCACAACTGTTCTTGTCACCGAGCGTCTCGCCGGATCGTGCCTCAGCCACTGGCCGCGCTGGACCGGGGACGCCGGTTCGACCCCGGTGATGCACGGCGCCTTCGACGCTGTTGATTCGATGCCCGCGCACTGCATCGACACACCTGCGTTCTATCTTTGCACCTGACCCCGATGCGTGACCAACCTCAGTACTGGGTCGGGTAGCCCTGCTTGAACTCGATGCGCGTGGCATGGATCGGCCTGGTGTCGCAATTCGCGACATAGTGTAGCGGCTGGGGCGGGAATTTGATCGTGAGGGGCAGCGGCAAACTGTCTCGCGGCGGCAACGGAATTTCCTCCCCGGTCGCACCATTGAAGTCACGGATCTTGGCCGTCCGGTCGAACACCATGACGGAGGGCCAGTGGTGATGATGTGGGTTTTCGGTCTCGCCGGGGGCGACGCTCACCGCCAGGATGCGAATGACATCGTCTTCGTAGAGCACCGCGTGGTTGCGGGGCGCCGCGATCACGGCGTCCAATGCCGGATCCCACGTCGCCGGATCGGTATGGTCGATTTCATGGTCCATCGCTCAACCCCCGGCCAGCCGGCCGACCCCGTCAATTACGCTGTCCCAGTCATCAACATTGCGGTCATGCGGATGCACCATGATGTGCCCAACCCCAACATCCGCATAAGCCGCCACACGATCACGCAACTCGCCCTGATCCTTGCCGCTCCAGTGCAGCCGCATCGACACGGTGAATCCGTCATCCGGCCGCTCGGCGCGCAACCGCTTGACAATCGGCGCCGCCTCCTCGGCTGTATAGCGGCTGCCGTGCCAGCCATCCGCCACCCGCGTCGTCCGCTTCAGCGCCGCATCGGAACTGCCGCCGATCCAGATCGGGATCGGACTGATCGGCATCGGCAGCATGGTCATCTGCTCGACTTCCGCCGGAATATACTTGCCCCGGAACGTTACCGGGTCCTGCGTCCAGACCGCGCGCATCATCGCGATCCCCTCGTCCATCCGCCGTCCCCGCTCGCGGAACGGCACCCCCAGCGCGGCGAACTCCGCCTCCAGCCAGCCGACCCCGGCGCCCAGGATCAGCCGCCCCTCGGACAAATTGTGCAGCGTCGCCAGTTCCTTCGCCAACGGCAACGGATGGCGCATCGGCAACACCAGCACTGACGTGCCCAGCCGCACCCGCTGCGTCACCGCCGCCACCCAGGTCAACGTCAGCACGGGGTCATAGAACAGCGGCGACCGAGGAAACGTCGCGCGCGGCACGATGATGTGCTCGCTCACCCACACATCGCTGAGCCCGAGCGCCTCGGCCCGCACCGCCAGGCGCTTGATCAGCGCTGGCGTCGCCTGCTCGCCGGCATGCGGCAGATGAATGCCGAGTTGCATTGAGTGTCCCCCAGTCAGGTCTCCGTTAGCGTTGTCGTTACTCCAGATTCTCCACCGTCATGCCGCCCTTTCCACCGTCATGGCGGCGCATGCCGGCATCCATGACTTACTTTCGCCTCCGCAATCACCGGCGCTCACGGCAGCAAGGGAAGTCGTGGATGCCGACCTCCGTCGGCGTGACGGCTCGCTGCGCTCGCGGTCACTCCGGCAATTTCGTCGACTGCCAAGTCACCATCTGCCACTGCCCACCGCGCTTCGCGTAAACATCGGTGAACCGCACACCGAACTTCATCGGCTTGCCGCCGGAACTCACGCTGATCCGCGCCACCCCGGTCAGCACCACCGCATCGCCGCAATCCTGCGCCACCACGTCGGACGGTTCGACCGAGGAATAAACTGTCGCGCCCGACTGCATCGCCCCGATCAGGCTCTGCTTGGTATCCAGCCGCGCCGAGGAATGCGTGTAGACCAGATCGTCCGCCAGCACCGCGTTCAGCGTGGCGATATCCTTTTCCGCCATCGCGACCATGCGCTTGCGGTCCAACTCAATAATCATCTGTCCATTGCCGGCCATTGCGTCCTCCTCCCAACATCCGGGGTGGAGCTTGTACCCGAAGCCCGACAATGACCAGTGCGACGACGCCGCCAGCGGGATGATCGCGGGTCGCAAATAAAGCAGGGATTCAACCACAGATGAACACAGATAAACACAGATAAACGCAGACACAATACGGCTGGATTGGCAGTCCAAGCGAAGTCACGCCACTGCCGCGCTCGCGCTATACGTGTTCATCAGTGTTCATCAGTGTTCATCTCTGGTTCACTTGGCTTGCATGCGGCGCCGCGTGCCCCGCCAGCCGATGGCTCTCACCCCCCAGCAACCCGCCGCTGATAGATCGACAAATGCGCATATGCCGCCGTCAGGATCGGCGCCGCGATCCCAAACCCCCGCGCCCGCGCCACCATATCGCCAACGATCTGATCAGCCTCCACCGGCAGCCCCTGCGTCAGATCGCGATACATCGACGGCGCCGTCGCCGAACCCTTCGCTGTCACCGACGCCTTGGTCCGGGTCAGGAACGCCTCGCCCGGCGTATAGCCGGACGCCGTCGCCACCGAGACGCACTCGCCCAGCACCTCCAGCGCCAGCGCCGCGCCACCCGGCGCCGCCTCGATATCACCAACCGTGCCACGCAGCAGGCAGGTGATGGACCCAAGCGTGGCCAGCAAGATCCATTTCTCCCACATCTCCTGCAGGATCACCGCCGAGACGCGCGCGGTGAAGCCTGCGCCCTGCATCACCGCACCGAGTGCGGCAACCCGCGCCGACATCTCGCCGCTGCGCTCGCCGCAGACAAGCTGCTGGAACTCCGCGAGTTGCTTGACACGCCCCTGCGCATCAAGCGTCGTCGCCACCAGGCAGACGCCGCCCAGCACCGCCGCCTCGCCGAAACGCCCGATCAGCACGTCCAGATGCCGCATGCCATTCAATACCGGAATGATCACGCTGCCGGGGCCAACCGCGGGCGCCAGATCCGTCAGCGCCGCATCGAGTGCAAACGCCTTCACCGTCAGCAGCACGGCGTCATACGGCGACGCGATCCGATCCGCCGTCACCAACTGCGGATGCAGCGTCACATCGCCATGCGGGCTGAGAATTTGCAGCCCGTCCCGCCGCAACTCCTCGGCCCGCTTTGGCCGCACCAGGAACGTAACGTCCCGCCCCGCCTCGGCGAGCCGGCCGCCGAAATACCCACCGGTTGCGCCGGCGCCGACGACCAGGATCCGCATGGATGGCCCTTTCACTGATCGTGATCCGCATCCACGCGTCCCACGGTTGCTTGCATGACGATACCGACCAGATGAACTCAGCCCGCCACTAGTTCAAGATCGTTGGGCGGATAAGCCTTGCCCGCGGGCGCTTGGCCCGGGGGGCAGCGCCATCCGCCTCCCGCGCGCACCCGCCACCTTCGGGCATCCGCGAGACACAACAGCCGGAAGGCGCTGCCCCGCGGGGTCAAGCGCCCGCCGGCAAGGCTTTCCCGCCCCGCACGCCCTACACGCGCTCGAAAACCGCGGCAATTCCCTGCCCGCCGCCGATGCACATCGTCACCAGCGCATAGCGCCCACCGATCCGCGCCAACTCATACAGCGCCTTCACCGTCAGGATTGTCCCGGTCGCGCCGACCGGATGCCCGAGTGAGATCCCCGACCCGTTCGGGTTGGTCTTCGCCGGATCGAACCCGAGGTCCTTCGCCACCGCGCAGGCCTGCGCCGCAAATGCCTCGTTCGACTCAATGACATCCATATCCGCCAGCGTCAGGCCCGCGCGCTTCAGCACCGCCCGGGTCGCCGGCACCGGCCCGATCCCCATCACCTTCGGATCGACCCCGGCATGGGCATACGCCACCAGCCGTCCCAGCGGCTTGGCGCCCCGCTTCTCCGCCGTCGCCGCCTCCATCAGCACCACCGCCGCCGCGCCGTCATTGATCCCCGAGGAATTGCCCGCCGTCACCGTGCCATCCTTGCGGAACACCGGCCGCAGCTTGCCCAGATCGGCCTCGGACGCATCGGCGCGCACATGCTCATCGGTGTCGAACACCGTCTCGCCCTTCCGTGACTTCAGCGCGATCGGCATGATCTGCGACTTGAACCGCCCCTCGGCGATCGCGCGCGCCGCCCGGCGGTGCGACTCCGTCGCCAGCCCGTCCTGGTCGCCCCGGGTGATCTGATGGCTCTCTGCCAGGTTCTCCGCCGTCTCGCCCATGTGGATGTTGTGGATCGGGTCGTGCAGCGCGGCGACCATCATGTCGATCATCGTCGCATCGCCCATCCGCGCGCCCCAGCGCATGCCGGCGGTCATATACGGCGCACGGCTCATGCTCTCCGCCCCGCCGCCCACCGCGATGTCGGCATCGCCCAGCAGGATGCCCTGCGAGGCCGACACGATCGCCTGCAAGCCGGACCCGCACAGCCGGTTGACGGTCAGCGCCGGCGCGTCCTGCGTCACGCCGGCCCCCAGCGCGGCGACGCGGGCCATGTACATGTCCTTGGGCTCGGTGTGGATGACGTTGCCGAACACCACGTGCCCGACCTCGGCGCCCGCCACCCCGGCGCGCTGCAGCGCCTCGCGCACCACCTGCGAGCCAAGCGCGCTCGGCGCCATGTCCTTCAGCGCACCGCCGAAATCGCCTATCGCGGTGCGCACGCCGGAGACCACCATCACTTCGCGTTGCATTGCCGGACACTCCTTTGGCCACCTGCCGATCGCGCGTCAGTCGCGCCGGCCTGTCGTATCCTCAATCCCGGCGGCGTCAAGGTCCCACCACAATGTGGGTTGCATGTGCCTCTCCACCACCATATCTTGCGCCCCCCACGGCGCGACCTTCTCCAGCCCGCGTGCTATCCTGCCCGCACACCAGACCCAGGCCACATGCCAATGGACGCCATTTCCGGCTCAGCCGGCGAACACCCCGTCCGCTTCGACCTGCTGACCGAGAACCCGGTCTACAAGCCGTTCCGCTATCCATGGGCCTATGAGGCGTGGCTGACGCAGCAGCGCGTGCACTGGCTGCCGGAGGAAGTGCCGCTCGCCGATGACGTGAAGGACTGGCACCGCAACCTGACGGACGCCGAGCGCAACCTGCTGACGCAGATCTTCCGCTTCTTTACCCAGGCCGATGTCGAGGTGAACAACTGCTACATGAAGCACTACAGCCGGGTGTTCAAACCGACCGAGGTGCTGATGATGATGTCGGCGTTCTCCAACACCGAGACCATCCACATCGCCGCCTACAGCCACCTGCTCGACACCATCGGGATGCCGGAGATCGAGTACCAGGCCTTCCTCAAATACAAGGAAATGAAGGACAAGTTCGACTACATGCAGGGCTTCACGGTCGACTCGAAATACGAGATCGCCAAAACCCTGGCCGCCTTCGGCGCCTTCACCGAGGGGCTGCAACTGTTCGCCTCGTTCGCCATCCTGCTGAATTTTCCGCGCTTCGGGAAGATGAAGGGGATGGGCCAGATCATCACCTGGTCGGTGCGCGACGAATCGCTGCATTGCGAGTCGATCATCAAGCTGTTCCGCACATTCGTGCAGGAGAATCCGGAAATCTGGACGGAGGAGTTGAAGCGCGACATCTATATCACCTGCGCAACTATCGTCGATCACGAGGACGCATTCATCGACCTGGCGTTCGAGGGCGGCGCGGTCCATGGGCTGACCGCGCGCGGGGTGAAGGAATACATCCGCTACATCGCCGACCGCCGCCTGGTCCAGCTTGGCTTGAACACGCTCTACCACGTCGAACGCAACCCGCTACCTTGGCTCGACGAGATGCTGAACGCGGTCGAACACACCAATTTCTTCGAGAATCGGGCTACGGAGTACAGCAAGGCCTCAACCACCGGCACCTGGGAGGACGCCTTCGCCAGCCCGCATTCCGACCCGGCCTCGGCAACCGGCGCGTTTCCCGCCGCTTAGGACGGGCCGTGCCACTCCCCATCTCGAACACAGGTGCTGCGCGACCCGACAGTGTCCCAGTCCGAAACCGGCACCGGCCCGCAGCCCCGCGCGGCCACCTCCTGGCCATCCCACACCGATCTTTGTGTCAAGAGACGCTGTGCGCGATCTAACGCGCTTGACCCGAGGCACGCGCTTTGGTATCGAACGTCGCTGTGTGAGACTTTTGGATAAAATTCAGACATCGGATGCCGCGTTGCCAG
The DNA here is from genome assembly GCA_035696165.1 of Acetobacteraceae bacterium. GTDB lineage: Bacteria > Pseudomonadota > Alphaproteobacteria > Acetobacterales > Acetobacteraceae > Palsa-883. Next base: position 6,116 of record DASRQX010000093.1, on the reverse strand, counting down.
AGAATGTGCACAGTCGCGGAAACAGCATACTCGCGGTGGGTTCGTGCAACATGAGTTGTGCAGCAGGCCAGTCGATCCGGTAAGATCGCGCGGAGCGGAACCGCGTCGAAGTGTCGCTCAAAACAAACACGCCGTACCAACCGGCGTGACTCGTGATACGGCACCTGAGTTGGCAAAGGCAGCCCTGCAGCGGGCAGGGCATATCCAGCAGATCGAGGGAGGATGGGCACCACGACCGAACCGATGGTGAAGCGACCGGAGGCCGACGCGCAGAACGAAGGCGCGGCGCCAACCACCCCTCGTTACAGCCGGCGCTTGTCAGACAAGATTCTGATAGCGTTCCATCATGCGTGCGATCAAGGCGACTTCGAGGTAGCCGAGCAACTTCTGCACGTCCTGGAAATGATGCTCACGCGCCGGCCGTTGACACCGGACGGAACGCGGCGGCGCAATATGGAAAGCCTGGTCGCGGCGCACGAGCGGCTGTGGCACTTGCGCCATGCGGAGACGGGGGATCTCTGAGCGTTTGGACCTCCGAGCCTGGGGTCCACCGGCCCTGAGGTCTCCAAGCCCACGGACCTCCAAGCGTGGTGACTCGTGGGCCTTGGAAACGCCGCGCCCGGTCAGATCGCCAATCGCCCGCCGTGACGCAGGATCATCTCGGCATCTTGCGTGAAGCCTGCGGCCCCGGCGTGCAGCACCAGCCCGGGCAGCACGCGAAATCCCGCCCGCCCGCCTTTGACCCCATGCAGCAAGACCAGCTTGGCGTCCTGGCCGACGCGCGGCCATAGCGGCAGCAGGGCCGCCGGCGCACATCCGGCGGCGGTCAGCGCAGCGACGCAAGCCGGCAGAACCGCCGCGGTCACGATCCAGGTCAAGGTGCCGCGCGCGCGCAACCGCCGCCCCATCGATGCCGCCCACAGCGTGAACAGGTCGGCCGGCGCCCGCCGCGCCGCATCGCGTGACGCGTCAGCCGAGGCAGTGCCCAGCGCCGAATGATACGGCGGATTGGCGAAGGCGTGGTCGAACCGACCGATCTCAGGGGCCTCGGCGATGTCGGCCGCCAGGAAAGCCAGCTCATGGCATGAATTTGCCGCCGCGTTGCGCGCCGCCAGCGCGACCAGCGCTGAGTCGCGCTCCACGCCAACGCCACTGATCCCCGCCACCCGCGCCGCCAGGCACAGCAGCGCCGCACCCGCACCGCTGCCTACCTCCAGCACGCGCTCTCCGGGACGCGCCGGCACCGCGGCCGCAAGCAGCACCGGCTCTATCCCGCTGCGGAACCCGCTGCGCGGCTGCGCATAGCGCACTCGCCCGCCCAGCAGATGACCTTCCGTGACGTCCATGCGCGCTTATACCAGCCGGTGGGTGGGTCTGCCTCGTCGCCACGTCACCTGCGGACGGCGTATACGACTGCAATCGATGACGCGGCACGCGCGGCCGCTCACTTTCATCGATCGCCAGACGGCAACGTCCGAGGCGGTGTGCGAGACCGTGAACCGCCAAACCCAGATCTGCCTGCGAGCGGTCAGCACGTGGTTGGTGCCGACCCGGTGAGCCGGTCAAGGAAATTCCAAGTGCAATCCCCTGCCGCGGGCCCTAGGCAAACTGGTCGACCCGACAACGGTGGGCTAGAGTTCCGATTCGGAAGTTTGTTGCCACCACGAAGCGGCGGACTCGGGGCGCGGGTTCCTGGTTCTCAGCGGCCTGCCGATCCCCCTGCAAGCGGCAGCGAACGTCGGACAGAACCTTGTCTCAATGGCGGCATCCGCGATCGCGGCGCGGCGGAAGGGGGTTCCATGGCGGATGACGACGACGAAAACGATGCAAAAATCCTCGCCGCCCTACAGGGTGAAATGACCAACGCGGAAATCACGGCGGCCGCCGGCTTGAAAAGGGCGGATGTAGGACCCGCCCTCAGGCGACTTCGCGCGGCAGGGGCAATCGTCTCGCGGGGCAGGACGAACAAACGCACCCACATGAAGTTGGCAACCGCGGTCGAGAAGTTGTTCGAGGAAGTCGCCCAACACCAGATCCTGCTGAACAAGCTGCCGCCGCCCAAATGGGGCACGGATTAGCACCCCGTCCGACACCTGTTCGGACACCGGACTGAACTGGCGCATCCGGCCTGCCGACCCCGCAGCGCTTTCATCCCGTGCGCGCGCCCCGGGTCCGATCCGAACGGACGATCACGTTTCGATCCCGTCAGCCAGCAGACCGATGCACAGCGCGTATTTGTCGGATGGGTTGTAGGCCCGCAGCGCCGCGAATTGCATGGAGTAGACCAGGTAGGTGTCATTGTCGGCTGGTGCGCCAGGCTGCACCAACGCGCTGGGAAGCTCGGCCCACGCCGATGCGGCCTTCTCCGGCGCGTACCACGCCGTGCCATCCTGCCGGCGCACCCCGAGGTCCGCCCAGTACCGCAGCTTGCGGCTGGTGCCGCGTCCGATCAGTGCCGGATCGAAACCGGCGGGCAGCATCACGCGGGCGCCCCACGGGACCCCGTGGCGCCACCCCTCCTTCGCCAGGTTGTTGGCCGTGGAGGCAAAAACGCAGGCCAAATCGTTCCACAGGTCGCGCGCGCCGCGGTGGTCGAAATCGACGGCGTATTTCAGGAAGCTGTCCGGCATGAACTGGGTCTGGCCCATGGCGCCCGCCCAACTGCCGACCATCTGCGCCGGGCGGATGTCGCCGGCATTGAGAATCGCCAGGCAGTCCATGAGTTGGCTACGGAAATAGGCCCCGCGACGACCCTCCCAGGCCAGCGTCGCGACTGCCTCGATCACGTTGAAGTTGCCGACATCGTGCCCATAGTCGGACTCAAGGCCCCACAGGCCGACGACAATCGGCCCAGGCACGCCATAGGCTGCTTCAACCCGCCGCAGCAGTGCAGCGTGTCGCGTGTATTGCGCCCGGCCGCCCGCCACCCGCGCGTCCGAAACAACCAGCGTGCGGTAACGCGCCCAGGTGAACTGGACCTCGGGCTGGTTGCGATCGAGCTCAATGACGCGTGCGTTGACACGTACATTCGCGAACGCGGCTTCCAACACGTCGGGAGCGATACCCTTGGCCCGCGCCGCGGCCTTCACGCCCTCGATGTAGCGGGCAAAACTCGCCGCGTCCTGCGGCGTGCCGGTGTAGTTGCCGCCGAACGCAGTGCCGCCGAGTGCGGCCGCGATCGGCAATGACGTCAGCACGGTCCGGCGCGTCGTCATGTGCAATGCAGCGTCTCCTTCCGGTTGGCGCACGGCAGAATAGCGCGACCTGACCCGGTCGCCATCCGGCCCCGTCGCCATCGCTGATTTTCCCGTGTTGCCAGCAACATGGCATCCGGTGACGACATCGCCCGCCACGGCGTCCCGCAGAGTGCCACGCTGGCCGATTCGCGGTTGCCTCCCTTTTGTCGGTCGCCCGCTCCGGAGCCGCCATCAGAGTTCCCCGGCCTCGGTCAGCACCCGCCGTGCCCGCACCTCGTCCGCCTCGGCAACCACCAGCCGGCGCGGGATGGCGCCGATGCTCCCCTCGACCGCACTGGCATGCCCATCCAGCACCGTCGTCGTGATCCCGGCATCGGCCAGCAACGCCCCGAGAAAGCTCAGCCGGACCATATTGTTTGTCGTCACCAGCACCCGCACCGCGCGTCCCTCCTGCCTCGGCCCTCCAGCTCAGCTTGACCCTGTTTCCGGCGCGCCGATATGGTGACGCTGCACTCAAGCCGCGCAAGCCGGGAGACAGTTTTGGGCGTTGTCGCCAGCCTGCCCCCGTTCCAAGCGGAACCTGCCCCCGCCTGCGGACTTGATCCGGGGGTCGCGGCGGGCGCCGCCCCGGATGATGCCGGTTCTCGCCGCGGCACCCGTAGCGGTACGCTGGGCGAGCCCCTGGGCGACCGCGGCGTAGATCCGAAGCAAGACCCAAGGCAAGACGAGGACGCTCTGCACGTTCTCGCCGCCCTCGTCGAGCGCGACATGGCGGCCTGCAACCACACCATCGTCGCGCACATGGACAGCCCGGTCGCGCTCATCCCGCAGCTTGCCGCGCATATCGTCGCCGCCGGCGGCAAGCGGCTGCGCCCGCTGCTGACGCTGGCCGCCGCCCGGCTGTGCGGCTACGCCGGCACCCGCCACCCAAGCCTGGCCGCCTGCGTCGAGTTCATCCATACCGCGACCCTGCTGCACGACGACGTGGTTGACGAAAGCCAACTCCGCCGCGGCCTGGCCTCGGCCAACGCAGTGTTCGGCAACAAGGCGTCCGTCCTGGTCGGCGACTTCCTGTTCGCGCGCGCCTTCCAGCTTATGGTCGAGGACGGCTCGCTCAAGGTGCTGGCGGTGCTGTCGCGCGCCGCCGCGACGATCGCCGAGGGCGAGGTGCTGCAACTCGCCACCCAGCACGACCTTGCCACCACCGAGGACCGCTATCTCGAGGTGATCCAGGGCAAGACCGCCGCGCTGTTCGCCGCCGCCTGCCAGGTTGGTGCCATTGTCGCCGACCGCCCGCAGGCGGAGGAGGCAGCGCTCGCCGCCTACGGCAGCAATCTCGGCATTGCGTTCCAACTGGTGGACGACGCACTGGATTACGCGGCCGACCAGGCGACCCTGGGCAAGACCGTCGGCGACGATTTCCGCGAGGGCAAGATCACCCTGCCCGTGCTGGCCGCCTACCAGGCCGGCGACGCCGACGACCAAGCGTTCTGGCACCGCACGATCGAGCACAGCGACCAGCATCCAGCCGATCTCGATCACGCAATGGCGTTGATCGCGCGCCACGGGGCCATTGCGACCACGCTGGCCCGCGCAACGCGCTTCGCCGAAACGGCGAAGGCGGCTCTGACGGTGTTCCCGGACAGCGCGATCCGCCGCGCGCTGGCCGACGTGGCTGATTACACCGTGAGCCGCGCGCGGTAGCGTCGGGGCGCGCGTCTCGCGTGGCTTCGTTGCTGGACTGGCATGCGCATTTCCGGCGGATCGGTATGCAAGACCCGCAGACCTGGCGCACGAATCATCCACCAGCGGAACCATCAGTGAAGCCTGTCGTGCTAGCCACCGAGTAGCGCACCGCCAACGAATGTCGCAGTCTGGACGTGTGCGAGACGATCTCGCGGCATCGTGCACGTCAGCCGATTCCAGTCGAACCTGACGGCCCGCCCGATGACGCATTGAACCGGAAGCCGCTGTCGGCCGCCCAGGACGGCTGCACCTGTTCACGTCGCACCCCAAGCGTCAATTGTTGTTCGCCTGCAAGGTTGACGACCACTGTGGCCGCGTCTAGCAATTCGCTCCGGTCGGCATGAGTATTGTGCGCCACGGCCGGCATAGTTACCCCCTGTCTGGTTAAGTCATGACGCAGGACTCGGAGACGCGGCCGCCGGCGACCGCAGCCGGTGCGCGGGGGGACGACAAGGGCGATTTTCCGGGGCTTTTGCCAGCCACGGCAGTTGCGACGCTCGCCGCCATTGTATGTTGGATCTGGCTCATCTCAAGTGCTGGACCCGCGATGACACCCGAAGGCGGCGCAGAGGTCGTCACCAGCGAATTGGCACAGGTCGACGCTCGAGATGTCGCAGCCGCACTGACGACGATGGACGGGTCCACGGATTTTCTCACGCAATTCAAGGACCGCGCACCGGTTGCCCACGACCGCTGGCGTGGGTCACCGTGGCACGTGCGCCAGGGCAACCGCCCGGAACGGTTCGTCTACGGTCCGGAACTTGTTTCTCGCCGATTTTCGACTTGTCCGACGTGCCGCTACGTGTCGCTATTCCGTATCCAAACCCATGCGAAGCGGGACACGGTACGCTGACGGCGATGGAGGTCGGGGGAAGCGCCACGGTCGCGTTGCTTCCGGCATGGCATGTATCTGCGCAGAGCGGCGACGCGACGCACGAAGTGACCTGGCATATCAGCAATCGCTGTAATACCAGCCGCCCTAATGATTGACCCATGCCCAGGAGCGGCGGGCGATAGAATCAATGCGCTCCGTGTCGCCGATGAGGAAATGCCAAGCCTCCTTGCAGGCTGCGACGATGGCCTCATAGTTGTCCCAGACAAGCCTGCTGAGCTTGTTACCACGCAGGTAGTCCCAAATGTTCTCCATTGGGTTGAGTTCTGGTGAATAGGACG
>DASRQX010000092.1:0-18148 GCA_035696165.1 Acetobacteraceae bacterium | reverse complement strand
GCAGAACAATCGCGACCATCAGCAGCGCGGTTGCGATTGGCCGGCGGATGAAGGGGGTGGGGATGCTCATCACAACATTCCTGCAGTCGCTTCGGAGGAGTTCTGCACCCGCGGATCGTCAGGCGGCACCGCGGCGACCTTAACACCATTGCTGAGGAGATATTGGCCTGCCGTTACGACCCTGTCGCCCGACTGCAATCCATGGTCGACAAGGGCGCGGCCATCCAGGGTTTCCGCTACGGTAACCGGACGTTGCCTAACCGTTCCATCTGGCTGGATGACATAGACGAACGTGCCGCTCTGCCCCTGCTGAATTGCCGTCAGCGGCACGCTGAGGCCGTTGTGCTGCGTGCTAACGATCAGCCGGACGTTGACGAATTCTCCCGGCCACAGCGCGCGATTCGCATTAGGGAATGTCGCCTTCAGTTGCGCGGTTCCGGAGCTTTGGTTGATCGTGTTGTTCACCAGCAGCAGACTGCCCGTGCCAAGCTGGGTGTGGTCGTCCTGGCCATACGTGACGGCCGCCAGGGTGCCGTGGGCCATGGCCTGCTGCACCTGCGGCACGTCCTTCTGCGGCAGGGTAAACACGACGGAGATAGGCTGGATCTGCGTGATCGTTACGATCGGCGTGGTGGAGTTCGGTTGAACGAGATTGCCGATGTCAACACGACGGATGCCGGTGACGCCGTCGATCGGGGACGTGATCGTGGTGTAGCCAAGCTGGGTCTGTGCGTTGAAGACGGCGGCTTTGTCGCTGGCGATCGCCGCCTGAAGCTGGGTCACCGCCGATGCCTGGTTGGTGGTTTGCTGGGCGGACACGAAGCCCTGCTTCTCCAGCGGGACATAGCGCCCAAGATTCGTTAGCGCGTTCGTCAGATGCGCCTGATCGCGGGCCAGGTTGGCTTCCGCCTGCGCCAGTGTCGCCTGGAACGGCCGCGGGTCGAGTTGCGCGATGAGACTGCCGGGATGCACGACCTGCCCTTCGACGAAGCCGATCTTCTGGATCGTTCCGGTGACCTGGGCTTCCATGTCGACGACGTTGTAGGCAGCCACAGTGCCGAGTCCCTCCATCACGATCGGCACGTCGGAAACCTGCACCGGCTCCGCGACGACGGGTACCGACGGCACAGGGGAAATCGGTTGCGATGGGGGTGTGGCGGCGTCGAGGCGCCATGCGGTCAATCCGACAGCGCAGACAGCGACGCCAATCCCGCCGGCGAGAGTGCGTCTCTTCGCGGGCGTACTCAGCTTCGTGAGGATACGGTTTTTCACGGCAATCGTCTCCCGGATCGTTGGCTCGTGACAGCTCGGCGCGCGCCGGGCATCCCGCGAACGGTGGCCCGCGGGTGTTGACCGGCCCGCTCCCAATCAAAGTGGCGCCGACGACGGATTTTTACGCATGCAGACTTCTGATCCCGGCATGTATCGGGTCTATGAAATGCGTTGCGTTTGTGACGGCCCCGAGGACCGTGGACGCGCGGCTCGACCGCGCGCCGGCGACGGCTTCGCACGCTGCCGCCCCGGCGCGCTATCGATCGCCGCAACACCTCGAAGTGTCGTGAAAACCTTGCCTTAGACCGCGGGAAGGCAACGCCGAACTGTGCCGGCTCGGGCTGCTGAAATTAGCGTGGCTGGGTTAGCGATTCGCCAGCTTGAGACACCCACAGAGGAATGGCTCCTTCGCTGTTGCGAAGAGCGCCCTGTCCACCGTGCGCTGATGGCCACACGGGACCGTGCAGAGGGCCATCATCAGAAGTTGGCAGAAGGCGTGCAGATCGCCGTTCCCGGTTCACGGGTGCTCCAGACCATCCCAGCACTGTGCTGCTTCGCCAAGGCAACCGCACGCACGATACCAATTGTACACGCCAATGCCTCGGCAACCGGGGGGCCGCCGAGGCAAGGCGAATGGAGATCGCCAGGTGGCGTCTAGTGATCCGATTCCATCGACATTTCGTCCCCCAACTGGTGGTGGTGCTGCCGCGACGGCCCGTAGACTGCGATGCAGCCGTGCGTTGGGCAGGGGTTGGTCGGATCGGTGCCGGCCTTAGAGCCTGGCGGCACGAACCCGATTGGCACGAACACATGGCGGTTCAACTCGTCGGCGGCAACCGAATGCGCCGTGGTCGACGTGGCGGGTCCGCCATCGAACATGTTGGACTCCGCATCGACGACACCCAGGATCGGCATGATCTTACCGGTGTTGTCGGTGTTGTTGCGCGCGGCGAGGTAATAGTGATTCGATCCGCGGTCAAACCAGACCTCATCCGACCCGCCGACCTGGGTGATATTCGCCTTGATCTTGCCGGTGACGATGTTGATCACAATCGACTGGGTCAGCACGTTGGGCGAGGTGCCGAACGATGAGCCGCAGCCGAGCAGCGCCCGATGGCGTGGCCCCAGCGTGAGGCCGGCGGGTGTGCAATCCTGCACCGGGAAGGTCGTAACCACCTTCTGTGTGCTCGGGTCGATGACGGCCATGCCGCCATTCGCCGTATTGGGGCCGACCTGCGGCACGGAGACATAGAACAGGCCGGTTTTAGGCGACCATTGCGACTGCTCCAGGCCGTTGGTGGCATCCGGCGTTCCGTTGGTGCCATCGAACGTGATGCGCCCAATCACCTTGCGCGTGTCAGTATTGATCAGGGTCAGGAATGGCGGGGTATCCGCGTTGTTCGCCGCCGCAAGGATGTGATCACGCCGATCCAAGGACATCTCATCGGCGCGGAACTTGCCGCCCGTCGAGATCACGTCGATGATCTTGTGCGTGGCGATATCGATGACTTTGACGGTGCTGTCACCATCGCCTGCCCAGATTTGCGTATGATTCACGGTAACCACGCCATCGGGACCAGACAGGTTGTTGTTCGCGGTGCCGTTAGAGTTCAGCACAACACCTTTGAAGCCGCTGACACGCTCGATGAACGTATCGGTTATGGGATCGAACAGGTCGACGGATCCGTTGGTGCGGTCCGACAGTACATATAGCTGCAGCTCTGGATCGACATAACTGATGTCGAACGCGCCGAGACCTTTGCCCCCAACGTCGATCTTGGCGATCAGATTCAAGTGTTCGTCGGCCTGTGCGCCAGGCGCGCCGCTTATTAGCATCGCGAATGCTGCCCCCACGAAGATGCAGGCAGCAGCGCAACCCTGCGCCAGCCGATGCTGGCGCTGCCGGATTTCCATGGTTTCCCGTTCCTCCCCAACTTGATTGGTGAAGTTGTGCAAAGTGTGACAATGCGTCATCATTGCTAGCCAGGCACGCCTAACATGGCGTTAAGCCGTGCTTCAATTCAACTTAACGACAACTGTATCGAGTATTCAATTATGCTGGCGCGCTAGTGGATGAAATCTGCCGAAAAGAGCCCTCAGATTTTCCCACTAGCCGTTGATTTTGTGGGCCGATTCACCCGATGTTCGGATACTGGGCGTCGGGATCGGACACTAGGGCAGACCGTCCCACACCCGTTGGTAGTCCAGCACCTGATACACCCGGCCACCCGCCTGCGCGTTGGTTTGTACCACTACCCGGATGGCAAACCGCGCGCGTCCCGGTCCGCGCGCCTCGGCGGTGATCGACACCAGACCGCTGTTCCCCGCTTCATCCGTGCCGCCGGTTTGCCCCACGGCGGCAAGTGCCCGCGCGATGACGGGATCGCTTGCCGCCGCGCCCGGATCGCCATCGGTAAACACGGTCAGGTGGGGCCGCAGCCGCGCCAGCAGCACCGGCGTCATGTTCAGCACCGCGCCAAGTTCATCGACGCTGGCAAACGGTGCACCGGTCGGAGCGTAGCCGCGGCCAGCCGCCGCATAGCGGGCGATTGCCGCGCTGGGATGGCCCGGCACGCTGCGCGCGTCACGCCACTCGGCGATGGCGGACGCGACCGCCGCGGCGGTAGCGGGATCGGTGCCAAGCTGCGTCAGCAACGCCTGCAACAGAGCGGTGGAGGAGAAGTTCGGGTTGAGCTTCTCCGATTCGTCATCAATACGGACCGTTACAGGAACGTGTCCTACCTGGATCATGCGTGCGATGCCGTCGGGGTCCCAGTGGTGTGCCGAGGTGTCCAGCGTGGCGAAGATCGCGTCCTGCACCGCCCCGTTGGCCGCCGCCTCCAGCACCGCCACGTCCCGCAGGTTGCGCGCAAGCTGGGTTTCCTGCCGTGCGGTCGCCAGCACCTGCGTGCCCAGCAGGGCGAGCAGTGCCAACGACCACAGCACGATCAACAGCGCGTAGCCGCGCTGGCGGATGCTGCGGCGGGTCATGGGCGATCGAGCAGCGGTGCCGCCACGATATCCGGCCAGTGTCGGGAATCGCCAGTTGGGAACAGCAGCCGGACGCGCACCAGCGTCGGCAGGTCGGTGCCGCGCCAGGTGCTGACCCAGCCGCCGCCGGGCCGCCAGTAGAACAGTTCCAGCCGCGCCACGCCGCGCAGCAATTCGGTATCGGTGGCCGCCGGCGGCGGCCCCAGAGGCATCGCATTGAGATACGGCCGCCATTGCAGCACCAACCGGTGTGCGCCATCGACCAACAGTGCGGCGCGCATGCGGCGAACCGGCATGGCGTCGGAGGCATTCGGCAGTGCCGTGACGCAGTCTAGCCGATCGCTGCCGCCGGACATCGGCGCGGGATCGAGATCGTCGCCGGGATTGATCCCCTCGATCAGATGCCGCAGCGTGGCGTCGACGGTATCAAGGTCGTCATTGCCGGCGGACAGACGCGCACTGGTAGCCCAGGCAAGCAGGCCGAAATGCGTACCCTGTGTCAGGCCGACAAGCAGGAAGCCGAACACGGCCAGGGCGACCAGCAACTCGAGCAGGGTGAAGCCGTGGGATCGCGGCGCGGCGGTCGGGCTCGGTCGTGGCAGGTCCACACTCATCGGGCCGCACTCATCGAACGCCCTGGCCGATCTGCTCGGTCTCCAGGCGCACCTCGCGCAGGCTGCTGTCCTGCCAGGCGATCCAGACCGTCACGGCATACAGCGTCACCGGAATGGTCGCTGTGCGCAGTGGCGTCAGCGCGTAGGCCGGTTGCGCCGCGGCGCTGGCGACGGGCGCGACGCGCAGATGCCAGGTGAAGCCGCCGCCATCGTCGCCGCGCCAATCGCCACCCACCAGGGGGCTGGCATGGACCGCCAGCGCCAGGTGCGAGCGCGCTCGCGCGACCGCCTGTTCATAATGCGATGCGGCCTGCGCGGAACGCAGGCCGCCCAATCCGGCGTGAAACAGCACACCCAGCGCGAGAGCGGCGATCACGAACGCAACCAGCACTTCGAGCAAGGTAAAGCCGCGCGCCGCCGAAGCGGGAGCGGAGGGGGGCCAACCTCGCCCCGCCTCCGTGATCCGCGGCCTGGTCGTCAGCCTGTCATCAGTCCTGGCTGTCGTGGTCGTGGTCGTGACCCTTGTCGCCGTGATCGAAGTCGAACGCGTCCATCAAGTTGCCGATCGCCGGGCTGTTGGTCGGCACGTACGGATTGTGCTTCTCCTGCACTGGGTTCGGCAAGTTGTCGCGGCTGCGGCCGGAGATGGTCGGCAGCCCCCAGTTGGCCTCGATGAACTTCAGGATCGAAACGTGGTCGGTGTAGCTGTGGTTGACATGGCCGCCCCTGGTGTAGGGCGACACGACAATCAGTGGAATCCGCGGCCCGTCGCCGAAGAAATCGAGCGGCTGGATATAGCCGGAGTCGTAGTATCCGCCGGCCTCATCCACCGTGATGAACACCGCCGTCGATTTCGCCAGTTCGGGGTTGTGCCGCAGTTCGGTGAGGACCTTGCGGACGAAAGCCTCATAGATACTGAACTTCGACGACGCCGGATGGCCGTCATTCAGGCTGCCCGGCTTGACGAAGGTGACGGCCGGCAGGATGCCATCCTGGATGTCGTTATAGAGGTCGGCGGTGTCCTTCAGCACCTCGTCCCGCACGCCTTGGTTCGTCATGATCGAGGTCTGGTACTGGAACGGATTGCAGATGTTGCAGTAGACGTCGGTCGGATCATGCGGATTGGCGGCGTACTGGTCCCAGCCTTCGCCATACCAGCGAAACGACACCTGTCCGGCTAGCAGCACGTTGCCGATGCTGGGTGATGAGCTGGGCGGGATGGTGAACGTATCGGTGGTGTCTACCGTGCCGTTGCCGAAATAGCCGGGATTGTAGTTGTTCAGCAGGTAATAGTGGCCGGGCTGGCAGTTCGGCGTGATCGCGACCTTCAGGCTCTTCAGGTAATCGACCACGGGACCGACGCCGGGTTGGCTGCTGTCCGCGCAGGCGCTGTACGAGCCGCCGGAATAACCATCCTGGGTGTACCAGTTGTTGGTACCAGCTTGAGCATCGGGATTTTCAATCTCGTTGGTCGGCGGCGTTGTCGCCTGACCCTTGCCGTTGCTGTACCAGATGTCATCGCCGAAGCCGGCCATGATGCTGTCCAGCCCGGTACCACCCATCGCCGGCTGGTGATAGTTGTCGCTGATCGTGTAACGGTCGGCGAGCTGCCTGAAGTACGGCATGTCGCCGCGTTGCACATTGTAGAAGCCCATGGCGGTGGCACCTTCACCGGTGCTTTCGTCATTGAATCCCGCGGGCTGCTTCGCGCCGTTGTTGCCCGCGCCGATGGTCACCTCGACCCAAGGATACAGGTCGTGCAGGCATCCGCTGGGATTGTCCGCGGCTGCATGCGCCGCGGAACAATCGGACTGCTGGTAGTTCTGATAGTAACGATGCACCGGACTGGCGGCGTAGGCGTCGTACGGCACGCCGGGCGTAAGCTGGAACGGACCAGGCGCCAAGTGCATCACATTATTGATGCGCGTGTCGATGTGGTCGTTCGGCAGGCCGGTGGCACCGGTGGTCAGCAGGTAGATGTCACGCGGCAGCACGCCGTAATCGACGGCTTCGGCGGCGGCGATGGTGGCGAACGGCGGCGGGCTTTCGTTGCTGGCGGCTTCCGGCGCGCTGGAGGTGTTGGGCGGCGGCAGGTCGGTGTATGGTCCGGTCTTGGCTGGCGATATGCTGAACGTGGTGGCGTCCTTCGCCTGGAATTGCATCGCCTTGGCGAAGTTCGGACCGCGTGTGCCATCGTCGTTGACGATGCCTTCCGACAACATGTTTTGCACATGATCGCCGCTCGGCGAGCGATAGGTGGCGAACAGGTGATCGAAGCTGCGGTTCTCGCCATAGATCACGATGACGTGCTTGATCGGTGTCGTGGTATCCAGGTCGTGTGGCGCCAGTGGCGGCGCGGCGAGGGCCACGGGCGCGATAACCTGGGTGATCATCGCGGCCAATCCCACACAACTCAGCAGTCTACTCCTACAGGTACTCATCGATCTACATCCCTCCCGTTTCCATTGACGAAGCACAGACACGGGCGGATGTTGCCGATAACATGTGAAGCGGCTATGACACGCGTCTTACCGTCCGATGACTCACAGAGACGTGTCGCCGCGGCTGCAGCGCGCCGATGCCCGCCAGTTGTACGGTTCAATTATTCGCGTACGTCCGGCTGAAGCCCGGTCGTGGTACGCTTGGCGCCACCGAACAAATGGGAAGCGGACACCAGCACTTTTGCCTGGTAGTCTCTGTTCAGGGTGGGGGTATGCGAATGATAGAAGCCGATTGCGAGCATCAGATTTCCGTGCGCTTCATTGAGGTAGGCGCGCATGATCGCGCCGGCCGCGGCGATGTTGAAACAGCCGTCGTAAACCAGCCTGGCGCGGACCGCGACGACCGGCAAATGGGCGACCTGGGACAACGGCTCGACCCAGCGCGTGTTGATCTGCATCACCCCGAGATCCTGAGTGCCGTCGGTATTCGCATGCAGCGAGCCGATGACGCCGCCCTCCACCGCCTGGATCGCCGGCAGGACGCGGGGCGGCAGGTGGTAAAACGAGGCGACGGTGGCCATGCAGGCGAGCAGCGGAATGCTCATCATGCCTCGTTCCTTACCCGAATCGAGGACGGCTTCACGCTGCTCGAGTTGCTGGTGGTGATCGTGATCCTCGGTCTGCTCATCGGTCTGGTTGCCCCCGCGGCGCTGCGCCAGCTCGGCACCGCACGCGCATCCGTCGCGCGCGAGTCGATCCAGCGGCTGGAGTCCGTGCTCGATCTCTACAAGCTCGATATCGGCGAATATCCGAGCACTCAGCAAGGTCTGCAAGCGCTGGTCGCGCGTCCGGCCGATGTGGCGAACTGGAACGGTCCCTATTTGAAGGACGCCCATGCGCCGGCCGATCCGTGGAACCACCCGTACGAGTACCGCAATCCATCGACCCGCAGTGGGCACGACTACGATCTGTGCTCGGCGGGCCCGCCCGGCGGCACGGGAACCGACAACACGATCTGCAACCAGTGATCATGGCTGCAGCTTCAACTTCTGGCGCAGCCGTGCGCCCGGATCGGGAGACCCGGACGGACGCAGCCCGTTCAGCTCATCGGGCACCGCGGCGGCGTTGATAAGCTGCTCGCGCAGGTCCTCGGTCAGCGCCCGCGCATTGCGCTGGTCGTAGATGACATGCGGCGTGATCAGGATCAGCAGTTCGGTGCGCTGGCGCGCGTTGTTCTGATTGCCGGCGAAAAATCCCAGGATCGGCACGTCCTTCAGCCAGGGGATGCCCTGGTTGCCGACCGTGGCACTGTCGCGGATCAATCCGGCCAGGCCGATCGTCTGACCATCCTGAACCACGACGCGGGAGGTGACGTTGCGATCCAGAAAGGTCGGCGAATTGATCCCTTGCGTGGTGATCGTGTTGGACACGTCGCTGACATCCTGCACGACGTCCAGTGTGACGAGGCCGCCGCTGTTGACCCGCGGCGTCACCTGCATCACCACACCGGTCTGCTGGTAGTTGATCGAGTTCACAATCGGCGCGTTCTGGGTGAGGGTGCTCTGTGAGGTTTGCGAAAGGTACGGCACCACGTCGCCGACCTGCAGGCGTGCCGGCTGGTTGTCCAGCACCAGCAACTCCGGCGATGACAGCACGTGCACCTGGGTCACCGCCTGCAGGGCGTTGATTGCAAACGGCGCCCCGCCCAGGCCGTGGCCGCCGATGAAGAAGCCGGGGAAATTCAGGTTCAACGCCGACGCAGACGGCGACTGCGCCGAGGTCTGCTGCGCCGTGCTCAGGATGCTGTTGATGCCGCCGGCCTGGAAGAAGAACTGCGTGCCGTATTGCAGGTTGTCATTGAGCTGCACCTCGGCGATCACGGCGTCGATACGGACTTGCAACGGAAGGATGTCGATCTTGCGCAGCATCGCCTGCATGGTATCGAGCTCGCGTCGCGTGCCGTAGAGCAGCACCGCATTGTTCTGTTCGTCGGGAATGATACGCAGCGAGTCGGGGTTCGCGCCGCCGGCGCCGGCGCCAGCCTCCAGCGGGCCGAGCAACGGGTTGCCCGCCGCCGGCACCTGGCCGGGCGCGGCACCCCCCTGGCCGGTTCCCGGCCCAGGGGCCACGGGCACCGCGCCGGCCCCACCGAAGCCGCCGGACTGACCGCTGGTGCCCAGGCCACCGGCGCCCATGCCGCCATAGCCGCCGGAGCCGCCGGAGCCGCCGGAACCAAACCCGCCCTGGCCCGAAGAGCCGCCGCCGCCGGAGAAGCTGCTGCCCAGCCCACCCACGCCGGCGCTCATGCGCTGCGCCGCCTGCGTCGCACTGGTCGGCTGCGCGGTGACGCTATTGGGGGTGAATGCCTGCTGCATCACATAGGCAATGTCGTCGGCATGGCTATTCTGCAGGTAATAGACGTGCCAGCCGCGCACCGTCTGCTCGTGGGCGCGATCGATCAGGGCATAGACACGGCGTGCCTCATCGACGTAACGCGGCTGCGGTGAGATCACCAGAACCGCGTTGATCCGCTCCAGCGGCACGACGCGCACCAGACCGGCCAGCGCGCCGCCATTATGGCCGCGCAACGCATCTTCCAGCGCACCGGCGATATCCTTCACGTCCCCGTCCGGGACCGGCAGCAAGGCGTAGGACTGGCGCGCCAGGACGTCGGTGTCGAAGGCGTGCACCAGCGCGACAAGGCTCTCGCGCGCCTGGGGCGCCCCGCTGATCAGCAGTGCGTTGCGGCCCGGGTCGGCGGCAATCTTGCCACCGTCGCCGACATAAGGCTGCAGCACCTTGGCCAGATCCTCGGCGGAGGCGTAGTGCAGCGGCACCACCTCGGTGCCCGACGTGCCATCGCCGGCCAGCGTACCGGCGGCCTGGGCGGTCGGCACGACGCGATACAGGCTGCCGGTTTGCACCAGTGCCGCACCATTTTGTGCCAGCAACGTCTGCAGCGTCGGCAACAATTGGCTGCGTGCCAGCGGTGCTACTGTCCGCAGCGTCGCGGTGCCGTGCACGGCGGGGTCGATAGTGTAGTTGAGCTTGAGGATGTTGCCGAGAATCTGAGTGGCGACCTCGCGGATGTCGGTGTCGGCGAAGTCGAGCGAGATGTCGCCGCTTGGCTGGCCACCCTCCGATGGTGGCAGCGAGGGTGCCGTGGGCGCGCCATAGGATACCTGCCCCGGCGGCATCGCCTGGGGCGCGCCGACACCACCGTTGACGCGTGGCGGCGCCGCCGCTGCCGTGCCGGGCAATTCGGACAATGGCGAGATCGCGGACTGCTCCGCCCGTTGGCAGCCCGGCAGCGCGATGAGCAGCGCGCCCAGCAGGGCGGCACACGCCAAGGCGGTGCGCGGCCTCATCGCGGCAATGCGGCCCGGCCGGACTTTGGCCCTGTTGCTTGTGCCGCGGCGCCCTGGTCGAAGCTCGGCTGCATCACCTGCGCGCCGTGCGGGCCGATCAGGTGCACCTGCGTCGCCTCGATGGCGGTGACCTGGTAGGCGGCGATGCGGCCGCCTTCCGCGACGACGATCGGTTCGCGGCTCTGCCCGGCGAAGATCGCGCTGCGGCCGAATGGGCCGACCAGAATGGCGGTCAGGCGCGGCAGGCCGACCAGGCCGGCGCCGGTGACGGGCGTTCCCGCGGGTTCCGGCCGACGGTCCGGACTGAACAATGGCCGGGCCAGCACGCTGGCGACCCAGGCGGGCAGATGATCGTTGCCAGGCACATGCGCGGCGGCCGCCGTGGCCGGCGCGCGCGGCCGCCGTGGCGTCATATCGCTACCGTTTGGCGCACCAGAGAGTTCCCAGAAGATGACACCAGCCAGTCCGACGCCGACCAAGGCGACACCGGCGACCAGCGATCCAGTCAGGTGCGGCATCACGGCTGGGCCGATGTTGCGGGGCGAAACGCCAGAACGGTAAACGCCGCACTGACCGGCGAACTCGCGGTCCGCAACTCGACCGGCGGTGCACGCAGTGACACATCATCGATCAACATGTGCGGCGGTCCCTGCTCGATCCCGCGCAGCAGTTCGACCAGCACCGGCCAGGGCGCCGCCATCGCCACGCGCAGGCCGATGCGACGATAGGCCCCGCGCTGCTCGGCGGCCAGCGTTTCCATGCTGTTGGGCTGAACGCCCGCCTCGGTCGCCAAGCGCTGCACCACCCCTTGCAGGGCAGCCCCGGCAATCGCATCGGAGCCTCCTTCCAGCAACGATGCGGCCGGCGCGCGAGAACTCGAGGAGTCGCGTTGCAACTCGGGCAGATCGGCGACCAGCGCGGCCACCCGCTGCAACAACGCCTGGCGTTGCGTCAGTGCTTCGGCGCGCGCGGCATGCCAGTCGAGCAGCGGCTGGACGCAGCCGACCCACAGCACCGCGAGCACCGTCAGCGTCAGCGCGAGAGCGAGCATGCGGCCGCGGGGGCCTTCGGGCAGCGCAGCTTCCATGTCAGGGGCCAAGCTCGGCGTGGATCACGAAGGTGTCGGCCTTGCCGTCGGACGTGCGTGTCACTGGCGCAACGAAAGCCGGGTTGTGAACGATCGGATCGGCGGCCATGGCCGGGATCAGCCGCGGCGCGACGAGCGAGCGCCCACTGATATCAAGCTTGCCCTGGCGCAGCGTCAGATCGGCCAGCACGGTGTCATCGGGCAGCAGGTCGGTGATGGTCGCCAGCACCTGCAAGGCATCGCCGAGCCGTGCCTGTTCCGCCGCGATCACGTCGCTTCCCGCGGTTCCGGCGGCAATCCGCCGACGCAACGCTTCCACCTCGGCGAGGCGCGGCTGCAATGCCGCGATGCGCGCCTCGACCTGGGTGCGCGCAAGGCTCTGGGTGACGAACGGCGTGACCACGGCGACGATCGCCAGGACCCCGACCGCTGCCGCAACGATGACCTGCCAGGGCCGGCGGGTGGAAGAGGCCGCGAGCGTATCGATGCGCCGCGCCACACCCACTCGATTCGTGGCCTCGATCGCGCTGACCGTCAGGCCGATGCGCGACAGCACGGCAATCACCGGCAGCAGCGCAGCCTTCGGCACCAGCGACAGGCTGAGCTCCAGCCGCCCGGCGGTCCGATTGCGGCGTTCGACGGTCGCCGACCAGAACACCTGCTCCGCAGTGAATGGGGTCAGGCGATCCATCTCGTAGCCGAGCACACTCGCGACATCGCGCTCGGCGGCCAACGGCAGCACCACGCGCCGCTCCAGCACGCTGGTCGGATCGGGCTGCAGCACCACGCGTTTGGTGCGCCACCTGGCGACCGCGGTGGGGGCGCGCTGGCTGGTGTCGTTGACGGCGAGGCGTCCGAGCGGCGTCGTCCTGCGCCGTCGTCGCAGCTCGAAGCGGATCGAGGGCGCCCCACGCGGGCCATCGACAATTGCGAGCAACGCGTCGGCGCGCGCGTCCCCCGGCAGCAGGCGATGCGGCAGGAAGGCGCGCATCTGCCTCAACCACCACCCAAGGATGTCACGCAGCATGCCGGCGGCCATCTGGCGTCTTCCCCCCGACACTATGATAGGCCAGTTCCGTCTGGCTTGTAACATTCTCGACACGCCGCGGCGCTATTGCCAAGTTCGCGAACGGGATGCTCATCCGGCGGCGAGATCGTTCAGGCTGAGCATGGCGGTCATCAGCGAGCCGACGATGGCCGCCACCGCGATTCCCATCAGAATGGTAATTGCCGGCACCAGCAGCGCTACCATGCGTTGCAGGATGATGCGGGTCCGCTCTTCATGGATCTCGGCGGCGCGGAGCGCCATCGGGCCCAGCTCGGCATTCTCCTCGCCCACGCGCAGCAGATGCGTGGTGCGCACCGGGAATACCCGCGCCTGCGCGAGCGGCGCGGCCAGCCCGCCCCCGGCGCGGGCGCTTGCCGCGGCCCGATCCACCGCGGTGACCGCAGCATGATTTCCCACCGCGTCGCGCGCGATGCCAAGGGCGGCGATCAGCGCAACGCCGTTCACCAGCAAGGTTCCCAGCACGCGGGTGAACCGCGCGGCCAGCATCTCGCGCAGCAGGCCGCCGACGATCGGGATCCGCAACAGCAGCCGGTCCAGCAGCAGCCGAATCCGCGGCAACCGCACCGCGGCGCGGCTGATCAGGAACAGCGCGGCCATGGCGAGCAGCATGACCACGCCGTTCCGCGAGAGGAAGTCGCCAGCCGCGATCAGGAACTGGGTCGATTCCGGCAGCTTGGCGCCGCTCTGCGCAAACAACGGCACGAATTGCGGCAGCACTTCGGTCAACAGCAAGGTGATTGCGCCGATCGCGGCAACGACCAGCAGGCACGGATAGATGAGCGCCGAGACCACCGCGGCGACCAGACGCTGCTGGCGTTCCAGCAGGTCGGCCAGATGCGCGAGGGTCGGCGCAAGTTGGCCGCTGGCCTCCCCGGCACGCACCAGCGCGACATCCAGCTGCGAGAAGCCGCGCGGCAAGCGGGCCAGCGCGGTCGCCAGCGAAGTGCCGTCGCGCACACTGTCGCGCAAACCTACCACGACGCCGCGGACGCGCTTGTTGGGCGCGGTCTCTTCCAGATAGCGCAGCGCACGGTCGAGGTCCTGCCCGGCGCCGAGCATGGTCGCCAGTTCACGCATCAGATCGGCGACCTCCTGGCGCCGCAGCGCCCGGCCGACGACGAATTCGACCTGCCACAGCGCGGCCAGCCAGGACCGCTGCTCGGCGGGTTCGGCGTGCATCGGCAGGCTGCCCTGGCGTTGCAGCCGCGCCACCACGTCGGCTTCCGTTGCGGCCTCCATCACGCCGTGCAGCGTTTCACCGGAAGGACCCAGCGCGCGATAGCGGAAGCTCGGCATCGCTCAGGTTTCCGCGCGCACGCTGCGCACCACTTCCTCGATGGTGGTATCGCCGGCCAGGGCGGCATCCAGGCCGCACTGCAACAGCGTCGCCATGCCGGCGGCGACCGCGGCGCGCTCGATGCTGTTGTGGTCGGCGCGGGCGAAGATCAGTTGCTCGATCTCGGCGTCGAGCGTGAGGAATTCGGCGATGGCGAAGCGGCCGCGATAGCCGGTGTTGCGGCATTCTGCGCAGCCCGGCGCGTGGAACAGCATGGGCGGTGAGCCGTTGCCGCGCGCCGCCAGGTCGAGACGACGGACCAGTTCGGGCGGCGCCGGGTGGCTCTGCCGGCAGGCCGGGCACAGCCGACGCACGAGACGCTGCGCCAGCACGCCGCGCAGCACCGCCGCGAGCAGGTAGTCCTCCAATCCCATGTCCCGCAGCCGTGTCACCGCGGCGGCGGCGGAGTTGGTGTGCAGCGTGGACAGCACCAGCCGGCCGAGCAGCGCGGCTTGCGCGGCCACCTGCGCGGTCTCGCGGTTGCGGACCTCACCCACCATGATCACGTCCGGGTCCTGGCGGACGATGGCGCTGAGGAATTCAGCAAAGGTCAGGCCGATCTGTTCGTGCACCTGCATCTGGGTTATGCCGTGCAGCCGGTATTCGATCGGATCTTCCACCGTCACGATCTTGCGGTCGATGGAATTCAGCGCCAGCAGACCGGTGTACAGCGTCGTGGTCTTGCCGCTGCCGGTCGGGCCGGTGACCAGCACGATCCCGTTCGGCAGCGCGAGCGCGGCGCGGAACCGATCGATAACGGCAGGCGGCAGGCCCAGCGTGGCGTAGTCGAACGCCACCGCGCCGCGGTCGAGGATCCGCAGCACGACGGTCTCGCCATGCAGCGACGGCACGGTGGAGACGCGGAAATCCACCGCCTGGCCGCGCACGGCGAGACGGATGCGGCCGTCCTGCGGCAACCGCCGCTCGGCGATGTCGAGCCGCGCCATGATCTTGATGCGCGAGGTGACGGCGCGGGCGAGGCGGTTCGGCGGACTGTCGGCTTCGTGCAGCACGCCGTCGTAGCGATAGCGCACGCGGAGCCGGTCCTCGAACGGTTCGACATGAATGTCGGAGGCGTTGGTCTCGACCGCGCGGGTGATGATCTGGTTGACCAGCCGGATCACCGGCGCCTCGCTGGCCAGGTCCTTCAGCCGTTCGGTGTCGTCTTCGAGCGGCGTGGCGGCGGCTTCCGGTTCTGGCTCCGGGCGCTGCTCGCTTGGATAGAGGCGCTCGAGTGCTGCCTCCAGCTCGACCGGTACGGCGATTTCCAGACGGACCTGCCGGCCGGTGGCGGCGGCGACCGCGGCGGGGGTGAAGTCGTCCAATGGATCCGCCGTGGCCAGGACGACGGCGTCCGCGTCGACCGCCACCGGCATGGCATGGGCCTGGCGGAGGAAGCGCGGCGGCAGGTCATCGGCGATCAGCGGCGTGTCGAGCGGATAGCGGCTCGGGCCGGCGATCGGCAGATCGAGCAGCGCCGCGTAGGTTTCGGCCAGCCCGCGCTCGGTCAGCAGTCCGAGCTGCATCAGCACAAGGTCGAGGCGCTGGCCGGTTTCCGTCGCCACGCCGCGGGCGCGCTCGATCGTCCGGCCGTCGCACTGCCCCCGCGCGACCAGCAGGTCGGCGAGCGCGGTCATCGCTTGCTCGGCGTCGATCGGCTGCAAAGGAACCTTCTTGTGGAAGCCGCGTGTAATCGCGGCATTGTGTGTGGCCGCGCGGATGAGGCAAATGAAACCTTGGCGATCATCGGCAGGGGGGCGAGTGCCAGGGGTGGGACGGGTGACGGGGGCGCGCAGATTGACAGGGGTGAGGCGAGTGACAAGGGGGCGCGAGTGACTGGGGGGCGCGAGTGACTGGGGGGCGCGATGCACGGGCCGACCTGGTCCGTCACTGAACTGTCTTGCCGATTGGCGGTGCTCGCGGCGGCACCTTTCATCGGCAGCTTCCTCGGCGTGCTGATCCGGCGCCTGCCGCAGGGTCGGCCGGTGGTGCTGGCGCGATCGGTCTGCGAGCACTGCGGCGTCACGCTGGGCATCCGGGACCTGGTGCCGCTGGCCAGCTATGTCTGGCAGCGCGGCCGATGTCGCGCTTGTGGTGCCGCGATCGCGCCGTTCCATCCGGTGGTCGAGTTGGCGGCAGTCGGTGTGGCGGGGTGGGCGGTCCTGGCGGAGCCGGACGTCGGGCGGCTTTGGGCCGACTGCGCCCTGGCCTGGAGCCTGCTGGCGCTTGGGTGGATCGACTGGTGCTGGATGCTGCTGCCCGACGCGCTGACCTTGCCGCTGCTGCTCGCGGGACTGGGGCTGACGTTGGCAGCGGAGCCGGCGGCGCTCGCCGACCACGCGGCCGGCGCCATCGCCGGATATACCGGGCTGCGTGGGGTGGCGCTGTGCTACCGCGCGGTGCGCGGCCGCGAAGGGATGGGCGCAGGTGACGCCAAACTGCTTGCCGCGGCCGGTGCCTGGCTTGGGCTTGCCGCGCTGCCTCTGGTGGTGCTGATCGCGGCGTTGCTGGGGTTGGCGCTGGCGGGCGGACTTGCCCTGTCGGGTCGCAAGCTGCGGGCGACCACGGCGCTGCCGTTCGGGGTGTGCCTTGCGGCCGCATTGTGGCTGGTCTGGCTGCATGGCAATGGGATCATCGAGGTGGGAGGCATGGCATGGCCCGTCTGATCGCGCTGTTGGTGACAGTTCTTGTGCTGGCACCCGTCGCGCGGGCGCGCGCGGGCGAGACGCACACGATCTGTGGCGCGCCCTCGGTGATCGACCTGATGTCGCGCGAGTTGCGCAAGCGCGACTATTACGCGCGGATCGATCCGCGGTTGACCGAGGAATTTCCTCAGAGCGCGGCGAACACGGTGGTGTGCGGGGTGGCTGTGCAGACGCTGACCCATAATCCCCCACTGGCCGGCGACCTGCCGCTGGGGCTCTGCGAGGCGCACGCGTTTCAGGTGCGCGCGGTGCTGAACGGGTTCGTTGTGGTGTATCTGCAGTAGAGGTTCTTGCGGGAGAGCGTCGTTGCCGAACCCGCTTGTCGTTGCGAGTGGTGAAGGGCGGTGGGGCGGGCCTTGCAATGACGCCGCGTGGCCAGGAGGCTGCGTGAGCAGTCGTGGCGAACATTTCCCAGAGTAGCGATCGGACGATGACAGTCTTTTGCCGGAACGAACGTGGATTCACGCTGATCGAGATGATCGTTGTGCTGGTTGTGATCAGCCTGCTGGCGGGGTTGGTGGTCTCGCATGGCCCGGCGCACAGCGAGCGCCTGGATCTTGACGCGGTGGCGGGCCGGGTGGTGGGGACGTTGCGTCAGGCCCATGCCCGCGCGATTGCCGAGGAACGGCCGGTGCTGGTGCGTTTCGCGCCGGGCGGCTATCGCTTGGATGGTGGCGTCATCCTGACTTTTCCGTCGGACGTGCTGCTTGCCGGGGATCAGGCTATCAGTTTCGGGCCGGATGGCGGATCGTCGGGTGGCGGCGTCGTGCTGCGCGCAGGGCAGCGGCGCGTGACAATCAGCGTCGACTGGCTCACCGGGCGCGTGGGGGTGGCGGAAGCGGGGTAAGGGTGCGAGTCGGCGGCCGATATATCGTGGGGCCGCTTATACCGAGTGGCGGAATGATCGACTCTGCGGTGCTGCCCCCGGGTCAAGCGCCTGAGGGCAGGCTCCGGCCGGAATCCACGACTGGTCTGCGCCGCAGCAAAGTAAGTCATGGATGCCGGCCGGAGCCTGTCCTCGGGCGCTTGGCCCGGGGGCCGGCACGACGGGGGATAGCGGCCCGTGCGCCAATGTTTAGGGCGATCAATCGCGTGCGAATTCGGCAAATTGCGTTGAGATCGGGCTGTCCTTCCAGGCCAAAATCGGATCGGCAAACGTTCGCTTTCGGCCGAGCACGAGCCACGCGTCATCCGGCGATCCGATCTCCTGGTCAACCCGGAGCTGGGCTGGGTATCGGTGTGCGTAGTTCAGATAGACCAGACCG
>DASRQX010000091.1:0-3073 GCA_035696165.1 Acetobacteraceae bacterium | reverse complement strand
CTGGTGTGATGGCGGCAGCCCAGGCCGGCCCGGTTCCCCCCTCCCGTGCCCCAATCAAGTGAAGGGTTCCAAGGGCTCCGCCCTTGGCGGGGATCCCAGGGGCAGCGCCCCTTGGTGGGGTCCGGGGCAGCGCCCCGGCCTTGCTTCCTTCGCGTGACCGGTTTGTGGACGTTGATCCGATGGAGCCGGGAAGCTAAATGCGCGGGATGCTCGATACGATTGGCGAAAAGCTGCCCATTCTCTTCGTCCCCGACCCAATCCTGAAGGCGAAGTGCCGGCGGGTCGGGCCGCAGGACGACGAAGCGGTGCGTGCGCTGTTGCCGCGCATGTTCGCCACGATGTACCAGGCGCCCGGCATTGGCCTAGCCGCGCCGCAGGTCGGCCAGAAGTTGCGGTTTATCGTGGTCGATGTTCAGCCGAACGAGGTGCGCCAGCCGATCGCGCTGATCAATCCGGAGATCGTCGCGCGCAGCAGCGAATTCGCAACGCGCGAGGAGGGTTGCCTGTCGCTGCCCGGCCAGTACGCCGACGTCACCCGCCCCGCGCGGGTGAAGGTGCGGTATCTCGACGAGACCGGCGCGCGCCACGAGATCGAGGCCGAGGGGTTGCTGTCGGCGTGTCTGCAGCACGAGATCGATCATTTGGACGGTGTATTGTTCGTCGACCACCTGTCAGCACTGAAGCGCAACATCATCTTGCGTCGACTGGCCAAGGAGTTGCGTCAGAAACGCGACGATGAGCGCTAGGCCCGGCATGCGCTTGGGCTTCATGGGCAGCCCCGATTTCGCCGTACCGGCGCTGGCGACGCTGCATAGCGCGGGGCATGTCGTTGCGGCGGTGTATTGCCAGCCGCCACGGCCGGCCGGGCGTGGGCAGGCGGTGCGTCCGTGTCCGGTGCAGTTGGCTGCCGAGCGGCTGGGGCTGGAGGTGCGAACGCCAGCGCGGCTGCGTGGTGATGCGGCAGCGCAGGCGGACTTCGCTGCACTCGCGCTCGATGCCGCGGTGGTCGTGGCCTACGGGCTGATCCTGCCGCCGGAATTCCTGGCCGCGCCGCGGTACGGTTGCCTGAACATCCATGCCTCGCTGCTGCCGCGCTGGCGCGGTGCCGGGCCGATCCAGGCGGCGATCCTGGCGGGCGATGCCGAAACCGGCGTGACCATCATGCGCATGGATCAGGGGCTGGACACCGGGGCGATGCTGCTGCGCGAGGCAGTGCCGATCGGCGCGACAACGACTGCCGCGGATCTGCACGACGCGCTGTCGATGATCGGCGCGCGACTGGTTCTGCGCGCGTTGGTGCAGGACCCGCCGCCGGTGCCGCAGCCCGCCGCGGGTGCAACCTACGCGCCGAAGCTGACCCGGGCGGACGCGCGGATCGACTGGACGATGGACGCGATGGCAATCGAGCGGCGTGTGCGGGCGTTCGATCCGTGGCCGGGCACATTCACTCTGTTGGAGGGTACCACGCTGAAGGTGTTACGCGCGACGCTGGCCGAAGGGTATGGCGAGCCTGGCGTGGTGCTGGATGACCGGCTGACCGTTGGTTGCGGCCGCGGAGCGTTGCGCTTAACGCGCGTGCAACTCGCCGGTCGAGCGCCGCTGGACGCCGACGCATTCTTGCGCGGACATGCCGTGGCTGCCGGCACGCGGCTCGGTCGATGATGCGCCCGGACCGTCGCCGCGCCGACTGGTGCCGCGCCGCGCCGACGCTGACCGCACTCCCGGCGCCCACACCCCGGGTGATCGCGTCGTGAGCCGCGTCGCCGTTCTGGGCGCAGGCGGCATCGGCTGCGGAGCGGTCGCACTGCTGAGCGAGCGCGCACACACCCCGGTGCTATGGTCGCCGTCCGGGCGCGGTACTGCTGCCTTCGCCGATCGCCAGGCGTTGCAGGCGGAGGGGATGCTCACCGGCCAGTATCACCCCGTGATTGCCGCCGATTGCGCCGCCGCGCTGCATGGTGCCGACGCGGTGATGCTGGCCGTGCCGGGCTACGGCCATCGCGCCGTGCTCGACCAGGTCGCCGCGCATTTGCGATCCGGCCAGCCGATGATCATCAGCTCACACATGTCGCTCAGCGCGCTGTACCTCGCCCAGCGTCTGGCAGCCCGCGGTGTGCGCGCGCCGATCGCCGCCTGGGGCACCACAATCACCACCGGCCGCCGCCTGCCGGGCGGCGCCGTGCGCGTTTCGAACATTCGCGAGAAGGTCGACATAGCCGCGCTGCCGCGGGCCGACATCGACGCGCTGACCGCTCTGTGCACCGAACTGTTCGGCGACCGTTTCGTGCCGCGCGACGACCTGATCGCCGTCTCGCTCAGCAACGTCAACCCGCAGAACCACCTCGGCATTGCGCTGTGCAATTTCACCCGGATCGAGAACGCCGAGCCATGGGCGAACTGGAGCGGCCTGACGCCATCGGTCGGCCGGCTGATCGAGGCACTGGATGCGGAACGACTTGCCGTCGCCGCCGCCTACGGCGCGAAGGTTCGCACAGTGCGCGATCACTTTCACCTGTCGTTCGGCGTGCCGCATGGCCCGGTGGGCGATGCCGGCGCGATCCTCGCGGCGCGCGACCCGAACCCGGGCCCGGCCAGCATGGAAACGCGTTACATCACCGAGGACGTGCCGTTCGGCCTGGTCCCCAGCACGGTGCTGGCCCGCATCGCCGGCGTCGCGGTGCCACTGCACGAAGCCGGCATCGCAATGTTTTCCGCGCTGTACGGCAGGGACTTCCGCGCGGAGAACGATCTGCTGCCGGAACTGGGGTTGGATGGCCTGTCAGTGGACGCGTTGCGGCGCCAGGTGCGCGGCTAAAGCGCCCTCACCGCCGCAAACGTACACCTCGCCCGCACTTGCGGGAGAGGTCGAGCAGCGGTTCTCAATGCGATTGAGTCGCAGTCGCGGCGAGGGGGTGAGTCCGGAATGCAACACTCGGCAGTGAACCGATTGGCGGCCGCAAAAAGCGGATTCGCACAAGCGCCGGAATGGGATTCCTGGCGTCCATGCCTGCGCTCGATTCGCTACTCGGATCATTGCGAGGGTGCCTGGACCGGTTCCCGGACAAGCGCCGCG
>DASRQX010000090.1:0-8672 GCA_035696165.1 Acetobacteraceae bacterium | reverse complement strand
AATTCCGGTGATCCAGGCACTTCAGGGTGCTACCGCGACGCAGGCACAGACGACCGCGATCGCACCAGACCATCTCACGGCGATCGACATCGCATTGGAGCCGGACGCGACGATGATCCGGCATGCGAAGGCTGCGAACGCTCGGCTGCTGAAGGACTTCCCGAAAGGCTTCGCGTTGGACGCAACGCATCACCCACACGTCTCGATGCTTCAACAGTTCGCCAGCACTTCGGACCTCGACAAGGTCTACGACGCCGCGGCCAGCGTGTTCCGCAACGAAAAGCCGCTCGGATGGAAATTAAGGGCGTTCAAATACTACTATATCCCAAGCCCACCGATCGGTCTCGCAGGCATCGTTGTCGAGCCGACCGATGATTTGCACAGGCTGCAGAACGCCTTGATCGACGCCGTTACACCGTTCACGGTGACCAGCGGAACACCGGCGACGTTCTACTCGACCGAGGGGGGCCGCGACATACAACCGTTCCTGCTGGAATACGTGGGCCATTTCGTGACCATCGCGGCAGGCGAGAAGTTCAATCCGCATGTCACAATAGGTGTCGGCACCGAAGTCTATCTGAAACGCATGCTCGCCGAGCCGTTCGAGGCGTTCACGTTCTCCCCGGCCGGCGCATCGGTCTATCATCTCGGAAGCTTCGGCACTGCCCGTAAGGAGCTCAAGGCCCTGCCGCTGATGCCATGACAGCGCTGCGTGTTGCGCGGGACCGACTGCGCGGGGGTCAGGCGGGCAGGAACAGCCGGAATCCACCCATCCCAGCCATTTGCCGCTGCCGCCATGAACGACTGCTTTGGAGAAACGGCGCCGCTTGTCTGAACGGCCTTGATGGGCGCGAAGCGGCCATAGGACTCGGAACGCCCAAAGTCGCATAGGGGTCGCTGCTGCCGTAGCGCGCCCGTCTCGAGCCCAGGGTGGTGATCTCGCCACGCCGCGACATCACCATCCTCCTGCACGCACATTCTCCGCCACCGTGATCCTCGACAGCCGCCGTCGTCCGGCGGCCTTCGACAGGATCAGGGAGGTTACCCATGTCCCCCAATCTCGCCGGCTTGCCGCAGCGCTATCTGCGCACGCCCGAGGCTGCCCGCTTCGTTGGCCTCTCGATTCGCACCCTCGAGAAACATCGAATCTACGGAACCGGGCCGCGCTATTCGAAGCTCGGTGGTCGCGTCGTCTATCGCATCGAGGACGTTCAGGCCCGGGTGGATCTTGGCGCCAAAGCGTCGACCTCCGACCCTGGCGTCGGCACGGCGCTGCCGGCAAAGCGCCACAGCCCCGACATTCCTGCCCCCGCCGGCCAGTCGCGCCGCTGAACGTCCGGCGCCAGTCCTATGCGCCTTCGCACCCGCAACGAACGCGAGCAGCTCGAGCTCTTCAGGGCTCTCCCCGGCGATCTCGCACCCAGAGACGCGCAGGACCTCATGGCCTATCCGTTCTTCAGCCTCGCCAAGACCCATCGGACAACGCCGATCGATTTCCGGATGAAAGAGGTCGCCCTCCGCGTCGAGGCAGTCCCCCAGCGCGGCATGGCGACCATCTGGGACGCCGACGTGCTGATCTGGACCGCGAGCCAGATCGTCGAAGCGCGCGACGCCGGCCTGCGCACGTCGCGCCTGATGGTGACCACGCCGCGCGAGATTCTGACCTTCACCCGCCGCGGCACGGGCGCCCGCGATTATCACCGCCTGAAGGCAGCGCTTGATCGGTTGCAATCGACCACCGTGGCGACCTCGCTGGGCCAGGCAACCGAGCGGCGCATGCACCGGTTCTCGTGGATCAACGAGTGGACCGAGCGCGCCGACGCTCATGGCGATGCCGATGGCATCGATCTCATCATGCCGGACTGGTTCTACCGCGCGGTCCTCGACGACGCGCTGGTGCTCACCATCGACCCTGCTTATTTCGGCCTGACGGGTGGGCTGGAACGCTGGCTGTAATCGTCTCGTCCGCAAGCACGCCGGCCGCAAGCGTGGCGGTTGGCGGTTCGATTTTCGCTATCTCCACGTCGAGTCGGCGAGCCTCTCGCCGTTCAAGCGCTTTGCGTTCGAGCTGCGCGACATCGCGCGCCGCCAGCCCCTACCGGGCTACCGGCTTTCGGTCGAGATCGCGACCGGCGGACGCGAGTTGCTGACGTTCACGCCCGCACAGTTATCCACAGCCGCCTGTGGATATTCTGTGGAACCGAACGTGCCATCGGGAACCGATATGCACGTGCTATCAGGAACCGGCCCCACGTGCTATCAGGAACCGAAAGTTCGCTTTTCCTCAAGCAATCCAATAGCTTCCGAGCCGCCTAACTTAGAATCTAACCTACAAGAATCGAACCCTTCTGGCCTGCCACAAGGCAGGCATTGATTTCGCCAAGCTCAAAGTCATCGGCTTTAGTAGCGCCGAGGAAATGGATAAGGCGTTTCGGGAAGGCAAAGGGCAGTACGTTCAGCAGCAAGGGCCCTTCCCGCAGCAGCTCGAAGCCGATGCAGTTGATCACACCGTTGCGCGCTGCGGCCCGAAGATCGGACCTGTTGCTTTTTCGAGCTTGGCGGCGACGGGGGATTGGCTGCAATCCGATGTCGCCAAGGCCTTCATGCGCGCCTATACGAAGGCACGGGCCTACATGGTGGCTACGTCGGCAATTGAGATCGCCAAAGCGGAAGACTCATTCTTCTCCTGAATCGAGCTTGACGTTCTGGCGCAGTGTATCTCAAGCTATCAACAAC
Organism: Acetobacteraceae bacterium; assembly: GCA_035696165.1. Taxonomy (GTDB): domain Bacteria; phylum Pseudomonadota; class Alphaproteobacteria; order Acetobacterales; family Acetobacteraceae; genus Palsa-883. The sequence continues at coordinate 5,936 of DASRQX010000090.1, read as the reverse complement.
TGGGCTGCTGGACATCAGCATGTGGAGATCACACGGCCGGCTTTCGAGGTAGCGCTTGACGTCTTCGAGCATTTCGGTTCGCTCAATGAGCGATATGCGTACGATCAGGTATACGCGCGATCACCATTCGAAGGATGAGACTGAAAGCGCCGAATCGTTTCCGGTGCTAGTGTCCCGATTCCGAAGTTCGTTATGACTCCGGACGGTCAGACTCGGGACACTAGGCCCTGTGGACAAACCGCGCCCAGATGCGGATACATCCGAGCAAGACGAATCCCACGAAGCTGGTGGCGAGCTTGTCATATCGGGTGGCGATGCGGCGCTGCTCCTTGAGATGCCTAATGAAGCACTCAATCCGTGACCTCAGCGCATAGAGGGGTTTGCTGATCGAGTACTGTACATTGCGGTTGCTCCTGCTCGGGATCTCGGGTGTCGCGCCGCTGTCGCGCAAGTCCTGGCGGATCGGATCGCTGTCGTAGCCTATGTCGGCCAAAATGGCGCCTGGATCGCTATCGCGTTGCTGCATCAACCCGTCGTAAGCCGTCACGTCATGGGCTTCGCCCCCACTGAGTACGACCCCGATGGGGAGACCTGCGGTGTTGCAACGCAAATGGATCTTGGTACTGAACCCACCGCGCGAACGACCGAGTGCCTGATTTTGCTCCTCGGTCTTTTCGCCGGCGGCGCAGCGATGCGCTCGGACGATGGTGCTGTCGATCATCTGCAACATGTCCAGTACGCCGCCGGCGTCGGCAAGCGCCTGAAGCAAAAGGTCCCAGACGCCAGACTCGCACCAGCGACGGAATTGCTTCCACACCGAGTTCCATTTGCCGAACGCCGCCGGCAAGTCGCGCTATGGCGCTCCGGTCCTGCAGATCCAGAGTATGCCGTCCAGCCTGTGCCGATGGTTCATGGGTGGGCGCCCGCCGCGCGACGAGGCGGTAATCGGGAACGGCGCGAAGATCGCCCACTCTTCGTCCGTCATCAGTCCGCGGATCATCGTCGGCCTCAAGTTTCCCAAGAGGCCGGTCAAGATTGACCGCAAGTCGGTCAATTGAATCCCCAGACGTGAAAAAGCAACGAAACGAATCCTGAGATGGGGCCTCCGATTCTTTTCGGAATCCGCGCGGCGCCCTTTGATTCTTTGCTTTCCAGTCCGGTCAGCCGATCAGCGCGTCACCCCCGTGGCCACGTCAGTGTTGCACCGCCCAAGCCGCTCGGGCTGCGCTGGCGCCAGGACCGGTTGGTCCACAGGGCCTAGCTGTGGATTCGATTGCTTCGCCGGCTGACTGGTGTTGCGGGCGGGTCACGTTTCCGGCGCACGATGCGGACACGCGGCAGCCACTTGCGGCCTGACACTGACTATGGTCGCCCTGCCCCCTCCCCCCAACCTTGGTCCGCTTCGCGGCCCGAGCGTTCAAAAGGGGAGGGGGCGTGTCTTGCCTCGAGGTCCGCGCCGCTACTTCCCACCTACCGCCCAATCGTGAGCGTGCACCAACCCCTCATCGTACCCCTGCGGATGCCGCACGGGCGCTGCATCACCCGCATGGAACTGCGCCGCCTCGGTGCTGCCGGACAGCGCCGTCGTCGAACTCCGGCCAGCCGAAATCGCCAGCGCAACAGCATCGAAATAACCCACCCCAACCTCGCGCTGGTGGCGGGTGGCAGTGTAGCCCTCGGCCTCGGCGGCGAACTCGGCCTGTTGGAGCTCCGAATAGGCCTCCATCCCGCGCTCCTTGTAGCCGCGCGCCAGGTTGAACATCGACAGATTCAAACTGTGGAACCCGGCCAGTGTCACGAACTGGAACCGATATCCCATGCGCGCGATGTCACGCTGGAAGCTGGCGATCTGCGCCGCCGGCAATTTCTTCTGCCAGTTGAAGCTGGGCGAGCAATTGTAGGCCAGCAGCTTGCCCGGGAACGCGCGATGGATCGCATCGGCAAACCGTTCCGCATCCGCCAGGTTGGGATCGCTGGTTTCCCACCACAGCAAATCCGCGTACGGCGCGTACGCCAGGCTGCGGGCGATCGCGTAGTCCACACCGCGCCGCGGATCGAGCCGGAAGAATCCCTCCGCCGTCCGCTCGCCGGTGATGAACGGGCGGTCGCGCTCGTCCACGTCGGTGGTCAGCAATTGCGCCGACTGCGCATCGGTGCGGCACAGCAGCACCGTTGGCACGCCTTCGACGTCGGCGGCCAGTCGTGCGGCGTTCAAGGTGCGGACGTGTGACGCGATCGGCACCAGTACTTTCCCCCCGAGATGGCCGCATTTTTTCTCGGACGCGAGTTGGTCCTCGAAATGCACGCCGCCGGCGCCGGCCTCGATCATCGCCTTCATCAGTTCGTAGGCATTCAACGGGCCGCCGAACCCGGCTTCCGCATCGGCAACGATCGGCGCCATCCAATAGGTGCCGTCGCGCGAACCTTCGCTGCGCTCGATCTGATCGGCGCGGCGCAGCGCGGCATTGATCCGGCGCACCACGTTGGGCACGGAATCGACCGGATACAGCGACTGGTCGGGATACATCTGCCCCGCCGTGTTGGCGTCGGCGGCGACCTGCCAGCCGGACAGGTAGATCGCCTTCAGCCCGGCTTTGACCTGCTGCACCGCCTGGTTGCCGGTCAGCGCACCGAGCGTGTTCACGTAGGGCTCGGTCTTCAGCAGGTGCCAGAGCCGCGCCGCACCCATTTCCGCCAGCGTGTGGCGGATGCGGAACGACCCGGAAAGGCGCTGAACGTCATCCGGGGTGTAGTCGCGGCGGATGCCGGCGAAGCGCTCGGGGTCTCCGGCGGGGGCGGCCATGCCGTCGGGCATGTGGGTTGGGGTGGGACGCATGGGAGGTCTCCTCGGCGCGGATTGCGGTGCGTCAAGAATTCACATTGCACGTGCGAAAGCGAGCGGCATTCTGCTAGGCTGAGCGTAATCTTGTTGTTGGTTTCACCGTAAGGTCGGTAAATCTGTAAAGGTTGTAAATATGGCGCGTGCCCTGATCGGCCGGACAGTGCATCGTCTGCGCACCGCACGCGACCTGTCGCAGCAGGCGCTGGCGACGCGGCTGGGCATCTCCGCCAGCTACCTGAACCTGATCGAGCACGACCAGCGCGCCGTCACCGCGTCCTTGCTGATCAAGTTGGGCGAGACGCTGCGGGTGGATCTGGCGGCACTGTCCGGCAACGCCGAGCGCCAACTCGAGGCCAGCATGCGTGAGGCATTCGCCGACCCCGTGCTGGGCGCCGAGGCGGTGCCCGAAGCCGAGGTCGCCGCGCTCGCCGCCAGCAGTCCGACGGCGGCACGCGCGGTGCTGGCGCTGTACCGCGCCTGGCGCGTGGCGCGGGAGGACGCGGCGGGCATCGCGTTGCCGTCCGGGCGCCGCATCCTGCTGCCGAATGAGGAGGCGCGCGACCTGTTCGATGCCCGGTCGAACCATTTCCCGCCGCTTGAGCAGGCCGCCGAGGCGATCGCCGCCGAACTCGGCGCGGCGCCGGCCGAGACGAACCACGCCATCGCCGAGCGGCTGCGCCGGTCGCATGGCGTGACGGTGGCGGTGCAGCACCTGGATGGCGCGGTGCGCCGCTACGATCCCGCGACGCGCGTGCTGGTGTTGTCGGAAACGCTGGCGCGCGAAAGCCGTGGGTTCCAGATGGCATTCCAACTCGCGCTGCTGGAGGGTCGCGACGCGGTGGAGACCGTACTGCGCGAGGCCGCGCCCGCATCCTCGGAATCTGCGATGCTGATCCGCGTCGGCCTGCTGAACTACGCGGCCGGTGCGCTGGTGATGCCGTACGCGCCGTTCCTGACCGCCGCGCAGGCGCTGCGCCACGACGTGGTGGCATTGGCGGCGCGGTTCGGCGTGTCGTTCGAGCAGGCGTGCAACCGGCTGGCGACCTTGCAGCGGCCGGGCGCGCGTGGCGTGCCGTTCTTCTTCGTCCGCGTCGATCCGGCCGGCAACGTATCGAAGCGGTTCTCCGCCGCGGGGTTCCCGTTCGCCCGCTTCGGCGGATCCTGTCCGCGCTGGGTCGTGCATACCGCATTCGCCGTGCCCGGAACGATCCAGGTGCAGGTGGCGGAACTGCCCGACGGAACCGCATTCCTGTGCTTCGCCCGCACCGTCACCCGCCCGGCGGCGCGTTGGGGCGATCCGGCGCCGGTGCACGTGGTGGCGATGGGCTGCGCGGTGGCGCATGCCGGGGACGTGGTCTATGCCGACGGGCTGGACCTGGAGCGGGCGAAGGTGGGGATCGGATTGTCGTGCCGGCTGTGCGATCGGCCGGATTGCCGCAGCCGCGCGTTTCCGCCGCTGGAGCACCGGCTGGTGCTCGACCCGAATTCGACGAGTGCGAGCCCGTATCGGTTTGAGGTAAAGCGCAGCTGAGATGAGCGAGGCGAAGCACCTGGCGCCCCTGGTCGATGCATTGGGCCGCTGGCACGATTTCTACGCGCTGCTGGGCGCGGCTTCGGCCACTTTGGTCGGCCTGCTGTTCGTTGCCGCAACCATCGGATCCGGTGCCTTCAGAAGCGGACGGCGGGCCGCGTCGCGCATGTTCCTGACGGCGAGCGTCATCCATTTCACTTCGCTTCTGATCGTCTGCCTGATCGTCCTGGCGCCGGGGCAGACCTGGGTCTCGCTCGGCGCGATGATCCTGGCGTGTGGGATCTTCGGCCTGGGGTATTACGCCGTGGCCTGGCACGATTCGGTGCGTGACGGCTTGAGCGCGGCGATTGAGTGGGACGATCGGATCTGGTACGCTGGTTTGCCGGTGGTCTGCTATCTGTTCGAGGCCGGATCAGGCGTTGCGTTTGTGCTGCGATCGGACTGGGGATGCATGGCGCTTGCCCTGTCCATGGGACTGCTGCTGCTGGTTGGCATCCACAATGCCTGGGACATCACCCTGTGGTCGATCACGCGACGGCGAGAATGATCGGTTGGGGCGCTGCGTCCGTGTGACGCTGAATGGTCCCGCCGCCACGCCACTTGCCGCGTCACGGCAAATCGCGGTTGAATCGTCGTGCGTGGCAGGAGACAGCGCATGGCAATGACTTTTACTCGTTCCGGATGCCGCGCGGGCCTTGCGCCGGCGCCGGCCGCTCGCCGCCTGCACCATCCGGACTTCAACGCCCGCGAGATGCAAGGCTGGAAGTCGCTGGATGCCGAGGGGCGGCTGTCGGAAGACAGTTGGCGGCGCGAGCAGAAATGGGCGCTCGACATGGGGCTGCCGGGGGCAGAGAGCCTGACCGACCGCTCGATCCCCACCTTCGCACGTGGCGAGCTGCCGCATTTCGCTGGCATCAACACGTTCCTGAAAGCGCCGTATGTGGAGAATGTCCGCGACGTGGCGCGGTACGACGCGGCGGTGATCGGGATTCCGTTCGATTCCGGGACGACGTACCGGCCGGGCACGCGGTTCGGACCGCAGGGGATCCGGCGCATCTCGGCGTTATATACACCGTACAACTATGAACTCGGCGTTGACCTGCGCGAGCAGATGACGCTGTGCGACGTCGGCGACGTGTTCACCATTCCGGCGAACCTGGAAAAGAGTTTCGATCAGATCACGCGCGGGGTGGCACATGTGGCGTCGTCCGGCGCGTTGCCGATCATGCTGGGCGGTGATCACTCGATCGGATTTCCGTGCGTGCGCGGGATTGCGCAATGCACGTCCAAGCGGATTGGCATCATCCATTTCGACCGCCATATCGACATCCAGGAGAAGGACCTGGACGAGCGCATGCACACTACGCCGTGGTACTGGGCGACAAACCTGCCGAACGTGTCGGCGACCAACTTGGTGCAGCTTGGCATCGGCGGCTGGCAGGTGCCGCGCGCCGGCGTGCAGGAGGCTCGGCGGCGCAATACGAATGTGCTGACGATCGAGGACATCGAGCGGCTGGGGTTGGAGAAGACGGCGGAGATCGCGCTGGAGCTGGCGTGGAAGGA
>DASRQX010000089.1:0-4574 GCA_035696165.1 Acetobacteraceae bacterium | reverse complement strand
CGCCCTGCTGGCCGCCTGGTCCCACCTGGCCACCGCAGCCGCCGGCGCCCCCACCGCCGCCACTGGAACCGCTGTAACGGAATCGGACCAAGAAGCAAACGCCGCAGTAGCCCCCACCAGCGCCCCCGCCACCGCCGCCGGCGGCGGTTCCGCCCGGCGTTCCGGTTCGACCGGCTCCCGGGCTCCAGGTCACCCCCGTAAAGCTGCCTACAACGTCGGTTGATGCGACGCCGCCAGTGCCGCAGCCGGCATTTTCACCGCCGGTTCCGCCGCCGCCGTCATTCGGGGTCATGGGGGGCAAAACGTGGCGAACGTGTTCCCGAAGGTCCCGCCCGGCTCCCAGCCGACCTGCGAGAGTTGCCTCTTCATCGACGTGCGCGAATGGCGTAGACAAGGATTGCTGCTGCGCGGCCTGTGCTTCGCCTGTTCGTGGCCGTCAGGCAGCAGCATCGACGTGCGGATTGACGCGGATGGTGTGGTCCTGACGTTCAAGGGCAGAGAGCAGCGGGTGTCGCTCGTCCGGACGCGGTGCCACCTTGGCGGCACACGTCCCTGGTTCCGGTGCAGCGCGTCTGTCGGCGGTCGACCCTGCGGGCGGCGCGTTGCCAAGCTGTACCTGTGGACGCCCGCGCTGTTCGCGTGCCGTCAATGCTGCGGGTTAGCCTAGTGTCCGTCCATAAACTCTAAGTTTTTGGAATCGCGCGAACAATCGCGATTTTGTAGGGGTAAGGCCCGGCGGTTTCGGATAGGCTGCGGCTGCACGCCACTGCATCCAAAGCAAACCCTAACCGCCGGAGCCGACAATGCGACAGGAACGCACCGTCCAGGCCACTATATTCGAGGTTTTTGCGCGGCACGAGATCGGCTGCGCATTGCAAGCGATCTCGCAATGGCTGGATGGGCAGCGCCCGCTGGTGAGCCTGGTGGCGGGCGATCTGCGCCGCCAGGGGGTACGAGAGACCGGACGGCGGGGGTTGCCGGCGGAGACGGTTCTGCGCTGTGCGCTGCTCAAGCAACAGCGGCAGCTGAGTTATGAGGAGTTGGCCTTTCACCTCGAAGATTCGGCGTCGTTTCGCGCCTTTGCTCGCTTGCCCCTGAGGTGGTCGCCGAAGAAGTCGGTGCTGCAGCAGACGATCAGCGCGCTTCGCCCGCAGACCTGGGAGGCGGTCAACCAGGCATTGCTGGTCAGCGCCCAACAGGAAAAGCTGGAAAGTGGTGCCACGGTGCGAATCGACAGCACGGTCAGCGCGGCGCTGATGCACCCGCCGAGCGACAGTACGCTGTTATGGGATGCGGTGCGGGTCATGACGCGGCTGCTGCGCCGGGCCGGGCGGTTGCCGGAAGCGCCGGCGATGCGGTGGCGCGATCGCCGGCGTCTGGCCAAAAAGCGGGCGCGCGCCATCGACTACAGCCGCGGCAAGGCCAAGAAGCGGGTGCTCTATCGCGAGCTGATCGCCGCCGTCCAGGCCACTCGGGCCGAATTGCAAACGGTCGCCGGAGGGCTGCCCGAGATCGTCGGGATGGCGGCCGAGCGGTGGCGCGCCGGGGTCAATCATTATCTGCCGCTGATCGCGCGCATCATAGACCAGAGCGAGCGCCGGGTCCTCAAGAGCCTGCCCCGGCGAAGGCCGGGGGCGAGGCGGTGCCGGCCGGCGAGAAACTGGTCAGCTTGTTCGAGCCGCACGCCGACATCATCGTCAAGGGGGGTCGTGAGGTGCAGTACGGACACAAGCTCAATCTGGCTACCGGCAAAAGCGGCCTGATCCTCGATGTCGTCGTCGAGGCCGGCAATCCCGCCGATGCCGAGCGCTTCCTGCCGATGCTCGATCGCCAAATCGCCCGCCGCGGGGCGCCGCCGCGGCAGACCGCCGCCGATGGCGGCTATGCCAGTCGCGACAATCTCAAACAGGCCAAGGCGCGCGGCGTGCAGGATGTCGCCTTCCACAAGAAGTGCGGCATCGCCGTCGCCGACATGGTCAAGAGCCAATGGGTCTATCGCCGGCTGCGTAACTTCCGCGCCGGGATTGAGGCCGGCATCTCCGTCTTCAAACGCGCCTATGGTGGAGCACGCTGCGTCTGGCGCGGGCTCGACCACTTCAAGGCCTACATCTGGTCCGCCGTCGTCGCCCACAACCTGATGCTGTTCGCCCGCCTCAAATCGCCATAGCCCGAGCTCCCGCCGGCTCGGGAGGCCGGCTAGTCGGCTTGTCCGGTCTTACTCGCAACGCGATTCCGTCGCTCATCGTCACTCCTGAAACGCGAAAGGGCGCCGCCAACGCCGGACCCGCCACATCCGCCGCCGTGTTACACTGCTGAAAATCGTGCGTTTATGGACGCACACTAGCTAGCTAGTGCGCATCCACAAAGGGCTTTTTTCCAACGATAGATGCAAGGCGAGGTTGGACGGATTGCGATGCGTGCGACCTACCTTTCGCGCTGGAGTGGCAGAAGCGGACTGAGGAATCGCGTTGCGAGCAGTTCGGGTCGGCCTGATTTGCCGAGGGCCGCCGGTTTGGTGCCAGCTGGCGGCTAAGCCCGTTTGAGTCGGGCCAACAGCACCAGGTTGTGGGCGACCACGGCAGACCAGACGTAGGCCTTGAAGTGTTGCAGACCGCGCCAGGTGCAGCGGCCGCCGCCGTAGGCGCGCTTGAACCAGGAGACGACGGCTTCGATGCCGGCGCGGAAGTTGCGCAGGCGGCGGTAGACCGAAGGGCTCTTGACCATGTCGGCAATCGCGATGCCGCACTTCTTGTGAAAGGCAACATCTGCGACCCCCCGGTGCTTGGCGGCGACGAGATTGGCCCGGCTGGCGTAGCCGCCGTCGGCGGCGGTCTGTCGCGGCGGCGCGCCGGTGCGGGCGATGTGGCGGTCGAGCATCGGCAGGAAGCGTTCGGAGTCGGCCGGATTGCCGGCTTCGATGACGACATCGAGGACCAGTCCGCTTTTGCCCGTCGCCAGGTTCAGCTTGTGGCCGTATTGAACCTGGCGGCCGCCCTTGACGATGATGTCGGCATGCGGCTCGAACAGGCTGACCAGCTTCTCGCTGGCCGGCACCGCCTGGCCATCGAATACCCGGCGTTGGGTCTGGGCGATGACGCGCGCGATCAGCGGCAGGTAATGGTCGACTTCAGCACGCCAGCGCGTGACGGCCGGCTCAGCGGTTTCGGCCAGTTCTGTGGCGAACGCCTGCAACTCGGCCCGGCTGGCCTGGGTGGCAGCGACCAGGTCACGATAAAGCTGGCGCTTTGTGTCCTGTCCGCGACTGTATTGGATGGCGCGCGCCCGCTTCTTGGCCAGGCGCCGACGGTCGCGCCAGCGCACGGCCGGCGCCCCCGGTAGTGCCTCGGCGCGATCCAGCAGCCGGGTCATGACCCGCACCGCGTCCCATAGCAACGTGCTGTCGCTGGGGTCATGCATCAGCGCCTCGGTGACCGTGCTGTCGATGCGTACCGTGGCGCCACTCTCCAGCCGGTCTGTTTTGGCGCTGGCCAGCAGCGCCTGGTTGACCGCCTCCCAGGTCTCGGGGCGAACCGCCGCAATTGTGTGGTGCAGCACGGATTTCTTCGGCGTCCACGTCATGGGCAAGCGGGCAAAGGCGCGGAACGAGGCCGAATCCTCAAGGTGGAAGGCAAGTTCCTCGTAACTCAGCTGGCGCTGCTGCTTGAGCAACGCACAACGCAGCACGCTCTCCGCCGGCAATCCGCGCCGGCCGGTGTGGTGCACTTCCTGCTGGCGCAGATCGGCCGCCACCAAGCTGATCAATTCGCGCTGGCCATCCAGCCACTGCGACATCGCCTTCAGCTCGCAGCCAATGTCGTGCTGCGCAAACACTTCGAATATAGTGGCCTGGACGGTGCGTTCCTGACGCATTGTCGGCTCCGGCGGTGAGGGTCGGTTTCGGAATGCACTGGCATGCACCGCTACTTACCCGAAACCGCCGGGCCTTGCTTCAACAAAATCGCGATTGAATCAGCAATTCCAGAAACTTAGAGTTTCTGGATGGACACTAGGCTAGGATCGCCCGCAAGGCATCCGCGCCAGAGTCTGAAGTTACAGTGGGGTTGCAGTCGAATGGATCATTAAACTTGGTCGGATCAGCGAAATACAGCGTGTCATGACACAGTAACTCGATTGTCATCGCGTCGATACGTCGGTATCGGTAGACTTTATTCGGTGGAGTGGCTGACATGTCTCGCTTGCGGCGGCTAACAACGAATTAGATTGACCCGTATGGGAAGCGGAGCGGAATGCGGGATCTATGAATCGCCGTAGGGACGCCGAGTAAACCTGCCGTCGGTTTCATGACCGCCATTCTCTCTTTGTCCGGGCTCATGCAGTTAATCTGGAAATCGTCGCCACGCTGACGTTGTAGCTGCGCCCGATGTCGGCAAGGGATTCGTCGACACTGTCGCGGCGCTTGAATGCCGAGTCCGTCGTCGCCAAGCCGGAAAGCGAGCCGTACGCTTGGGGTGTCAGGCTTCACCCTTCGACAGTTCTGGTAGCATGTGCTGCGCCTTGCGATCAGGACGGCCGGGCGAAGGTGATATTGTCGTCGATGACGGCGTTCGGACCGA
>DASRQX010000088.1:0-7013 GCA_035696165.1 Acetobacteraceae bacterium | reverse complement strand
ACGCAACCGGCAACTACGTCAAGATCGTCCAGCGCGTGCCGGTGAAGATCGTGCTCGACAATCCGCCGGCAGATGTCGCGCTTGGCCCGGGCATGTCGGTCGAACCGACCGTCCGCGTCGATCCGCGCCCCTCGCTCGCCGAGCGTCTGGGCAAGCTGCTATGAGCGCCCCGGTTTCGGCGGCGTCGCGCCCGCCCGCCAATCCGTGGCTGATCGCGGTTCTGGTGGCCTTGGCCAGCTTCATGGAAGTCCTCGACACGACCATTGCAAACGTCGTGCTGCCATACATCGCCGGCGGAATGGGCGTGAGTGAGGACGAAGCATCCTGGGTGGTGACGACGTATCTGGTCGCCAACGCCATCATCCTCACGGCCAGCAGCTTTCTTGCCAATCGCTTCGGCCGCAGGAGCTTCTTCCTCATCTGCCTTATGCTGTTCACGATCAGCTCGTGGCTGTGCGGGGTGGCGTGGAGCCTCCAGTCAATGCTGCTGTTCCGCGTGCTGCAAGGTTTCGCGGGCGGCGGCATGGTGCCGGTCGCGCAGTCGATCCTGGCCGATTCATTCCCGCCGGAAAAGCGCGGCCAAGGCTTCGCCCTGTTCGGTGTCGCGGTGGTGGTGGCACCCGTGGTCGGGCCGACGCTGGGCGGGTGGCTGGCGGACAATGTCACTTGGCGCTGGTGCTTCCTGATCAACGTCCCGGTCGGCGTGTTCGCGCTAGCGGCGATCGCGATGGTCCTGCGCGAGCCGGAAGGCGCCGCCGCGGCGCGCCGGGAATGGCGGCGGCAAGCCGGCGGCTTCGACCTGGTCGGCTTCGCCCTGGTCGCGACGTTCCTCGGCGCGCTGGAGGTCGCGCTCGACCGCGGGCTCGAGGACGACTGGTTCGGCTCCTCCTTCATCACCACGGTCGTCGCCATCTGTGCGCTGGCTTTCGTGCTGATGATCCCGTGGGAGATGCGCCGCCGCAGCCCCGCGGTCGATGTCCGGATGCTGGCCACGCGCCAGTTCAGCGCGAGCTTCCTGGTGATGCTGGCGACCGGCGCCATCCTGTTGGCGACAACGCAGTTCCTGCCGCAACTGGTGCAGCAGGATTTCGGCTACACCGCCACCTGGGCGGGGTTCGTGCTGTCGCCGGGCGGCGTCGTCACCATGCTGATGATGTTCGTGGTGGGACGTCTGTCGACCAAAGTGCAGCCGAAATACCTGATCGTCGCCGGTGCGATCCTCACCGCGCTGTCGATGTATGAGCTGACCAGTACGTATGGCGATCTCGGCTTCTGGTTCTTTGCGCACACGCGCATGCTGCTCGGGGTCGGGTTGCCGCTGGTCTTCCTGCCGATCCTGGCCGCGTCGTATGACGGCGTTCCGCCGCAAAAGACCGACCAGGCCTCTGCATTGATGAACGCGGCGCGCAACACAGGCGGCTCGATTGGCATCTCGATCGTGTCCAACGTGCTGGCGCATCGCGAGCAGTTCCATCAAAGCCGGCTGGTCGAGCATGCGATCCCGTCGAGCGTGCAATATCAGGACACGCTGCAGCAGGTGACGAACTATTTCGTCGCGCAGGGCAGTTCGTTGATCCAGGCGCAGCAGCAGGCGATTGCCTGGATCGGGCAACAAGTCCAGGCGCAGGCGTCGTTCCTCGGCTACATCGATGCGTTCTGGGTGCTGATGCTGATCTCGCTCGCGGCCGTGCCGCTTGCGCTGACACTGCGCAAAGTGAAGCTCGGCGGACCCGCGCCGTCGGTTCATTGAAGACCGATCCATTGAAGACCGGTCCGTTGAAGGGAGATGCAGTCGTGATACCAGCCACCGAAATGATTGACGTACGCTGCCCACCCCGTAATGGCCGGCGCCGGCCGGCCATCCACGACTTCGCTGTTGCCAACAGGAAAGTCGCAGACGGCCGTCCCACCGGGTCAAGCGCCCGGCGGCAGGCTCCGCCTGTCCTCGGGCGCCTGACCCGGGGGCCGGCCATGACGTTGAACAGTCGATCATTCGGACGCTTGGCATGACCCGCGGTTCAACGACGTTGTCGATCTGCCATCGAAGCGAGAATGGCCACATGGGCCGGACCCAATGCCCGCAGGAAAGATACAGCGATCTGACGGTTGACGAGATAATGGCCGAGCCGATCGTGCGCGAGCTGATGCAAGCCGATCGCGTGGACCCGGCGGCGTTCGAGGCGTTGTTACGCTCGATCGCCGCCAGGCCGCCCGGCCGCACTGCACAGCCAGGTCCCCAACGAACGCGCCCCACGTGGTTTCGGGATCAAATCTTCGCTGAAAGCCCAGTACCTGCCACGGAAGTTTGACGGATTGTCAGCCGGGGGGCGCGACTGCTCAGGCAGCGTGCCGCACGATTTCAGCGAGCGCTCCGCCCAGGGTCTTGCGCATCGGCACGGTCACGCCGAACGGGTTGCGCTCCAGCAGGGCGACAACCGGTGACGCCTCCAGGAAAGCCTGGTAGTCCTCGACCGCGTCCACGACCTTGGCGAGCGCCCCCGCGGTGCCTGCCTTGTCCGCATCCAGCAGCGCCGCCATCAGCCGCACGTTCTCCTGCTTGCCGATGCCGAACAGGCCGAAATCGACGATCACCTGCAGGTCCTCGTCGTCCTCGGCGCGCAGCGCGTCCTGCAACTTGCCGATCCCCGCGTCGACCGCCTCCTTGGCGTCGCGCCAGATCGGCATCAGCGGCGGCACCCGCTTCGCCGCCGCGCGCACCGGGAACTCGGTCCCCAGCACCCGCTTGATCCACGCCCGCTGGGCCGCTTCGTCAGCCATATCCTGTTTCCCCCATCCGGGTCCGCCACACTAGGTCTTCTTTGGGAACGCGCCGCCATAGATCCGATCGCGCAGCTTCGTGTAGTGGCCGAACACGACGCTGAGGTCCTGCTGCTTCAGGTTGTCCAGGAACGCGACCAGGTCCGGATCGTTGCCCGGTATGGCGAACACCGTGGCCTCGACACTGAACTTCTTCCAGATCCCATCGCGGACCGTCGCGACAGTGCTGCCGCTGGCCTCCAGCCTCACGATCTCCCGCTCGCCCTTCAACACGTTGCCGGCGGTGAGTTCGTTGAAAGCGTCGTAGTAACAGTTCGGCACAGCGCCGCCTTTCAACTCGTCGCACCGCGAGAATAGGTCCAGACGGCACGGTTGCTCGACCGCTCTGAACCGCCGCTGCTGCTCGGCAAGCGCCAGGTCGGTCAGATCGGCCGACAGGTCACGATAGCCTGCCACTGCCGCGTCCGCCGGCCCGGTGTCCAGCTGGGTGGCGCGTGCCTGCATCGCCTGCTGCTGGTTCGCCGGAATAAGCAGCAGCAGCGCGGTCACGGCCCGCTTGCGCGTTCGCAGCAGCACCGGGTTCGCCGCCTGCTCATCGACGGAATCGCGCGCCTGCTCGACCGCCTGCAGGTTGGCCTCGCACATTGCCTTGAATTGTGCCTCGAAATCGCGGCGGCCCTGTTTCAGCTCGGGTGGCGCATTGGCAGCCCTCATGCCCTGCGGTAACTGAAGCTCCTTCGGGTAGTCGGAGGCCTTCAAACTTATCGGCGGCGCCTTCGCCTGGTTGGCCAGGATCGCCATCATCGTCATCGGATCGGAGACCAGATCTGGAACCGTCGGCTCGCCGCGGCGTTGCACGCGCCAGCCCAGTTGTTCCACCTCCTGGCACAGCAGCTCGTAATCGGTGTTCGACGAAAGGCAGACCTCCTTGATCGCGCCCTGCTGCTTCGCGACAGCCGCGAGGATACTCTGCGCGTTGGCCGAGAAGGCGCCGTACTCCAGCGTCGGATCGAGTAGCTCCTTGACATGCGTGCCGAGCGCGACCTGGGCCGCCGCCACCGAGATCGGCGGCTTCATCTTGGCCGCGAGCTTGGTGAACTGGCCCGCACGCTCAGCCGAAATGATCGCCGCGTCCGAGATCATGCCCTTCATGTCGCCGTGCCTGGCGGCGACCGCATCACGGTCGGCTGTCAGCGTCTCATGCAGTTCACCCGGATTGACGCTGGCCGCCGCGGCGGCGACCTCCTTGGGCATCGGGTCGTGCGCCGAGGGGATCGCGAGCAGCGCGTTTCCGACCCCGCCCAGCGTCGTCTTCAGGCGCGCGGCGGCGGTGGGATCGGTCGTCTCGGTGAAATTCTCACCGTGATCGATCGGGATCAGCTCACCGTTGGGGCCGAGCAGGATGTTGCCGCCATGCCGGTCGTTGGCCAGCGTCATCATGTCGAACACGCCGAGGGCGGCGACCTTCTTGGCGTCGATCTGGCCCTTCACGGCGCGCGACTGGGTGCCGATCTGGCCAGCGCTGTCGCCGAACTGCTGCACCGAGCAGGTAACTTCGCCGGCCCGGGCATTGCCCGGCAGCAGGCCTCCGCTGAGCTTGACGACATGGGTTTCCGGCATGCCGATATCGAGACCCTTGCCGAGCAGGAACTGCGCGGCGCGTCCGGCCAGGGCCTCGCGCGCCACTTCGCCGCCAGGCTTCCCGCCGCTCGGCATCGTCTCTGCGCCAGACTCGCTCGCCGGCTTGCACAGGAAAGCCTTGGTCTTCGTGCCGCCGGCGTCGATGTTCTCGATCCAAAACGTCTTGTTCACGCCCTTCAGGTCGGCGCCGAGCGGCGACAGCTTGCGATTGTTCGGCGGAATGCTGAGCAGGTCGAGCTGCACCTTCGCGTCCGCGGCCTGCATGGCCATGTCGGCGCCCCAGGGCGGGTTGCCGGCCGCGCGCAGTGCCTGCTCGTGCTGGCTCGCCGCCTGCTTGTCCTGCTGGCTGTAGGCGTTCGAACCGGCGATCTGGCCGGCGGTGGCGAGGCCTTCGTTTAGCAGTCGGGTTTGCGACGACGGCATCGGCAGATTCAGCACCTTCGCCAGATCGTTGCCCCAGGCCCGTTTGTCGGGTGCGAGAACCTTCGCGGCGACGCGCCGCTGCTGCTGGAACGCGGCCCGGCGGGGGTCCGGTCCCGTGGACTTCGCCTCGGTGCTGGTGCTGCTGGACTGCGTCGGCGCCTGCGTGTCGATCGGCGTGCTGGTGGTGCTGGCGATGGTGGTCGTTGTTGTCGAGTCGTCCGTGCTGATGGACCGGGTCGGCGCCCGCGTGTCGATCGGCGTCGTGCTGGTGCTGGCAGTGGTGGTCGTTGTCGTCGAGTCGTCCGTGCTGATGGACTGGGTCGGCGCCTGCGTGTTGATCGGCGTCGTCGTCGTCGTGGTGGCGGTGGTGGTCGTCGTCGTCGAGTCGTCCGGCTGCTGCCGGCCGGATGGCACCTTGGTCGCCGGCTGCTTCGCCTCGGAGCTTTCGCTGGAGGTATCCGACTCGTCGTCGGCCTCGCTGCCTGGATTGCGCACCAAGGTGTCCAGGTCCACGTCCTTGGTTTCGACGTGGGCATCCGAGGCGGCCTCGTCCTCGCGGCGATCCCGCGCCTGCGCCCGTCCGCGCGCCATCATCGGGATGGGATTGGCGGCGCGGCCGGGCCCCAGACCGGTACGCGGGCGGGTGGCGATACCGTCGGTCTGCGCAGGTTTGGCGGTCGGCTGCGGGACAGTCGTGGTGGTGGTGGTCGTCGTGGTCTGCCCCGCATCGTCCCCGTCGTCCTCGGCAAGAGAGGTGCTGGAGGCTGCGTCGGCGCTGGTCTGGTTCTGCGGCTGCGGTTGCGGCTGGGGGCGGTTGCGTGTCGAGAAGGCCACGCTGGGCTGGGGCTTGCCGCCCTGCACGGGCCTGGCCGCGCGGAAGCCGCTGGAGCTGGGGCCGGTGGAGCTGGGGCCGGTGGAACTGGGGCCGGTGGAGCTGGGGACGGTGGAACTGGGGCCGGTGGAACTGGGGCCGGTGGAACTGGGGCCGATGGAGCTGGAGCCGGTGTTGACATTCGTGCCGCGCAGCGCGGGCCCGGTGGCGGGGCGGGGCGGGGATTGCGCGCCGCTGGCGCTGCCGGTGGACTGCGATCCGTCATCCGGTTGCGGCTGCTGCTGCGCAGGCTGCCGCGGCTGGCGGGCCGTGCCTAAGCCGGGCCGCCCGCGCGTATCGCGCCCTGGTTTGTCGCTCATCGACTGCTCCCCCGTCACCACCCTGCGGGCGCCCGCCGCAAGCGCCTTCGTAATCACCTGTATAGTCCATTACGGAAGCAATGCACACTACCCATTCGCCGTTCCCGTCACGCCGGCGAGGGGCATCGTCGGTGGGTCAATCTTTACGGCCGCCGGTATTAGAGGGCGCGCGTTAGGACGGGCGTGGAGAGGTAGGAGGCCTTATGCCGGTTTTCTGTTCCTCTCAGCGGCGCAGGCCTATGAGGGAGTGCATATGCCTGCGCTCAGTGAGGGTAATGGCTTGCCCATAATGACGACATGCCGGGATTCGACGGAGTAGAAGCCGCTCCCGATTTTGTCTCCGAATATCGTTATCATGTCGCCGCCCTGCGCGACGCCACTCCCTCGACCATAGAGTGTGAGAAACCCAGAACCCTCGTAGATGGCGAACCTCACGCCTTCCACCTCAGCGTATTCGTTGCTTGGGGGAATTCTGATGGTGAAATCGACCGTTTCGTCCTGCGACGTCCCCATCGTGAGTGTACCGTTGAGGGCATTTACAGACGTGATCAACGGTAAGTGGCATCGGTAGTCGGTTGCCTCTGCCGAACGAATGCTCCCGGATGCTATGGCGCCAAAGAGAACAGCGAGTATGGAGGTTGCGACGCGGGCCATCAGCCCTCCGGCTCCGCGAGCAGTTCCGCCAGCGTGACCGGGCAGACCGCCGGCACCGGCACGATGATTTGTCATAACGCGTTATTCTCCCCGCCATGCCGCCCTGAGCCGCGCCTCGCCCCCGCTTTCCGGGGCCAAGACGATGGTGTAGCGCCCGCCGTCGCCCGCGACGGTCTCATCGGTGCTGTCCGTTCGGGTATGCGTCGCGGTGACCAGATCGAGCTCCACGAGCTTGCCGCCCGGCAGCCGGATCATGATGCGCGCGTCGCGCGGCATCCCGCGCATGGCGCGCGCCAGCTTGTCCAGCGTGAAGGTCATGGCTTCAA
>DASRQX010000087.1:0-17457 GCA_035696165.1 Acetobacteraceae bacterium | reverse complement strand
GAAGAGCGCGCCAGCCTCGGTCCGGAGGAGGCGGAATCGGGAGCGCTTCCTCCCACTAACATACAGGGGCCGGTTTCGGAGCTGATCGGGCGGGATGACGAGCTCACGGAGGTCGTCAACCTCATGGGCGCGCATCGGCTCGTCACGCTGACCGGGGCCGGGGGCATCGGCAAGACGCGGCTGGCCGTCGCACTTGCACGCGAACTGCGGCCGCACTTTGCCGATGGCGTGTGGCTGGCGCAGTTCTCGCCGCTTGCCGATCCCAAGCTGGTTCCCGCCGCGGTTGCCGCTCCTGTTGGCCTGGAGCTTGGCGGTGAGGCTTCAGTGCAGAGCGTGGCACAGGGGCTCGCCGGGCGCCGATTGCTGCTGGTGCTGGACACCTGCGAGCACGTCATCGAGATCGCCGCGAGCATGGCCGAGGCCGCGCTCGGGGCAGGCTCAGAGTTGCGCATCCTTGCTACGAGCCGTGAGTTGCTCAAGGCCGAGGGCGAATGGGTCTACCCGGTGTCGCCGCTGGCCGTGCCGACAGCGGATGTCGAGCAAGGGGATTTTTTCGAATACGGAGCGATCCGGCTGTTCCTGGAGCGCGCGAGGGCGGCCGATCCGCGTTTTGCGCCAGATCAATCCCTCGTCGAGTTGATCGCAGCGATCTGCCGGCGCCTTGACGGCATCCCGCTGGCGATCGAGTTGGCGGCGGCACGCGCCTCCGCGCTCGGGGTCGAGGGGCTTGCCGCCCGCCTTGACGACCGCTTCCATCTGCTGACCGGCGGAAGGCGAACGGCACTACCGCGGCACCAGACCCTGCGGGCGACGCTCGATTGGAGCTACGAACTGCTGACCGAGCATGAGCGTGTGATCCTGCGGCGGCTGGCGGTCTTCGCCGGCCCCTTCAGTCTCGACGCGACAGCCGCGGCTGCGGCGGGCCCGGAGATCGCGGCGCCCACAGTTGTCGAGCGCCTCGCCAGTCTAGTGGCGAAATCGCTTGTCTCGACCGAGGGCGACGGAGCTGTTGCACGTTACCGCCTACTCGACACAACGCGCGCCTACGCCACCGAAAAGCTTGACGAGAGCGGCGAGCGCGAACTGCTCGTGCTTCGTCATGCCGAATATTATCGGGATGTCTTTGAGCGAGCGGAGCTCGAATGGGAGAGCCGGCCCAGCGCCGAGTGGCTGGCCGATTACGCCTGGCGCATCGACGATGTACGCGCCGCGCTCGATTGGGCTTTTTCGTTAGGCGGGGCTGTTTCGATCGGCGTGGCACTGACAGCAGCCGCGGTGCCACTATGGATGCACTTGTCGCTGCTTGAGGAGTGCCGCAGCCGGGTTGATCAGGCTCTCGCCGCGCTATCGGCCGGAGCGTTCAATGATCCGCGCCGGGAGATGAGGCTACTTATGGCCCTCAGCGCGTCGATGTCATTGGCCATGTCTGCCACACCTGAACTCGGCAATGCATTGGCGAGGACTCTCGAGATCGCCGAGTCCCTCGACGATACCGAGTACCGGCTACGTTCGCTGCGGGGCCTTTGGTTCTTTCACACATACAGCGGCCGGCATCGCCCGGCGCTAGAGGCAGCACAAAGGTTCTCTTCCTTGGCGGCGAGCCGAGGCGACCCGAACGATCGGTTGGCCGGCGAGCGCCTTTTGGGCGCGTCGCAGCACTTACTGGGCGACTACCTCGGCGCGCGGTCCCGTTTCGAACACGTGCTCGCTCATTACGTCCGGTCCTCCCACCGGTCCGACCTCATTCGCTTTCAGTTCGATCTGGTGGCAGGGTCACGCGGCCACCTCGCGCGGATCTTGTGGCTGCTGGGTCATGCGGACCAGGCGATGCGCGTCGCCGAAAGCTCAATCGACGCTGCCCAAGCCGCCAATCACGCGCTAACCTTTTGCTACGCGCTAACATTCTTTGGATGCCCGATTGCGTTGTGGGCCGGCGATTTAGCTGCGGCGGAACTGTACGTCCGTATGCTGCTCGACCATTCGAGAAGATATGGGCTGGCGCTGTGGCACGCTCTTGGCCGCAGCCATCAAGGGCTGCTCGCCATCAAACAGGGCGATGTCCTTGCGGGGGTAGGGTTGCTGCGCACCAGCCTTGATGAGATCGGCGGGTCCAAGTTCGCTTTCTTTCTGCGGTTAGCCACATTGGTGGATGTGCGCGCTGAGGCCTTGGCCTGGGCCGGGCAAATTGATGGTGCGCTCGATTCACTGGCTGAGACGACGGAATGCGCGAAGCGCGCCGAGGAATTGTGGCTAATTCCAGAGTTACTGCGCCGGACAGGAGAGCTTCTGATGCGGCGGGGTGCATCCGGGGAGGCGGCGGCCGAGGATTACTTTCGGCTGGCGCTCCATCAGGCTCACCGCCAAGGCGCGCTATCCTCGGAACTCCGCGCAGGCACGAGTTTGGCTCGGCTGCTATGCGATCAGGGTCACCGCGGTAAGGCCAAAGCGCTCCTTCAGCCTGTCTACGATCGCTTTACCGAAGGTTTCGACACTGCCGATCTGAAAGCGGCAAAGGCGATTCTCGGTAGCCTGCTGTAGGGCGGGTGCCCGCGCCCGGATCCGGACAGGGTCTGACGTCGTAACCCTATAGCCGCATTCCTTCAGTTCGCGCGAGACGCGACCACACACACGCCTCACATCGAGCGCTTGCGGGGCTTGCCGCTCGAAATCGCCATGGCGCTATTCGACGGGCCGACGGTCGAATTCGATGATCGGTGACAGGACTACGAGGGACGTCGGATCATCGCCTGTGGCGGCGTCGGTGGTCAGGTTTAGTCGAAAGGACCGATCAGGCGGCCTGAAGCCCCGGGGCGCGTGCCCGGCTCGCCGGACTGATCGTCACGGAGAAAGGCGCGTGCACTTGCACTATATCCCGCCCGCCTGCCTTGGCGGCGTACAGCGCCGCGTCCGCCTCCCCGACCACATCCTGCCACGACCCGGCACGTCGCCCCGGCACGAAGGTCGCGACCCCAGCACTCAACGTGACAATGCCATGCACATTGCGTCCATGCTGCAATGCCAGGCCACGCACGGTCAGCCGCATCGTCTCGGCGAAAGCGAGTGCGCACGTCGCGTCGGACCCAGGCAGGACCACGACAAATTCCTCGCCCCCATAGCAGCCCGCAAGATCGCCCGCCCGGCGCAGGCAGCCCTGGATCGCCCGGGCGATCGCACACAGGCATTCGTCTCCGATCGGATGCCCGTAGCAATCGTTATGGCCTTTGAAATAATCGATATCGATCATGACAATCGAGAGCGGCTGGCGTGACCGCGCCGCCCGACTGAACTCCCGTTCGATCGTTGCGCCGAGCAAGCGGCGATTTGCCTGACCGGTCAGCCCGTCGTGCGTAGCCAGTGTGTTGAGCGCTCGGTTCGCCCGGACCGCGCGACCGCCCAGAACGATGACGACGACCACGACACACGCCAGGATGATCGCGTGCCAACGCAACTCGGCGCGCCAACTGGTTTGCTCATCCCACTCGGACTGCGACACCAGTGTCGTCAGCGGAAACTGGCCCAGATGCTCAAAGGAACCACGCCGCCGCACGCCATCGATGCTGGTGGTGTAGATCACGCTGCCGGCGCGCTGACCGCGCATTTGCTGTCGAAGTTCGTTGCGGACCGCCAGTCCACTGGCCTGGTCCGGAACGGGCGGGCTGCGAGCGAGAATGGTGCTGTCGTGATCGGCGAACAAGGCGATGACGCCGCCCGATTTCTCCTGCATCTGCTCAAACAGGTGCTCGAAAAAGCGCAATGAGACACTGGTGACTACGACGCCGGCAAAGCTGCCGTCCGTGCGGTTGATCCGGCGCGTCACCGTGCTGGCGTAGGTGCCGTCGATCTTGCTCTTGATTCGCGCGCCGATGAACGGCCCGCGATCGGGATGTGTGGCGTGGAAACGGAAATACCCCCGCTCGGAGTAGTTCAACCCCACCGGGTTCCCCACCAGCGATTTGACGATTGCGTTGCCCTGGCTGTCCGTGATGCCCATTTCATGGATCGCCGGCAGCGCCGTCGCAAGCGAGGTCACCAGGCCATAGAGCCGCGCGCGGGCTTCCGGTCCGGTGCCTTCGGCCTCGACCCGTTCGACCAGGCTGGCGACGATCGTATCAGCCGTCTTGATGGTGGTTTCCGCTTCCTCCGCCATTGACCGCGCGGTGTTCGACGTCACCATCTCGGCTTGCTGGATATTGGCATCGTGCACCCGCTGCAGCTGCCAGACCTCGGAGCCGACCAGCGCGACACATACGCAGGCGATCAGTCCGAGCATCCGACCCTGCAACGACAGCCGGGCGACAAGCGGGTCGATCAATCAGGAACGTAACACAAGCAATTGGCCCACGGGCGATGACCTTGGTTCCGGCTGGATGCGTGGCTGCTGGGAAGGGATCCGGCACGGGACGGACCGAGAGTTAGTGTGCGCCGATGTTTTTTGGCACAACCGCCTTTGTTTGAGACGGAATGTAAAGCCGCAAGGGTTACAGGCGGGTTAACGTGCGACGAATTCACCTGCCGGCAAAACCACCCCGGATCTGCCAGAGGTGTCTGCCGCTTGAAGCTGCGGGGTGTGTTCTTCGGCAGGCAGGCATGGCAAAAATATCAAGGCAGGATCGGACGGATGGCCAGTGTGGAACATCGCCCTGGTGACCCGGACCCGCTGATCACACTGCGGCGGCGCCGTGAAACCCACAGTGGGAACGGGAGGACTACAGATGGACTTTGACAACCGCACCGTCATCGTCACCGGCGGCACCGGCGCGCTTGGTCGCGCGGTGGTCGGCGCCCTGCTCGCCGCCGGCGCACGCTGCCGTGTCCCGTATATCGTGGACGCCGAGGCCGCGATGTTCCCGCACAAGGACAACGTCACCCTGGTGCAGGGCTGCGACCTGGCCGAGGAAGCCGGCGTCGCCCGCCTGTATGACGGGGTCAACGACCTGTGGGCCTCAATCCACATCGCCGGCGGCTTCGCCATGGGATCCATCGGCGACACCGACAAGGCCGGCCTGCGCCACATGCTGAACACGAACTTCGTCAGTTGCTTCCTGTGCTGCCGCGCCGCGATCGGCAAGTTCGGCGCAGCCGGCGGACGCATTGTCAACGTCACCGCGCGCCCCGGGATCGAACCGCGCCTCGGCGCCGGCATGGCGGCCTATGCAGCCAGCAAGGCTGCTGTCGCCGCCTTCACCCAGGCGCTGGGCGCCGAGGTCGCTGGACGCGGCATACTGGTCAACGCCATCGCCCCCTCGATCATCGACACCCCAGCCAATCGCGCGGCAATGCCCACGGCCGATCACGAAGCCTGGCCGAAGCCGGAGCAGATCGCTGCGACGATAACCTTCCTCGCCTCACCCGCGAACCAGGTCACCACTGGCGCGATCGTGCCGGTGCCCGGCCGCACCTGACGCGCGTGCCGTGCCGTTGCGTCGCGTTCTGCCCGGTTCGCTGACGAAAGGAAACTGTTCGTCGAGCCGCTGGAATTGAGTCCAGCCGCCGGTAGCGCTAGCGTTCGGGCAATGATCCCACGAACCGGAGGCACGCGCCGATGCCCACCACAGTCAACGAGTTGCTTGCCGCCGCCCGCGCAGTGGTACCCACAATTGCCCCGGCCGAGGCCGCCGAACTGGTGCGCGACAAGGACGCGCTGATCGTCGATGTCCGCGACGGCACCGAGGTGAAGGCCAGCGGCAAGGCGAAGGGCGCCATCGCCGTGTCTCGCGGGCTGCTGGAATTCCGCGCCGACCCCGCGGCACCGACGCACGATCCGGTGTTCCGCCCCGACCGCCCGATCATCCTGTATTGCGGCTCCGGCGGCCGCGCGGCACTCGCCGGCAAGACCCTGCGCGATCTGGGCTTCACCGACGTGCGCAACCTGGGTGGCTTCAAGGACTGGGTTGCAGCCGGCGGCGAGGTCGAGCCGGGCTGACGCCACAACCTGATGCAGAGGCCGCAAACAGCGGTCCGGCAGTGGCCGCTAAAACAGCCCGCTACGACGACCCTGGGGAGAGTTCAAGAATGCCGCGCCGCTGCCATACAATGTGTCTGGCCATGCTTGGCCTGGCCGTCCTCGGCGGCTCGCCCGCAGCCGCCGAAACCAAGGTACTGCGCGTTGTCCCGCATGCGGACCTGACGCTGCTCGACCCGGTCTTCAGCTCGATCGTCATCACCCGCGAATACGGCCTGATGGTCTACGAAGAGCTCTTCGCCTGGGATTCAAAGCTGCAGCCGCAGCCGCAAATGGTGGCGAGTTGGACCACGTCTCCCGACGCGCTGACCTGGCGCTTCACGCTGCGCGACGGCCTGAAGTTCCACGACGGCCAGCCGGTCACCACCGCCGATGTCGTGTCGTCGCTAAAACGTTGGATGGGCCGCGATCTGGTCGGCATCAAGCTGGCCGCCGCGCTTGCCTCGCTCGATCCGGTCGATGCCAAGAGCTTCGAGATCAAGCTGAAGAAACCGTATCCCGCGCTGCTGTTTTCGCTTGGCTCGGCGATCGGGCAAATCCCGGTGATCATGCGTGCCAAGGACCTCGAGGGCGACCCGACGAAGCCGATCACCACCGCGATCGGCTCCGGCCCATACCGCTTCAATCGCGACGCGCGGGTCAGCGGCGCGCTGACCGTGTTCGACCGCAACCCGGACTACGTGCCGCGCAATGAGCCAGCCGACGGCTTGGCCGGCGGGCGGTTGGCCAAGGCCGAACGCGTGGAATGGCGCGTCATTCCCGATGCCGCCACCGCTGCCGCGGCCTTGCAGAACGACGAGGTCGATATCTGGGAGCAGCCGTCGCTCGACCTAGTGCCGATGCTGTCGAAGCATCCCGGCGTGCGGACCCAGCGCCTGTCGGAGCTCAGCAACCAGACGTTGTTGCGGCCGAATTCGTTGTATCCGCCGTTCGACAATCCCAAGGCGCGTCTGGCGCTGGCGTATATCATCAACCAGGCCGACGTGATGGCGGCGGCGTTCGGCGACCCGACGTTCTGGCGGCAATGCAACGCCTACTACATCTGCGGCGGACCGTACGGCACCGAGGTCGGCACCGAAGACTTCAAGCCGGATCTTGCCAAGGCCAAGGCGTTGCTGGCGGAGGCCGGGTATCACGGCGAGAAACTGATCTTCCCCTCGACGCACGAGATCGCCTGGATCGGGCAGATGGCCGAGGTGGTCGCCGACGAAATGAAACAGGCCGGCATGAATGTCGACATCATCTGGGCCGACTGGGGCACCACGACGGGTCACCTGGCGAACCAGGGACCGCCGTCCGCCGGCGGCTGGAACCTGTTCGTCACGGGCGCGTCGGGTGCCACGATGCACCATCCGCTGACCAATCTCGGCACCAACATGGCCTGCGATCGCAAGAACTTCGGCGGCTGGCCCTGTGACGAGCACGCCGAGGAGCTGCGCCAGGCGTTCCTGGATGCTGATCCCGCCGCACGGCCGGGGGCGTTGGACACCCTGCATCGCTATCTGGCGTTGGTGGAGCCGTATCGCGTACTGGGCCAGTACGATCAGCCGGTGGCATTGCGCGCCAATGTGACGGGGCTGCTGAGCTCACCGGTCATCGTCTACTGGAACATCGACAAGAACTGACCGAGGCCGGGCGGCACGGAGGCGACGCTCGACAACAGTCGCTTCGTAGTGGGCCGTGGACAGTCGGCTGGGATCATTCCATTCGCGGTATCACACGTTCTGGCGCCGGCGAGCGGGGGACACGGCAGGAGGGAGTTGCGGATGAGGGTGAGGGTGGGCGGGGTCGCGACATCTGGTGATTTGAACCTGTCATCCGACCCCGCGTATCCCGGCCCTGCCGGGCGCCATGGCGTCTCGGCGGATCCTCGCCGCGCCGCGAGCGACGGATACCGCGAATGCCAAATGCGCTTGCCCTGCCCCCTAGCCCAATCCCCCCAACCGTGCTACACATCGCCTATGCGCCTCCGGACCCGCGACACGCGAATTAGCCGCCCGGCTGCCTGAGCAGCCGGGGCCACCCGCGCCTAATCCGCTGTCCTGCCGTCCAAGTCCGGAGCCTATCCATGTCCCCCGATCACCCACTATCCGTCGCCGTCCGTTTCATGCTGGACGCCGACCCATTCCCCGGCCTGCTGTCCCGTCTGCTTGAACCCTTCGCCAAGCGCGACCTGATCCCAGACCGCATGTGGTCGCACCGCGGCGCCGATGTCATGCACGTCGAGATTGCCGTGCAGGCCATGCCCGCTGAGATGGTCCACCTGGTCGAGGGCAACCTCCGCCAAGTCGTCGGCCTACGCACTATCGCCCGCATCGAAGCCCCGGCGCCGCAGCATTCCGAAACCGCGGAACTGCGCCAAGCCGCCTGATCCGGCCGCGCGCCAAACTGCCGGGTCACGAGCCCGCCAGGCACGGGCCGCTATGGCGCGCCACATTCCAAACCGATACCGGCGATCTGCCGCGCATCGCTCAGGTCTTCCCGCGCCGTCGCGAGGTAACTCGCGGCCTCCGGCGTCATAGATCAAGGCCATCGCGCCGCAATTCGGACATCAGCCCGGTGCGCTATCGGTAAGCGCCGGCGCGGAGGCCAGCGCATTGATGACCGCGCCTGTATCATAAAGGACGTCCGTCTCAATCGTGGCCAGCCGCGCGGCTTCGGCGTTGAAGCTGTCCTGCACGGTGAGGAACACCGCGATATCGCAATCGGACCGGGGGCGCGCATCGCCGCGTGCACGCGAGCCGAACAGCACGACGCGCTCGATCTTGTCGCCATGCACCCCGTCGAGCGCCCGCCGAAAGCGGATCAGGATCGGGTCGTCAGTGTCCGTTGCCGACATAATCTTCCGCCGATGTCTGCCCATCCCTTAGCACAAGAACAGACAATCTCGGACAACCGGGGGCACTGCGCCAGGCGGCATAACCCCCAGCCCAGTGCTGCACGACCTGCTACACTGCCGGCATGGCCGCCTACGCCGAGCTGCAAGTCACCAGCAACTACTCCTTCCTGCGCGGTGCCTCGCATATCGAGGAGCTGTTCGCTCAGGCGTCCCTGCTCGGCCTGAAAACGCTCGGCATCACCGACCGCAATTCGCTGGCCGGTATCGTCCGCGCCCACCAGCGCGCCGCCGACACCGGCGTTCGTCTTGTCGTCGGCTGCCGGCTCGATCTGAGCAATTTTTCCCCCGTCCTGGTCTACCCCACCGACCGCCCGGCCTACGCACGCCTGTGCCGCCTGCTGACCATCGGCAAGCGCCGCGCCGGCAAGGGGGACTGCACCCTGACCTGGGCCGACCTTGCCGCTCACGCCGACGGCCTGATCGCCATCCTGCTGGCCGACACCCCAAACGAAACCACCCATGCCAACCTGACCCGCCTGCACGCCGACTTCGCCGATCGAGCCTACCTCGCGCTCACCCTCCATCGCCGCCCCAACGACGCTGTGCGCCTGCAACAGCTCGCCAACCTTGCCGCGGGGGAAAGAATCCCCACGGTCGCCACCGGCGACGTGCTCTACCACGCGCCCCGACGCCGCATCCTGCAGGACGTCCTGACCTGCATCCGACACGGCTGCACGATCGACGACGCCGGCTTCCGCCGCGAGCGCTTTGCCGACCGCTACCTCAAACCGCCTCACGAAGTGCAGCGTCTGTTCGCCCGTCACCCCGACGCCGTCGCTCGCTCACTCGAAATTGCCGACCGCTGCCGCTTTTCGCTCGACGAACTCCGCTACCAATACCCCACCGAGGTCCACGTTCCCGGCCAGACCCCGCAGCAGGCACTCGAAACCCTCACCTGGGACGGCGCCGTCCGCGCCTACCCCGACGGCATCCCCGCCCGCATCATACAGCAACTCCGTCACGAACTGACCCTGATCGCCCGGCTCGACTACGCGCCGTACTTCCTCACCGTGCACAGCATCGTTCGGTTCGCGACGTCCAAGGGCATCCTCTGTCAGGGCCGCGGTTCCGCCGCCAACTCGGCGGTCTGCTACGTGCTGGGCATTACCGC
Organism: Acetobacteraceae bacterium; assembly: GCA_035696165.1. GTDB lineage: Bacteria > Pseudomonadota > Alphaproteobacteria > Acetobacterales > Acetobacteraceae > Palsa-883. The sequence goes on along the minus strand of DASRQX010000087.1, from coordinate 7,485 downwards.
CATCGACCCCACCCGCTCCGGCCTGCTGTTCGAACGTTTCATCAGCGCCGAGCGCCGCGAACCGCCCGACATCGACGTCGACTTCGAGCACGAGCGCCGCGAAGAAGTCATCCAGTGGGTCTACAACACCTACGGCCGCGACCGCGCCGCGCTGTGCGCCACCATCATCCGCTACCGCGCCCGCGGCGCCGTGCGCGAGGTCGGCAAGGCGCTCGGCCTGAGCGAAGACGTCACCGGCGCGTTGGCCGGCCAGATCTGGGGCTGGAGCGAGGAAGGCGTGGCCGAACAGCAGGCCGCCGAACTCAATGTGAACCTCGAGGACCGTCGGCTCCGGCTGACCTTGCAGTTGTCCCGCGAGCTGATCGGCTTCCCCCGCCATCTCTCGCAGCACCCTGGCGGCTTCGTCCTGACGGAGGACCGCCTCGACGAGTTGGTCCCCATCGAACCCGCCGCGATGGACGATCGCCAGGTGATCGAGTGGGACAAGGACGACATCGAAGCGTTGCGCTTCATGAAGGTCGATGTGCTCGGCCTCGGCATGCTCGGCTGCATGCGCCGCGCCTTCGATCTGCTGGCGCAGCATCGCGGCCGGCGCCTGACGATGGACACCATCCCGCCCGAGGACCCCGCGACCTACGAAATGATCCGCCACGCCGACACGCTGGGAACGTTCCAGATCGAGAGCCGCGCGCAGATGTCGATGCTGCCGCGCCTCAAGCCGCGCACCTTCTACGACCTGGTGATCCAGGTGGCGATTGTCCGCCCCGGCCCGATCCAGGGCGACATGGTGCATCCCTACCTGCGCCGCCGCGAGGGCAAGGAGTCCGTCGACTACCCCACGCCGGAACTGCGCGCGGTGCTGGAGAAGACCCTCGGCGTTCCGCTGTTCCAGGAACAAGCGATGCGCGTCGCCATCGTCTGCGCCGGTTTTTCGCCCGGCGAGGCCGACCAGCTTCGCCGCTCGATGGCAACATTCAAGTTCAATGGAACAGTCTCTTCTTTCCGCGACAAGCTGATCGCCGGCATGGTCGCGCGCGGGTATAAGCAGGAGTTCGCCGAGCGTACCTTCTCGCAGATCGAGGGCTTCGGCAGCTACGGATTTCCCGAAAGCCACGCCGCGTCCTTCGCGTTGATCGCCTACGCGTCGTCATGGATGAAATGCCACCACCCGGACGTGTTCTGCTGCGCCCTGTTGAACGCGCAGCCGATGGGCTTCTACGCACCGGCGCAGATTGTCCGAGATGCACGCCAGCACGGCGTCGAGGTCCGGCCAGTCTGCGTCAACGCGTCCCGCTGGGACTGCGCATTGGAGCCGGCGGAGGGTCGTTTCTTCGCCGTGCGCCTCGGCTTGCGCATGGTGAAGGGGCTGAGCAACGACCACGCCGCTGACCTCATCGGCGCGCGCGGCGAGCAGCCTTATCGCACGGTCTCAGACGTCTGGCAGCACGCCGGCATTCCGGTGGCCGCGTTGGAGCGCATCGCCGAGGCCGACGGCTTCCACGCCCTGGGCCTCGATCGACGCCAGGCGCTCTGGGAGATCCGCGGCCTGGCGGACGCCCGACTGCCACTCTTCGCTGCCGCCCCACCCTTCGCCACGGTTGATGGATCGGCAGAACCATCGGTGTCGCTGCCACCGATGACACAGGGCAGCGAGGTGGTAGAGGACTACCGCAGTATTGGCCTGACCCTGCGTCGCCACCCGGTTTCCTTCCTGCGCGAGGAACTGACGCGCGAACGCATCCTGCCCTGCGCGGCATTGACCGATGTGCGTGACGGCGCGCGCGCCACGGTTGCCGGTGTCATCTTGGTTCGGCAACGACCAGGCAGCGCCAGTGGCGTGGTGTTCGTCACCATCGAGGACGAGACTGGGCACGCCAACCTGATCGTCTGGCCGCCCGTCTTCGAGCGACAACGCATGCTGGTGATGTCCGCCAGCATGGTGGCGTGCCGCGGGAAAGTGCAAAAGGAGGGCGAGGTTATCCACGTCGTCGCCGCCCACCTGACCGACCTCTCCGCCCTGCTGGCGAGCGTCGGCCAGCGCGATGGTGCCTTCCCGCTCGCGCGCGGGCGCGGCGATGCCGTCACACACCCCAACGGCGATGATCCGCGCGAGCGAGGGATCAAGGTGACGACACGCGATTTTCACTAGCTTGCAACCGTTGTCCGCCGGACCTCTAGGTCTTACGTTACACTTCTCCGCACCCACCGATGGCGCAGCACATGGCCTCCAGCGAATACCTGACCGGTCTGATGAAGTGGCTCACGCGCCCGGAATGGGCAACCGGGTTTCAGGATATCCTCCAGGAACACATCGGGGTTGTCTGCGAGGCAGCCGACCTCGAATACGAGGACCTCGAGGAGCTACTGGGCGAGCAGCATCTCATGGTGCTCACCGCCTGCGCCGTCGAGGACTTCCTTACCCGCTCGCACGACAAGGGCGGCCGCAACATCGTCGACGACTATCTGAAGCGCCGCGGCTGGAAGGAATCCGTCACCAACAAGCGCTACATGCAGGCGCTACGCGACTCCGAAATGAGTCTGTACGAAATCAGCGACGTCGTGCCCGGCCAATCCTTCCGCGCCCGCGATCTGGTGCGCGACAGGCCGCCGGTGCTTGTCTTTGAGCAAGAAGCGACACGCAAACTCCAGCCCCTGGACCACATCGCCACAAGGATCATCGAGCTGAACGGCAAGCGGATCATGTCAGGTGGCACATTGCTGTACGACCCCGCGCTGTCGGAGGAATTGTTGGAGAAAATTGGCGCCGCGAAGGTCAAGTTGAGCAGCCTGCTGACGGAACTGCCGGCTGATCTCGATAAGCTGCCCGACGCGGCGACGGCGAGCGAGCTGCTCGACACCATGGCCATGGCGCTCGCGCCCCCGCTGATCTCGGCCATGTGGCTGGAGCACATGCTGGATCAGGCCATGGACCAGGACGAGCCGGAAGTGGTGAACAGCGACGGTGACGACATCCTGTTCCACGATGTGCGCTTCCCGCGGTTGCCAGGCGCTTCGACACACGCGGTGCGGACGCGCCTCAACGGGCTCGCCGCGCTGCGCCCGGAACCTGAGGGCGACCTCTGGAACTGGGTCGCGCCACGGCGTCCGGCGATGCCAGGTGTGGCGCGCGAGCCCCTCGGCGTCGACACCGAGCTAGACGACGGCATCCTGCTGGGAACGATCAGACTGAACGAGACCGAGGTCGGGTTCAGAACCAACTCGGTCGAGCGCGCGGCCCGCGGCGGGGCATTGCTTGCGTCAGCGCTCGACGGGCTGGTCGGCATGGCGGTGACGGACATCGAGACTTTGGATGACGTTATCCAGAATGCTGTCGACGAAGATTCCGATGACGACATGGACGAAGACCCGACTGAGGCGATGCCGCCCAACACTGAGATCCCGCCCGAGGTGAAAGCCGAGTTTCTGCACACAGTGCTGAAACAGCATTATCGCCGGGTGCTCAATGAGCCGATCCCCATGCTGGGCGGTATCTCGCCACGTGAGGCGGCGCGGTCCGATGCCGGACGCAAGAAGCTGGTGGCATGGCTGAAAGAGTTGGAGAGTGGAGCCGCCGGCCATAGGGCTGTCGGTAATCCGCTCGGGACCTATGATTTCGGCTGGATGTGGGCCGAACTTGGCGTCGAAGACGTGCGGAAGTAGCCCGCAGCAGGTCCCGCACGTGCCACATTCCTGTGCGGAACCTCTGCCGACACACCACGTTCTCTCTCCATGCCGGCATACCACGGCACCACCGACGGAGTAACATCCATGGCAAGTATCACGGACCCGAAAGACACGCGCGGCCACGCGATCGCGGCGAGCCAAGTGAACGGCACCTCCGTCTATAACCCGGCCGGGGAGAAGCTCGGCACCGTCTATGACGTGATTCTCGACAAGATGTCCGGGAAGGCGGAGTACGCAATTCTCAGTTTCGGCGGATTTCTGGGCATCGGCGACAAGTATCATCCGCTGCCGTGGCACCAACTGAGTTACGACACGGCCCAGGACGGCTACGTCGTCAGTCTCGACCGCCGCCGGCTTGAAGGTGCGCCGATCTATGCCGCCGACGAAATGGCTGTGTGGGACGATCTGCGCGGGCAGGACATCGACGCCTATTACGGAACTTCGCTGCGCTAGGCTGCGGGTAAATGCCGCGCGCGGCCAGTGTCACGCGGCACTTCACTTTCAGCCAATTCGGACCGCGTCGGGTGCGCAACCGCGACCCGGCGCGGTCCGGCGCAATTTCAACCGACCCAGCCGGTCGAGCATTTACCGCCGGACCAGCAAGTCCAGGCGATATCCACCCTGGCACCCACTGTCGAGCGCGTCTCCGTGAAGATGTGTCCGCGGCGCCAGCCATCGCGCTGTCCGCCGCATGAACGCGCGGGCCGCCTCGTCGCCGGTGCAGGGATCTTCCGAGCGACCGCGCCAATTGACCAGCAGCACGACACCGTTCGGCATAAGACTGCCGGCGACCCGATCGGCCACCGCCGCGATGTCCGTCGGCGACAGAAAATACAGCACTTCGGATAACACAATAAGGTCGAATGTTTCGTCGGGCCATTCACCCGGCACCTGCATCCGCTTGAACCGGACCCACGGCAGATCCACGCAGACCGCCCGTGCGGGCGTCAACGGCTGCTCCACAATGTCGACCGCCAGTAGTGCCGCGCAACGTGGCGCCAGCATCCGGGTCATCACCCCGATCGAACATCCAGCCTCAAACGCGGAGATGAAGGACCGGTTCTCCAGCGCCTCGATCGTCCTGCGATACTTCGCCTGCTCATACGCGCTGGCGCGAAACTGCCACGGGTCCGCGTTCGCGTCGTAGAGCCGCTTGAAATGTGTTGGGCCGAGAGAGCGTCGGGGCGCGTTCATGGCAGCAGATATGTCTCCCACGGGCGATCCGCCGCGCGCAGCAGATCAACCGGCAATTGAAACCCGTCCGGAACATCATCGATCACCTGGCCAAATTGCGAAGCATGCGCGGCGATAGCACATTGCTTGGCGTCCAGCTGCGATGCGACGCCAAGCCGCCAACCACGGACCGCTGCTTCTTCCAGCACAGTATCGTCCGGCAGCGTCCACCCCCACACCGGGTACGACAGGTGCCGCACGTAGGCAATCCGTGCTGTTTCGGTAGCCATCCGAGCGGCGGCGGCATGGACGCAATGGGGATCAAAACGCCAGGGCGCCACGATTGCCGAGCAATCGAATCTCCGCAGACACGCGGCCTGCCTAACGACAATCTGATCGAATGCTGGGCCGCCGTGCGGCGCCTTGGTATCGGGTTCGCGCAGGAACGTAAGCCGCTCGGCTGGCAACCCGAGTGCTTGCACGGCACGCGCTGCTTCCGGTTCTCGCAAGGGTGCCAACTTCGCCGGTGGGTCACGTCTGGAGCCGGGATGCGATCCACCACAATCAGTCAGGATCACCACCACCGGCGGTCTCGATTCGACGCAACACCGCGCAATCAAACCACTGCATCCGAGGCTCTCGTCATCAGGATGCGGCGCCAGAACGAGACAATTGCCGGCACCGATCACATCGCTCAGGCTACCGACGGGTAGCGTTTGCCACAGCCGATGCAACCGACCCGGCGTCATCCCTGCGCCCGCCTTTATTGTTGTCATCGAAATATCGGCTGTCGCGTAAAGTAAGCCGCGGCATCGGTGAGCACCTCATCCGGTGCAGGTTGGCGAAGATACGTGCTGAGATCGCGACAGACGCGCTCCACCGGATTGCCCTGGCGGAATGCTGACAACCCAAGCGAACGCTGAATGACCCGCATGGCATCAAGGCACGCGGTTTCGATGGCAACGCGCGCAAGCCCGACATAGGCGACAGCGCGGTCTGCGTCGACAGTCGGATCTTCCGCGATGCGCGCGGCCTGGCGCAGCCACAGGCGACCGGTTTCACAAGCGATCATGGCATAACCCAAGCGCTCCAGATGGTGCGGATTGTCGCGCCGGCCCACCGCTTCAAGCTGCGCCAGCGCCAGCGCAAGAATGCTGCACAATCCGCCCAGCGTGACAGCCGAAGTGCGCCATGCGCCAGCGGAGAAATCCGGCTCTCGCATATAATCGCCGGGCTTGCCCAGGCAGGCGTCTCTCGCCACCACACAACCATCGAAGTCAACGGTGCCGGTCACCGCCGCCCGCATTCCTTGCAACGGCGCAGCGAGTGGTTTCACCCGTTCCCCCGTTCCCAGCGGCACCACCAGCATTTGCATCTCGCCGTTCTCGTTCGCCGCGGTCACCAGCGCGCGCGTCGCATACCCGGCAGCGGAACAGAACATCTTACCGCCTGTCAGGTGAATTCCATTCGCGGTGACGGACATGTGCAAGCCGTTCGTCGCCGGATCCGTGACCCACAGGGCAAACAGTTCGCCATTCTGGACATCCCTGGCGGCCGCCATCCTCTGATCCGGCACGCCGTAGCGGGCAATCAAATGTCGCGCGTTGGTATGGGCCTCGACGAGTCGTCCCACCGCGAGGCTGCCAAGCCCGAGCTGCACCAGGACGGCGGCAAGCCGATCGGCGCGCGCGCCGGGCATTTCGGCCAGCGAACGATCTGCCTCGATCGGCAACGCCGATCTCAGGACCCCCGCCGCATGCAGCGCGGCGATCTCCTGCGCCGGAAACGCCGCGGCCGCGTCAAGCTGCGCCGCACGTTGCTGCAACCACGGTACCAGCGCCGCAACACGATCAGCCACGTCGCCGTCCAGGGCCGCTGTGTTCACGATAGCCATCCTACGCTTCCAACACCCGGATCTGGCCTGGCCGCCCGCGACATCACATCGCCTCAGCCATGCTGCCGACGGCTGCCGGTCGGATATGGAAGCAGGCTCGGGCTTGGGTGTATCGCTTGCCAAGCGTCGTGCTGTCCGAGCAGTTGCCGCGCATAAGCAATCTGCCTGGGCAGATCGATGAACCGGACGCGCCGGCGCAGCAGAAACGGGCTGCCGGATTCGATCTCCGCCCATGCAGCGCCAAAGAACCGGTTGCCCAACAGATGTTGCAGCAGCGCACCGGAGATTCCCAGATCGGCTGCCAGGTCCGATGGTGGCGAACGCCCGACCCGCAGGTTCCGCCATGCCAACCAGGCCCTGCGACGAAAATCCATCCGGCGATAGGCGTCTCCAGCCGGTTCCAGCTGGTCGTCGGCAAACTCGTCCTGCTGGTTCATCCGGCGGCGCATCGTATCAGCCATGCCACCTTCAGCCCGGCCGAAAATCCGTCCCGACACCGTGACCCTGATTGCCGGATCGTGTCGGATGCGAGCGTCCATTCGCGCCAGCAGCTTGACGAACGCGCGATCCTCCCCCGTTGCGATCGGGGGGAAGCCACTTGTCCGCCTGAACGCCGCCGCCGTCACGGCGATGCTGGCGCCCGCCGCTTCAGTGTGGCGCGGCCACGGGTCAGCTGGGTCCGGATCGAGCACAAAGGCGATCCGATCCAATAATTCCGTAAGCTCGCATTCCAG
>DASRQX010000086.1:0-35182 GCA_035696165.1 Acetobacteraceae bacterium | reverse complement strand
TCGATCTGGCCGCCGACCTCGAGCTTCACCACCATGCGCGCGTAGCTCTCGACCGAGCCGATGCCGTAGATGCAGGAGACCGAGGCGACGATGATGACGTCGTTGCGTTCGAGCAGCGCCTGGGTGGCGGCGTGGCGCATGCGGTCGATCTGCTCGTTGATCTGCGCGTCTTTTTCTATGTAGGTGTCGGTGCGGGGGACATAGGCCTCCGGCTGGTAGTAGTCGTAGTAGCTGACGAAGTACTCCACCGCGTTGTCGGGGAAGAAGCCCTTCATCTCGCCGTAGAGCTGGGCGGCCAGGGTCTTGTTGGGTGCCAGGATCAGGGTGGGGCGCTGCACGGCCTCGATCATCTTGGCCATGGTGAAGGTCTTGCCCGACCCGGTGACGCCCAGCAGCACCTGGTCGCGCTCTTCGGCCCGCACACCGGTAACCAGCTCGGCGATGGCGGTTGGCTGGTCGCCGCTAGGCTGGTAATCGGACACCACCCTGAACTGGCGCGTCATCGGCCGCGGCGGCTGCTTCGCCGGGATGAACAGGACCGGGGGCGGGGCGGGGCGGGCTAGCGTGGTGGCGGACATGGGCGGCTCCTTGAGAGCCAAGAAATGGCGCGTCCGGGGCGCCGCGTCGAGGGGGGTGGCGCGGTGGCAGGATCAGCCCGACCTGGCACGGACATCAGCAGGAGCATCATAGGCAATGAGCCGCCTGGTCAATGATGCAATGATCGACACGGTCGCGACCGTTGGAGCTCTGTTGTCCACGACCGCCTGCTCATAAGCGAACGGAGCCGACACCTTGAAGATATTCACGACCGATCTGGATGTGCCGCCAGGGCCACTGGGGATGACATGCCAGACGATAGCGTACTGAGGGTATGGAGGCTGGCCGGGACCAGGGAGCACGGCATTTGGTGTCGCGCGTTCCATGCCGGTCCTGATCAATTGCCCGAACTCATGGTCCGTCAGACCTGGCAAGGACCCCCGGATGCTGACACTGGCGGTTCCCACCGGCGTCATCATCGCGAGGTCAGGCTGCAGCGCAAGTGTCGCTGGTGAGCCTGTACAAGCCGCTCGGCAAAACAGTGCCATCAGTGCGAGCGCAGTGAATGATGGCGGGGATGGTTTCTGCCCAGTGATCCGCGCGAGCCCAAAGGGCCGCGCGCTCACCAGGCAGTCGATCGGGTCGTTAAAGACGTCATGTCCACTTGGTCATCTTGGCGTCCCGACCGTCTGCGGCACGCCACCCGGCACGATGAGCGTGCTCGTGCCGTTACCGTTGTTCATGAGGAAGCCTTGTCCGCCGCTGCCTGGGAGCGTGGTGGTTTCCAGTGAGCCGACATGGCCAGTTACGAAGGCCGGACCTCGGGACGTGAGGACCGACTGGCCGGTTGTTGGCCCCTGCGAGGTAGGGAATGCCACTTGTGTCGCCGAGGCAGAGAGGGGCGCCGCACCCAGTGCCCACGCTTGGCCGCCCCACGCTTGGACGCATAGTCCGACCAGCAACGCCGTTGCGATGACCGCGGTGGGCCTTCGCACAATGCGAAAGCCCTGTTTGAGAGTTTTGACCATGTCGGTGTCCTTTTATGTGTTCGAGCAGGGCTTGCCGGACGACGGACGCCGAACCTGCTCCTGGCAATGGATCGTGTTGCCGGCACCACATATTGCGTCGCATCCTCGGTCTTCGACGTTCGGTCGGAGGCATTGGGATATGTGCGAATGGAATGGCGTGGGCGCCGCGCAGTAGTGACCGTGGCAGACTAGACCGGCTGCATATTCGTCGCCGAATGACGACTGGCCAGCGCCCTGCGCCAGCGGGGATGCGGCCGGCGTCCGTTCAGCCTGCCGGCGCAAACACGTCGTAGAGTTGCACGGCGAGGGTCTTGTTGGGTGCCAGGATCAGGGTCTGGCGATGCACGGCCTCGACCGTCTTAGCCAGGGTGAAGGTCTTGCCGGAGCCGCTGACGCCCAGCAGGACCTGGTCGCGACCCTCGGCCCGCACGCTGGTCGACCCGCAGCGGCTGAAACCGGAACAGCCGCTTTGGGATGCCGAATGGCAACAAGCAGACGTTCGTTCATTGGGATTGTTAACGGCAGCCGTGGACGCAAACGCGACATTCGGCCGACAGGGTCAGGTCAGCAATCTCAATCGTCAGCCAAAACCTTACTGGGTGACCCGGGGTCAACCTCTTGCGGTCAAGGATGCGTGGACTGCCTGATAGGATTGAACGCCGATCTGCGGCAGACTGGTCATGACGCGCAGGATTGGTAAGCTTTGAAGCGCTTGGTTATACGCGCGGAAAACCTCAGAGTGCTGCCACGTTGCTGCTACATGTCTGATGTTCAGAGCCCTTACAGTTGCATCTTGAACGCGTTCCATGGGGAGATCCTGAGTAGACCCAGGTGCCCCTTCGGATCGAGCCTTGCCGCCCAATTGAGAGTACTGCAAACGCTCAATGAGACCGACGCGGCGCGCGTTTCTGGCGGTGACCCCGGCGTTCCGCGCAACGTGCTTGCACGCACCTTTCAAAGACACCACTTGCCGCTTTTCTGGCCGATCGCATAGCGATAGGCTGTTGCGTGCGTCACTCCCACCGCCAAATCACGGAAGCGTCGATCCCGCATGAGCCGACACCGAACCGACATGACCACCGTATTTCGACGAATCGTTGCGGCTCTCACGATAATCGTCGCGGCAGGCGCGGTGCAGGCCGCGGATGGCGGCGTCACCCGGTTCTGGAACCTGACGGGCGAGACGATCATACATCTCTACCTGGCCCCGACAGGTACGACCGCATGGGGTGCCGATCAGTGCAAAAACGATCCGGATGGCAGCGTGGACTTCGACGAACGATTGCGTATACTTGGCGTCTCGTCTGGGCACTATGACGTCAAGTTCACGGACAAAACCGGGCGGAGCTGCATCGCAAAAAATGTTGAAGTCAAAGCCGGCGCGGTGTTTTCGATAGACAAGGAAACATTGGCCCACTGCGGCACCGAATGAGTGGGTAGCGCTCGGTTGTCACTGGTGATCATGCTACGGATCGGGCTTGACACTCATCATGTGCACCCCACGACGGCGGTACGTGCCGTCCTCGCGCACCCGCCAGACGTGGTGGCATCCGCATGACATTCTGACGTGCATCGCCGAACGGCCGCACCGCGCGCCGGGAAAGCGGGATTCAGATAACCTTCCGGTCTGCGCCCATTGACAGTGCACCGAGCGGTGCCGGGATAATCGCGTTAGCCTCGGGAGGAAAACCAATGCGTATTGCGCGACGCATGTTGCTGGGCGCGACCCTTTCAGCCGCTGCCACGCCGCTTCGGGGCGAGCCGATACCGCCAATCCGCGTCGGTACGCTGCGCTTCGGCACCATGTCGTGGGAAATCGATGTCATCCGACACCATGCGCTGGATGCGGCCGCGCACATTGCGGTCGAGCCAAGGGAACTCGCCACCGCGCAAGCCGCCCAGGTTGCCTTGCAGTCCGGTCAGGTTGACATGATCGTGGTGGACTGGCTGTGGGTGGCACGCCAGCGCGGTGCCGGAGCGGATTGGACCTTCGTCCCGTTCTCCAACGCAGTGGGGGCGTTGATCGCGCCGGCCAATTCGCCGGTGCGCAGCGTGTCCGATCTGCCGGGCCATACGCTCGGCATCGCCGGCAGTCCGCTCGACAAGAGCTGGCTCATCCTGCGTGCCTACGCGTCGCTGCACCACGGAATTGACCTCGACACCAAATCGAACAAGAGCTTCGGGCCGCCGCCGTTGCTTGCGGAGCAGATGAAGTCCGGACGTCTGGATGCGCTGCTGACTTACTGGCCGTTCGCGGCGAAGGCCGAGGCCGCCGGTGCGCGCCGCATCCTTGCCGTGGAAGACGCGGTCAGCGCGCTGGGCATCGCCTCCGGTGTACCCTACATCGGCTACACGTTCGCGCAGCATTGGGCCACGCAGAACCCCGCGCTGATCGATGGCTTCGTCGCCGCCTCGCGCCAGGCGCGCACCATCCTGGCGACATCGGATGCCGAGTGGCAACGCCTGAAGCCGCTGACCGGTGCCGCGGACGATGCCGAGCTGGATCGACTGCGCGACTGGTACAGGCGCGGCATTCCGCGGCGCTGGGGCGAGCCGGAACGTCGCGCCGCCGGCCAGCTCTTCGAGCTTTTGGCAAGGATCGGCGGCCCGGACCTCATCGGACCGATCAGCGCAGTGCCACCGGGAACCTTCTGGCCGATCACTTGGCAAGCAGACGCCTAGCAATTCGGATCGGTTGGGAACTGCCGACACGGCTGGTCTCGGCGCTCGTGTTTCTGCTTGCCTGGCAGATCGCCGCCATTCTCGCCGAAAGCCGGCTGCTGCCAACGGTGACGTCCGTTCTGCGCGCCATGCTGCAGCAGACCATCTCCGGGGCGCTGCCGTGGAACCTGGCCATCACACTGGGCCGTGTCGCGGCCGCCTTCACCCTGTCGCTGCTGCTGGGCAGCTCAATCGGCATCGCGATGGGACGTTGGCGGCGGCTCGATCTTTTGCTCGACAACGCGGTGACGGTGTTGCTGAACCTGCCAGCGCTCGTTGTGATCGTGTTGATCTATGTCTGGTTCGGTCTGAACGAAATCGCCGCCATCGCGGCGGTCGCGCTGAACAAGCTGCCGACCACCGTGGTCACTCTGCGCGAGGGCGCCCGCGCGCTTGATCCCGCGCTTGCCGAAATGGCCGAGAGCTTCCACATGTCACGCTGGCGTACGCTGTGGCACGTGACCCTGCCGCAACTCGCACCTTACATCTTTGCCGCATCTCGTTCCGGTCTAGCGTTGATCTGGAAGATCGTTCTGGTCGTCGAGCTGCTCGGCCGCAGCAACGGCGTCGGTTTCCAGATCGAGATCTATTTCCAGTTGTTCGATGTGACCCTGATCCTGGCGTACACGTTTGCCTTCATCCTGGTCGTTCAGATGATCGAATGGGTCGTCCTGCAGCCGCTGGAACGCCGGGCGACACGATGGCGGAGATGATCCTGCGACTGCACATCCAGGGCAAATCCTTCAGCACCGACCGCGGCGAGTTGCCGGTTCTGGGCCGGATCGATATTGCGCTCGGCGCACGCGAAATCGTTGCGCTGGTCGGCCCGTCCGGCTGTGGTAAGACGACTCTCCTGCGGATTGTCGGCAACCTGGACACCGATTTTCAGGGTACGCTCGACTGGTGTGGCGCTGCGATGCCGCGCATCGGCACGGTATTCCAGGAGCCGCGCCTGCTGCCCTGGCGCACCGTGCGCCAGAACCTTCTGTTGGCGCAGCGGAGCGAAGACCCGGAGCTTGCCGATGCCTTGCTGCGCACCCTGGATCTCGCGGCATTCAGCGAGGCGTTCCCGTCAACGCTGTCGCTAGGCATGGCGCGTCGTGTGGCGATCGCGCGTGCCTTCGCAATCGCCCCGCAACTCGTTCTGCTGGACGAACCGTTTGTCTCGCTCGACCCGGCGATGGCCGCGCGCAGCCGGGAACTGCTGCTGAACGCCTGGCGGGCACGTTCCACGGCCGCACTACTGGTGACCCACGATCGCGCCGAGGCCGCCGAACTCGCCGACCGTGTTTTGCTGCTCGGCGAACGGCCGACGCGGGTGCTGCAGGAAATCATCGTTCCGCAGCCGTTGCGACGTCCCGACCCGATGCCGTAGCTTCAACTTCTCCCCCTCCCCCTCAAGCGGAGACGAAAAAGATATTTCACCCCTCACTCCGGCACAAACGAGCCGGGCGGGATCATCCTCGGCTCGACATAAGCCAGATGCAGCGCATCGAGCATGGCCCACAGGATATCGCACTTCGTGCGCAGCACCGCCTGCACCGCTTCCTGCTGTTCCGCCGTACACGCATGCTGCTTGACATACGCGAGGGCAAACTCGGCATCCATCGGTGCCTGGTCCAGCCGCGGCCTGAAATAATCGAGCGTGTCCGCGGTGATGAAATCATAATTCGCCAGCATCCCTCCGACACGTTCGGCAATGATCGTCGGCGAAAAAAGTTCCGTCAGGCACGACGCAATCCCTTCCAGGATCGACCGGTCGCGCACGATGTCCACATACGCGTCGACGGCGAACCGCGTGATCGGCAGCAGACCCACGGTGGAAACAACATAGTCGCGGTCGAGCCCCAACCCATCGGTCAGCCGCAGCCACCGCGCGATGCCGCCGGTATTGGGTTCGTCACCGTCATGGTCATGCAGCCGCCGTCGCCACACGCGGCGCAATTCCGGCGTCGGCAGCCGCGCGATCAACGTCGCATCCTTGGCCGGAATGCGGCATTGGTAATAGTAGCGGTTGAGCGCCCAGGCCTGGAGCTGCCCGCGGTTGAGCTTTCCCTGGTACATCAGCTTATGAAACGGATGCAGCGAGTGATACCGCTCGGCGCCGATCTGCCGCAACGCGGCTTCGAGTTCATCCGGTGACACCACGTGGGGGCTCATAACTGGATCTCCATTCCGTCGTATGCGACTTCCCAACCTGCTGCCTCCACCGCGGCCCGTTCAGGCGAGTCGTCCAGCAATATCGGGTTGGAGTTGTTGATATGCAGCATGATTTTTCGCCGAATGCCGAGCATGCGGAAGGCGCTCAGCGTGCCGCTCGGCCCGCTGACGCTCATGTGTCCCATGCGCGATCCTGTCTTGCCGCCTAGGCCTGCGCGTAGCATCTCGTCATCGGTCCACAGCGTGCCGTCGAACAACACCAGGTCCGCGCGTTCCAGACGTTGCGCAAGCGTGCTGGTCATCCCTGCGCAGCCGGGGATGAAATAGCAGCTGCGGTAGCCGTCGCTGATCGCCGCGCCAACAGTTTCTTCGCCCTCGACAATGGGTGGCGACACGCTGGAATCCTCGAGGTAGAGCGGCACCTTGCCGGGGACCGCAAACAATTCCACGACAAGACCGCTCGGCGATCCATCCGGCAACGTCAGCATCGTCGGTGTGCCGACTGCAACGCACTGCCGTGCGACCACGTCGCGTGCCAGCACCTCGAAGATCGGGTTTGCATCCAGTATCTGGAGAATTCGGGCGGTGCCGTAGACGGTGAATGCATGACGCTCACGCAACGTCAACAACCCGGCGATCGCATCCACATCGCCACCGGTCAGAACGACGCCGGCAATCGGCGAAGAGCGCGGGCCGTGGCGCGGGCGCAGGCATGGCGCCGCCTCGATCTGCTGGCGCAGGTCCGGCGACGCGTTGAACAGGAACCACCGGTCGCCGTCGGCGCTGACGGCGACCGAGGCCTGCGTGCGCGGCGTGGCATGCGGGTCCCCGGCCCGCGCCCGTCGGCACCCGTCAGCGTTCGAATTCCACTGCGGGAAGCCACCGCCGGCAGCGGCGCCGAGAACTCGCGCTTGCATGGGTCCGATCCCCCGGTTGGCCGCGTCGCGGACGTGGCGCGGCGCATGATCACTCCGGTTTGGCACCGGTGCACAAGTTGATCTCGGCGCCCGGCGCGTTGTCGATCATCTTCGCAGTTGCCACGCCATGTGACGATCCCCCACGCACACTTTGTAGAGCGTTAATCGAAAACCTATCGGCCGGCTCATGCGCGGTCAATGCAAGTGTGGCACTCTGTCCGCCAGTCGGGCATTATAACTCGCAAGACCTGACCGCGGGGCTTCGCATGGCATCCATCCTCCGCCGAGCCGGTTTGTTGCTGGCACTGTGCAGCGCGCCCTTCGCGCAATCAGGCAGCGCGGCGGATAGCAACGACTACCCAACCGCTGCCCGTGCCGAGTTCGTGTTTGCCTGCATGGCGACAAATGGCGGCAACCAGGAGGCGCTGCAACACTGCTCCTGCGCCATCGATGTGATCGCCTCCCTGCTGCCTTACGAGAACTACGAAAAGGCCGAGACCGTCTTGCGGATGCGCCGCTCCGCCGGCGGGTATCTCGGCGCGGAATTCCGCAGCGCACTCACCAACAACATTGTGGGCGATCTCGATGAGGCGCAGGCCGAGGCCGAAGTCCGCTGCTTCTGACGCCGTGGTGGTCGAGCCCTTAAACGCGCGCTACCGGCCACTCTTGTTTGAACGATTTGCCCTCACTGTCATCGATCTGCGCACGGAAGCTGGCGGCGCCGTTCGGCCGGTAGTCGAAACGGAATGCGGGGTTCTCCGAAATCGAGATGCCACCCTCGATCGCCAGCAGCAGGTCGTCGCCCTGCCAAATGCGCACCGAATTGACGAAATGCGCCGGTACGTAAAGCCTGGTGAGCTGGTCCATCTGCATGCCGGTATAGTTCGGGTGCCGGATCAGCAATTGCGCCTCGCGCAGCCCCGGTGCGGCGCCTTCTGCCGCAGGAAACTGCCGGAATCGCATGGTGCCGAGCGGGATTGCATCCGCCTCCAGCTTCGCCGCCGGGGCCGAACAGCCGCCGGCTGCCTTGACGAAGCGTGCCGCGGCATAGAGCTGACCGTCGCTCAGTTCGGCAACGGCGTGCACGTTGGTGTAATCGTCGATGCGCACCCGCGTGGACAGGGAACGCAGCCCGCTTGCGGGGGTTGGCGAGAACACCGCCGCGAGCGGCGACGGGTTCTCGTCGATCACCAATGTGATGCGACGCACTTGGCGGTTGTCATCGGCCGCCAGCAAGCTGCGCAGACCGACCGGGACCAGCGCTGCGTCTTCCGCGCGATAGGGTGCATCGATCCCCAGGATCGCGGCGCCGTCCTGAACCGGCCGCCCGGAGAATATCTGTGCAGCCAACGCAGGCCAAGAGCCCTCGCCGGGCGGCGTCTGCGCTGCCGCACGCCGCGCCGCGGCACAGACCGCCACGAGCGCCAGAAAGGTTCGACGATGCAATCTCGGTTGCGTGTTCATGGCCGCTCCCACCTTGGCAATGCGATCCGTGGGCCTTGGTTCACTCATCGGCTGAACCAGCATATCATCATGTCCAGGCGCGCTCCTAGACGAATTGGTGGGGACGAACCGGGGTAGTGGACGACGCCCGTCCCGGTCTGCTAGCGTTCCCAGGTTAGCTCCGCAGCCGCCCCAGCGCTCCTGCGCATCGACCAAGAACGAGGAGACACAAAGATGGCCTGGACCCGCCCAAAGCTTCGCGAGATTTGCATCGGAATGGAAATCAACTGCTACGTCGCCGCAACGCTGTAGCAGTTCGCGGCTCCGTCCCCACGATTGGCAGGCCGAGCGACACGGATCGACCGGGCGACGTCGAACGTCTCTCGGGGTTGACCGGCGACCCCGCTCGGCTTGCACAGCGGTGACTCCAACCGACCTGCGGTAGGCGGCCGCGCCAGTGTACGCCGTCGCACCGGATGCGGCCAATGCATGACAGCGAGCATCCGAACCTGCCGGAACGCCCTAGGCTGGCGCCCGGCGTGCGCCTGCATTTCGACACGACGCGCAACGCCTGGGTGCTGCTCGGCCCCGAGCGGGTCATCGAGACCGAAGGGCCCGCCAGCGAGATTTTGCGCCGCTGTGACGGCAGCCGGACCATCGCCCAGATTGTTGATGAACTCGCCGCGCTATACACCGCCGATCGCGCCGAGATCGCCGGCGACGTGGCCGACATGTTGGTCGAGTTGGTGGCGAAGCGGATGCTGGCCGCTTGACCGCGCCGCACGCCAGGCCGGATGTTCCCCCGCCACTCGGACTGTTGGCTGAGCTGACACATCGCTGCCCCCTGGCATGTCCGTATTGCTCGAACCCGCTGGCGCTGGAACCTCATGCGGACGAACTGGACGCCGCAACCTGGGCCCGGGTGTTTCGCGAGGCCGCCGCACTGGGCGTGCTGCAAGTGCACCTGTCCGGCGGTGAACCGGCGTCGCGCCGCGACCTGGCGGAAATCGTTGCTGCCGCGCACGCGGCCGGCCTGTACACCAACCTGATCACCTCAGCCATCGGGCTCGACCTTGCGCGCCTGCGGCGGTTGCAGGAGCTCGGGCTGGATCACGTCCAAGTGTCGCTGCAGGACGTAGATGCGGCGAACGCCGACACCATTGCCGACTATGCCGGCGCACATGCCCGCAAGCTGGCGTTCGCGCGCTCGGTGGTGGAATGCGGGATGGCGCTCACCGTCAATGCAGTGATCCACCGTGCCAATATCGGCCATGTTGCGGCGCTCGTGGGCGTGGCCGCTTCGGTCGGCGCCGCGCGAGTGGAGATCGCGCATGCGCAGTACTATGGGTGGGCATTGCGCAATCGGCGGTCACTGATGCCGACACGCGCTCAGGTTCATCAGGCAATGCAGGAGGTCGAACGGATCCGCCCACGCTATGCCGATCACCTGGTGATCGACCTGGTCGTGCCGGACTATTACGCGCGGCGGCCGAAGGCGTGCATGGGCGGCTGGGCGCGCCGCTCGTTGAACGTAACGCCGTCCGGCCGCGTGCTGCCGTGCCATGCCGCCGAGACAATTCCGAACCTGGAGTTCTGGTCGGTGCGCGACCATCCCTTGCAGGCGATCTGGATGGAATCGCCGGCGTTCCAGTCATTCCGCGGCACCGACTGGATGGCGGAACCTTGCCGATCCTGCGCGCTGCGCGAGATCGATTTCGGCGGCTGTCGCTGCCAGGCACTGGCCATCGTCGGCGACGCCGGCGCGACTGATCCAGCCTGCGAGTTGTCGCCGCATCACCCGCGCATGCTGGAACTGGCGGAGCAGGATTCCACGGACGCTGACATCCGCTACAGCTATCGCGGCCGGCCGGTGCGCGCCGCGGCTACTGCCATTCAAGCTCGCTGAACGCCACGGTCGCATTGCGCGGATTGTAGTCGTCGAACAATTGCCAGTGGTCGCGCTCGGAGCCGCCGATTTCGGGTACCGCACGCACCAGAGGCGCGCCCGCCGCGATCAGCCGCCGCGTATCGTCGGCCAAGACGGTAAAGTAACGGCGCTCGTCGTCGAGCGCCTGCGGCCACGGCGCCACCACACGGCCGTGCCCGGGAACCACGACCTTGGCGCGCAATTGCGCCAGACGCGGCAGCAGCGAAATCCACCCGGTCAGGCTGCCGTCGATCACCGGCAGGTGCTGCAGGAATACCAGGTCGCCGGAATACAACACGCCGGTGGTCTCATCGAGCACAGTCAGGTCGCAGGCCGTATGGGCCGGCGGCGTCCACGCGGTCAGCAGCAGCCGCCGGTCGCCAAGGTCCAGCGTGGTTTCATCGTCCACCAGCAGGGTCGGCGGAATGATCCGGATCTCGGCAATGGCCGCCGCACCAAGCTGGTCGTGAAACGAACGCAAATAATACGCGCCGCGCTTTGCCAACTCTGTTGGCAGGTTGTGGTGTCCGACAAAGGTCACGCCCGGGGTGACACCCGGCCCGAAAGCCGCATTGCCGAAGACATGGTCCGGGTGCTCGTGCGTGTTGATCACGTAGCGGATCGGCTTGTCGGTGATGCCGCGAACCGCCAGCAGCAGACGCCGCCCGACGCTGACGCTGCCGCCGGTGTCAATCACGGCGACGGCGTCGTCGCCGACGATGATCCCCAGGTTGGAGATGTCACCTGCATTGGCCGGCGTGGTCATGGCGACCTGCCCGAAATGAACGTAGTCGCCGACGGCCACGTGCTGGACGACAAGCGGCGTGGTGTCCGGCGGCGGTGCCGCCCGGGCCGCGCCGACGGCGAAGATCGCAATGAGGCAGACGAGAACGCGCATGGCAGGCACTCCGTGTTGCTCCGGCTGGATGGCGGGTGCGTGGTGCCGGCGGCTTCGACAACACCAACTCGCTGTCTGCCTAACTGTGGGCCGCCTGATCGTGGGCCGCCTGATGACGGGCGGGCGGTGTTCACAATTGCATGATTTGCCGCAAGTCCAAATGTAACATAGCGTTATCGCTCCACAGTGCCATGATCACCCACGGGTGGGAGCGTGGGCAGCAGCCGGGCGAATCGGCGTGGGGCCGTTCCAGGACGAAACGACCACCGACCGTGTGTCGCGGCATGCAGCGAAGACGGGTTGTGCCCAAAGGATCGGCGAAAACAAAAAACGGAGGAACCCATGCGACGTGCTTCGGCGGGGCTTTGGCTGATAGCAGGCACCGTGTTGGCTTCGGGCCTGACGATTGCGGTCGCGACCGCGCAGACCGCAGGCGGCGACGACCTGGTCAAGATGCAGGCGAATTCAGCCAACGTGGTGATGCCGACATTCACCTACGACGCCCAGCGCTACTCCAAGCTCGATCAGATCACGTCACAGAATGTCGGCAAGCTGCAGGTGGCATGGACTTTCTCAACCGGCGTGTTGCGCGGGCACGAGGGTCAACCGCTGGTGCTTGGCGACGTTATGTACGTGCACGCGCCGTTTCCCAATACAGTATTCGCGCTCGACTTGAACAACGACGGCAAGATTCTGTGGAAATATGAACCGAAGCAGGATCCGAATGTCATTCCGGTGATGTGCTGCGACACGGTTAACCGCGGCCTTGCCTACAGCGACGGCAAGCTCTTCCTGCACCAGGCGGATACCACGCTCGTCGCCCTGGACGCAAAGACCGGCAAGGCAGTCTGGTCGGTGAAGACCGGCGATCCCGGCAAGGGCGAGACCGGCACCGGCGCGCCGATGGTCGTCAAGGACAAAGTGTATGTCGGTGTCTCGGGCGGCGAGTTCGGCGTACGCGGCTGGGTGGCTGCCTATGCGATTGCCGACGGCAAGCAGGTCTGGCGGGCCTATTCCGAAGGCCCAGACAGCGATCTGTTGGTCGATCCGCAGAAGACAATGATGCTCGGCAAGCCGATTGGCGCCGATTCCAGCCTGAAGACCTGGCAGGGTGATCAGTGGAAGATCGGCGGCGGCGACACCTGGGGCTGGTACTCATACGATCCGCAGCTGAACCTGATCTATTACGGGTCCGGCAACCCCTCCACCTGGAACCCGACGCAGCGGCCGGGCGACAACCGGTGGTCGATGACGATCTTCGCACGTGACGCGGATACCGGCATGGCGAAGTGGGTCTATCAGATGACGCCACACGACCAGTGGGACTACGACGGCGTCAACGAGATGATCCTGGCTGATCAGCAAATCAACGGTGCGACTGTGCCAACACTGGTGCACTTCGACCGTAACGGCCTTGGCTACACGCTGAACCGCGAAACCGGTGAACTGCTCGTCGCAGCCAAGTACGATCCCGCGGTGAACTGGACTACCGGCGTCGATATGGACAAGAGCAGCGCGAACTACGGACGGCCGGCTGTCGTGGCAAAAATGGCCCCGGGTTCCGCCGGCGCGGACGTGAATTATCAGGGCATCTGCCCGGCGGCGCTGGGCAGCAAGGACGAGCAGCCGGCGGCCTATTCGCCTGACACCCAACTGTTCTACGTACCCACCAACCATGTCTGCATGGACTACGAGCCGTTCCGCGTATCCTATACGGCCGGGCAACCTTATGTCGGCGCAACCCTGGCGATGTTCCCGGCACCAGGCGGCACCGACATGGGTAACTTCATTGCCTGGGACGGCCGCACCGGCAAGATCATGTGGTCGGACCCGGAGCAATTCTCGGTGTGGTCCGGCGCGCTGGTGACCAAGGGCGGCGTGGCGTTCTACGGCACGCTGGAGGGCTACCTGAAAGCCGTCGACGCCAAGACCGGCAAGGAACTCTACAAGTTCAAGACACCATCCGGCATCATCGGCAATGTGATGACGTATGAGCACGCGGGCAAGCAGTACGTCGCGGTGCTGTCCGGCGTCGGCGGTTGGGCCGGCATCGGACTGGCCGCGGGACTGACTGATCCGCATGCCGGACTCGGCGCGGTTGGTGGTTATGCCGGGCTGAACAACTACACCGCGCTCGGCGGTTCCCTGACGGTGTTCGTGTTGCCACCGAGCTGACCTGAAACCTCGGTCGGGTGGTTGAATTCGCGGCCGGCACCGTGGCAATGCGCCCGGGCCGGCCGCGGTTTTTCGATCCCAAACGGGAACGTATCCAAACGGGAACGTATGTCGTGCGACGAACCTTTTGCACTGCCGCGTGCATTGCTGTCGGGCTGATCCTGTCCGCGGCTGCCTATGCCATCGTGGATGGCGCCGGCGATCCGACCGCGGTCACCCAGGACGATGGCAAGTGGACCGACAAGGACGGCACTCCGACGTTCAAGATCGAACCGGACGGCACAGTGGACTGGTACACTTATTCCGGTTTCACCCGTTACAGCTCTGAATGTCTGCGTTGCCACGGCCCCGACGGGATGGGGTCAACCTATGCTCCCGCGCTGATCGATTCGATGAAGCACCTGAGCTACACCGACTTCTACGCGGTGGTGGCAAGCGGCAAAAAGGATGTGTCATCCTCCCAGGAGCTGGTGATGCCAGCCAATGGGGAAAACAAGAACGTCATGTGCTACATCGACGCGATCTACGTCTATTTGCGCGCACGCGCCGATGACGCCGTCGGGCGAGGCCGTCCGCTCAAGCACGCGCCGAAGCCCGCTTCATTTACCAAGGCAGAGGACGAATGCATGGGTTGATGCAACACTGCGATGCGCTGGTGATACCAACCGCCGAAATCGTTGACTCTTCCAACGATTTCGGCGGTTGGTATCGCGCGCCGGGTTGCCAGCGGGAATCAGAGGGCGGCGGCGCGCCGAACAAAGAACCATGCCAAAGGTCATTCTTTATGACGGTTGGTATGAGACGGCAAACCAGCATGCGCATGCTGCGGGCGGCGTGTGCCATCGCCGGGTTCGTTGTCATTCTCGGGCTGGTGCTGATCGCCGAGCCTGCATCGGCTCAGGCGCCCGGTCTCGGATCGTCGGCCGAACTGGTCGATCCCCACACGTTCCGTGTCTGCGCCGACCCGCACGATCTGCCGTTCTCCAACGAGGCCGGCGAGGGCTTCGAGAACAAGCTGGCCGAGCTGTTCGCCAGCAAGCTCGGCGAGCCCACCAGCTACACCTATTATCCGCAGGTGATCGGCTTCGTCCGCAACACACTGAATGCGTTGCGCTGCGACGTGGTGATGGGCGACGTGGTCGGCGACGATTTGATGCAGACCACCAACCCCTATTACCGCACCACCTACGCGCTGGTGTTCAAGCCGGGCAACGGATTGGATGGCGTCGAGACGCTGGAGGACAAGCGGCTCAAAGACAAGCACATCGGCATCATCGCCGGAACGCCGCCATCCATTGTGTTCGTGCAGCAGGGACTGATGGTGTTGGCCAAGCCCTATCCCCTCACCGCCGATACGCGCATCGAGGTGCCATCGCAAACCATGGTCAACGACATCGCATCCGGACAGATCGATGCCGGCGTGCTGTGGGGTCCGATCGCGGGCTACTACGCCCAACATGCGACCCCGCATTTGGTGACAGTGCCCCTGTTGAAGGAGCCGGCCCAGATGGATTTCCGCATTGCGCTGGGCGTGCGGCACAGCGACCAGGAGTGGAAGCGCAGGCTCAATCGGCTCATCGCCGAAAACCGGCCGGAGATAGACCGAATTCTGCAACAGTACGGCGTGCCGCTGCTGGACGAGCAGGGCAAACTTGTAACGCCATGAACGCGATCGTGTATCGGCTGACGGCAGTGCTATGCGCTGCTTTGCTGCTGGGCGCCCCCGGCGCGGCCAATCCACCGCCCGAGCCGTCGGGCTATCGCATGCAGGACTATCGCGCGCCCCCGCCGGCGACATTGCGCGGCGCGACGGTGCTGTCCACCGAGCAGGCGCATGCGCTGTGGGAAAAACACGACGCGGTGTTCATCGATGTGCTGCCGCAACCACCGCGTCCGGTGGGGCTGCCGGCATCCACGATCTGGCGGCCGAAGCCACGCGAGGACATCCCGGGCAGTTTGTGGCTGCCGGATACCGGCTACGGCGCGCTCGCGCCGGTCATGGAAGATTATTTCGAGCGCGGCCTGCAACAAGCGACCGGCGGCAAGCGAGATCGGCTGATCGTGTTCTATTGTCTGGCAAGCTGCTGGATGTCGTGGAATGCGGCGAAACGCGCGCTGGCGCTCGGCTATTCACGCGCCGCCTGGTACCCGGACGGGACCGACGGCTGGGCGGCGCAGGGCCTGAAGCTGGAGGATCGCACGCCCCTGGCGCGGCCGCAGGCAGCGGAGTGAGCCGGTTTCATTGCAGATCCTGCTGGATCGCGCGCGCCAGCGCGAACAGTCGCTGTTCGATCTTGCCCGGCACGTCGCAGGCGTAGCTCAAGGCTTGCCTGCGGTCCTGGAACACCTGCGCCTCCCAGGTAATGCGTTGCACCATCTGGTTGACCTCGCCGGCATCGGCGCCGGAATCCGCCTGGAGTTGCCGCAACTTCTCGTTGTCTTCGCGAATTGCGCCGGCGAGTTCCTTCTGGCGGACGCCAAATCGGTCCAATCCAGTAATGACCGCGCTGCGTTCCGCGTCCAGCACGCTGAACAGACCGGCAAGCAACGTCAGCAGTTTCTGCTGCTTCTGCTCTTTCACCTGTTGCGCAAATTCATGGATCTTGTCCTGCGCCTGCCCGAGCGGTTCGCGCCGCTGCGCGATCTGGCGTGCCAGGTCGGCGACAGGCTGGTCGTGCTGCCAATCGATCTGTTGCGGATCCACCGGCGGACCAGCCCAGACCGAAGCTAGCGAAAGCTGGGGCACCTTGATCTGCTGGCACGGCCAGTCCGGATCGCGTGGCCCCGGCGGCGCGGCATCGGCCACCGCGCCCGTGACCAGCGTGCCACCCAGTGCGAACGCCACAATGCCGGCGCGCCGTATGCTCATCCCGCGGCTCCGCCGCGCCGGGCGATCAGTCCGCGCGCCGGGTCATAGGCAATGATCGCGCCAGCCGTGAACAGTATCGTCATCGTCACGACAACGCCGAGCGAAATCCAGTCGATCCGCGCGTACAGCGCAAAGCGGATCATTTCCACGGCATAGGTGAACGGATTGAGCCGGCAGACGGTGTAGACGACCGGGCTCGACTGCTGTACCAGCCAAAGCGGGTAAAGCGCCGACGAAGCGAAGAACATCGGAAAGATCACAAAATTCATCACGCCGGCGAAGTTCTCAAGCTGACGAATGACCGAGGACAGCAACATGCCCAGTGCGCCAAGCATCATGCCGGTCAACGCAAGCGCGGGCAGCACGGCGACATAACCCCACGCCGGTGCCTCGACCCCCCACAGCCAGGCGATGAACAGATAGGCATACACCTGAGAGATCGACACCGCCGTGCTTGCCAACAGCTTGCCGGTCAGCAGGAACCAGCGCGGAAACGGGCTGACCAGCAGCATTCGCATGTTCCCCATTTCGCGGTCGTAGACCATGGAGAGCGAGGACTGCATGCCGTTGAACAACTGGATCATCGCCATCAACCCCGGCGTGACGTAGTCGTCGTAAAGTACATAAGTTTCGTATGGCGGGATGATCGAGACGCCGAGAATCTGGCGAAAGCCGGCGGCGAAGATGAACAGCCAGACCAGCGGTCGCACCAATGCTGAAACGAAACGCTCACGTTGGTGCAGGAAGCGCAACGCCTCGCGCCAGGTGATGCCGCGCAGGCAGATCAGGTACTGGCCAAACGTGAAGCCGCGGCGCAAGCCAGTGATCGCCGTGACGCTCATTCCGGTACCTCCGGCACGCCGCCGGTCAACGCGATAAACGCGCTTCGCATATCGGTGGCGCCAGCAGCCGTTACGACATCGCCGACGTCGCCCGACGCGAGCACGCGGCCGTGGTGTAGCACGACGACGGCATCGCCGGGTGAGACCTCATCCAGCAGATGCGTCGCCCAGAGTACCGAGACGGCGCGTTCCCGGACCAGTGCGCGCACCTGGCGCACGATCGCCGACTTCGACGCGACGTCCAGCCCAACGGTCGGTTCGTCCAGCACCAGGACGCGCGGCTGATGCAACAGGGCGCGAGCGATTTCCACCCGCCGCATCTGCCCGCCCGACAATTTGCGCACCTGGTCCCGTGCACGATCGGCCAGGTCGATTTCCTGCAGCACGGCATTCGCGCGCCGGCGCGCCTCGCGGCTGCCGATGCCGTGCAGCGCGGCGTGAAACAGCAGGTTGTCCATGACCGAAATGTCGAGATCGAGCGTGCGCGCCTGGAACACCACGCCCAGTAGGCGCAGGGCCTCGCTCGGTTCGCGCGACACACGATGGCCGAGCACGTCGATCGAGCCCTGTCGCGTGTCGTAGAGCCGCGTAATCAGGGAAAACAACGTGGTCTTGCCCGCGCCGTTCAGACCGAGCAACGCAGTGAAGCGCGCTGCCGGAACGATCAGGCTGACGTCGGCCAGCGCCTTGCGTGCGCCGTAGGCATGGCTCACGCCGTGCACGACGATCGCCGGCACGATCGGGGCCGCATCGCGCGCGGTGCCGGGCAGCGGATCTGCAACGATCGTCGTGCTCATGTTGGTCCGGAATTCATTTCGGCGACACGACCACGCCCCAGGGCAGCCGTCCCACCTGGATCGATTTCACGACATCCAGCCCGGCGACGTCGATCACCGAAATGTCGTTGGAAAGCCCATTGGTCGTCAGCAGGTATTTCTGGTCCGGCGTGAACGCCATCTGCCAGACGCGCTGCCCCACCAACAGGTATTTGCGGACCTTGTAGGTCTTTGCGTCGATCACCGCGACGCGATTGGCCGGTCCCAGGGCCACGAACGCGGTGGCGTCGTCGTTGGTGAACCGGATGCCAACCGGCTGGATCGTGTCACCTCGCAGGCCCTGCACGTCGAACGCGATCCTGTGCGTCACGACGTGCTTCACCGGATCGATCACGCTGACCGTGCCGCCGAGTTCGGAGGAGACCCAGACCTCGGAGCCGTCGTGCTTGAACATGGCGATGCGCGGCCGCGCGTCGACCAGCACGCCGGCCACCATCTTGTGCGTCTTGTAATCGAGGAAGTGCGCCATGTTGGTCGTTTCGGAGGTGTTGACGATGGTCTCGCCGTCCGGACTGACCGCCATGCCCTCGGGTTCGACACCGGTCGGTACTTCCGCGATCACCTTCCGTGTCGGCACGTCGATCACGGTCACCATGCTGTCGTCTTCGTTCGACACGTAGAGTGGATTGCCCGAGACGTGCAGGGCAAACGTCTCGGGATCGGGGCCGGACGGCAGGGTGCCGACGATGTGCAATGTCTTGGTGTCGATGATCTGGATGGTGTCGTCGTCGCTGGCGCAAACCAGGATCTCGCTGCCGTCCTTGGTCAGCGTGATGCCGCGCGGACGTTGCCCGACCGGCACGGTCGCGACGGTCTTCATCTGGTCGAGATCGACCACGCTGATGGTGTTATCGCGCTCGTTCGACACATAGGCGGTGTAAGCCCGCGCCGGGCCGATGGCCGACGCCACGAACAAACCGGCGAGCAGCCAGGCCGGCAGCCGGGCGCATCGTGTCATTGCAACTTGCATTTGGTCTCCGGTCGGTCGAAGCCGAGCGTATCGAGTTCCGTCACCTGATGCAGGAAGCCCGGCTGCGGCGACACCGACACGACCGTGCGGCCGTCCGCCAGCAGGATCGGCTGGCGTAATTGCCAATCCCAGTCCCGCAGTGAGAGTTTCTGGCCCTTGTAAGCGGCGATGCCGAAATCGGCGGATGTCATGTCCTGCATGATCTTCGCCGGATCGGTCGAGCGACTGCGGCTGGCGGCTTCGCCGATCATGCGGACGGCGGTCCAGGCCTGCATGTCGAGCGGGGTCATCCGACGATGTGCCATCCGAACGAACCTGTCCTGTAGCTGCGTACCGCCCCAGGATTCGCTGCTGGGATCCCAGCTTACCGGCCGCAGTCCGGCCGATCCCACGACTGGCCGTGCGTCCCAGGTGCGAAACGGCAGATAGTTGGCGAAGACCTCGCTCTCGTCCGCCGTGACCAAAACGTCGTAGTCGGGTAGGCCCTGCGTGAAGACGGGCATCTGCTGCTGGGTCTGCACCACGCCGGAATCGGTCTGGCGCGCGCCTCCGGTGTCCTTGTATTCGACTTCCTTCACGATGCGAGCGCCGAAGCGCTTGGCCGCCCGGCGATACGCATCGGCCAGCAACGTGTCGTCGGGGTGCGAACCATAGGCCAGCACCCAACGCGACCATTTTTTCCACACCAAGTATTGCGCCAACGCGTCGGCAAGCATGGCGCGCGACGGCGCGACGTGGATCACGTTGTTGCGACAATCCTGCTGCCGCAGCGCGTCGTCGGGCGCCCCGACATTGAACAGCGTCACCTGCTTGTCGCGGCCCGCGGCGGCGAGCCGCAGCAGCAGCTCCGCCGGAACGTCAGTCAGAATCAGGGTGATCCTGCCCGCAACCAGCGTCGTGAGTGCAGTCACCGCATCATCATCGGCTCGCACCGCGATATCCGTCAGTTCGAATTGCTGGCCGATGAACTGGCCGGTGGTGGTGTTATCGTTGATGGCGAGTTTCGCGCCTGCCAGCCCGTCATCACGCGGCGGCTTGTCCAGCAACGATATGGTCTGTTCCGGCTCGGCCCACCGAATGTAGCCGATGCCGATTGTCGCCGCTTCCGCGCACAGGGCGCGGGTTCCGGTCGGCAACCCGGCAAAGATCATCGTTGTTATCAGCGCTCGCCGGCCAAGCCGGCCGTGCGGCATCAGCGTTGGACGTTCCATTCAAGCCAGGATGAAGAACTCCGCGCTGGCATTCAAGAGCGCCCAGGCGTTGGCGATCGGCGGGATGGCCTCGGGGACGTGAAATTATGGCAATCCACAACCATGCGGTGTATGGCAGGGCGCACCGGTCACGGAGGTGGTGGTGCAACTGGTTGACCTAATCCTGCTGGCATGCAGCCTGACCAACACGTCGGAATGTCACGAGTACCATATTTTGTTCGAGACGGGAGGATCGTTGCAAAGCTGCATGATGCAGGCGCAACCCTACCTGGCACAGTGGGTCGGCGAACACCCGAATTACCGCGTTGCACGCTGGCGTTGTGCCTGGCCCGATCGCGAAGACGAGAAAATCTGACCAGGCGTTGACATGTGGCGGTGAATTTCCGAAACCTGCGCGGCAGGGAGGATACCGCGTGTTGCGCACTGCATTTCTGGCGACGACACTGCTGATCGCGGCTGTGTGTCCGGCACCGGCACAGGATGCCACGGCCGGGGAAAAGGACTTCCTGGTGTGTCGCGCGTGCCATCAGATCGGTCCCGGTGCGAAGATCGCGGTCGGACCCGTGCTCAATGGCGTAGTCGGACGCAAGGCGGGAACCTACCCGGGATACCAGTATTCCGACGCGAACAAGGATTCCGGACTGGTCTGGACGCCCGAGGAACTCGACACGTATCTGACATCGCCACAGACGGTGGTGCCGCACACCAAGATGATCTTTCCCGGTCTGAAGGACCCGCAGAAACGGAAAGATGTGATCGCGTTTCTGGAACAGTTCGGACCGGACGGGCAGAAAAAGCAGTAATCTTCGTGCCGGCGACTGCACCGAATTTACGGCACACCGGCGGTTGCCGATGGCCGGGTCGCGCCTGGCCTGTTATCGTCGTGCTCCGCTACAGGGAGGTATGCCATGAAAACGCGCGCTGCCGTCGCCCGCGAGGCGGGCAAACCACTCAGCCTCGAAACGGTGGACCTTGAGGGTCCACACGCCGGCGAAGTCCTGGTCGAGATCAAGGCGACCGGCATCTGCCACACCGACGAGTTCACCCTCTCCGGTGCCGATCCCGAAGGAATTTTCCCGGCGATCCTGGGTCATGAGGGCGCGGGCATCGTGGCCGAGATCGGGCCGGGCGTGACCAGCGTGAAACAGGGCGATCACGTCATTCCGCTTTACACGCCGGAATGCCGGCAGTGCGAATACTGCCTCAGCCGCAAGAGCAATCTGTGCGTGGCGATCCGTGCCACGCAGGGCCGCGGCGTGATGCCGGATGGCACCAGCCGGTTCTCCAGCGATGGAGCGCCGGTCATGCACTACATGGGCACCTCGACCTTCGCGAATTTCACCGTCCTGCCGGAAATCGCACTCGCAAAAATCCGGCCGGACGCGCCGTTCGAGAAGGTCTGCTACATCGGCTGCGGCGTCACCACCGGCATCGGCGCCGTGATCAACACGGCAAAAGTAGAGCCCGGCGCGCGTGTCGTGGTGTTCGGCTTGGGCGGCATCGGGCTGAATGTCATCCAGGGCGCGCGGATGGCCGGGGCGGAAATGATCGTTGGGGTCGATCTCAATCCGAACCGGAAGGTGATCGCCGAGAAATTCGGCATGACGCATTTCGTCAATCCGGCCGAGGTGGCGGGCGACGTGGTGCCGTATCTGGTCGATCTGACGCGCGGCGGCGCCGACTACAGTTTCGAGTGCATCGGCAGCGTGAAGGTGATGCGTCAGGCGCTGGAGTGCGCTCATCGCGGTTGGGGCCAGTCGATCATCATCGGTGTCGCCGGCGCCGGGCAGGAGATCGCGACGCGGCCGTTCCAGTTGGTGACCGGGCGAGTGTGGAAGGGCACCGCGTTCGGCGGCGCGCGCGGGCGAACCGACGTGCCGCGGATCGTCGATTGGTACATGGAAGGCCGCATCAACATCGACGACCTGATCACGCACGTGCTGCCCTTCGAACGTATCAATGAAGGGTTCGAGTTGATGCGGCGCGGCGAGAGCATTCGCAGCGTCGTGACCTACTGACGCTACTTTCTAACGCTCCCGCCGCGCGCGCAGGCGCTGCCGAGATCAGTTCGGCAGCGCGCCGGAGGCCTTGGCGACGTGGGTGGCGATCGCGTCCATCAGCGGCGGCGACAGGCAGTCGTACGGCGTCAGGCCAAGTTCCGTGAGCCGGCCACGGATCCCGGCCATGCGGTCGGGACTGACGCCCGATTCGATGACCGAGGACACGAACGCGCCGAACTCCGGCGGCGCCCAGCCGGATTCCTGGAACAGCTCGGGGTGCACGAAGTCGAACCCGTAGAACGGATGCTTGGTGTTTTCGATCCGCCCGTACATGTGGACCCCGCAGCCCTTGCAGGCATGGCGTTGGATCGCAGCATTCGGATCGACAGCGGCAAGCTTGTTGCCGTTCTCCGTCACGGTCACGTTGTCACGCGGTGCCACGGCGATGACGGAGAAGATCGCGCCGGCCGGCTTCCAGCACTTCGTGCAGCCGCAGGCATGGTCGTAGGCGACCTGTCCCTTGATCGCGACTTTCACCGGCGCCTGTGTGCATTTGCACGCCAGCGTGCCACCGGCGAAATTCGCGGCGGCGGACGGGACGCCATGGTCGATGGACGGATGAAGATTAATCGTTTCGGACATTTTGCGCTCCCCGGGGTCTGCTCTCGGCATGGCCCAGTCCATTGGACGAAGCCAGGCTCGACGTTATCGGCCGCCGATC
Organism: Acetobacteraceae bacterium; assembly: GCA_035696165.1. GTDB lineage: Bacteria > Pseudomonadota > Alphaproteobacteria > Acetobacterales > Acetobacteraceae > Palsa-883. The sequence continues at coordinate 11,927 of DASRQX010000086.1, read as the reverse complement.
GCTGCTTGAACTCAGCGCGGCAGCGTGACCATACCGTACGGCAGGAGATCCGGTAAATCGCAGATTCGCGTTCGTTCGTCGGAAAGATCACCAGGACGGAGCAACCGGCGGCGAGCGGCCTCGCGCGCCATGCCGACTGCCTGGTTCGCACGGAACGATCGGTGGTGGACCCCGGTCAGTCAGACCAACGGTCATAAAGCATGACCGATGGTCTGAGTCTTTGCTTGGCGCGCCGCCGCCGTTGCCTCCCCTGGGCAACTCGGCGCGCGATACCAACCGGCGAAACCGTTGGAAGAGCCAACGATTTCGCTGGTTGGTATCAGACCACGACGTCGTTGATCTGAATGACCGGCTGCACGTCTGAGAAGTTGGCAATGTCGCCCATGATCTCTGCGCCGTGTCGCGCCACCGCCTGGTCGACGTCCGCCGCCGAGTCGAACGTGAGCAGCGCTATCACCGAAAACGTCGGCGCACCGCCGCCAGGCGCCCCCGCGCCGGTCATCACCTTTACCTCGCGCAGCCCGCAGGCGTTCCAGCGCGCACCCACCAGCGGAATATGTGTTGGGCGATAATACTCCATGTCGAACTTCGCTTCGGCGACCGCCGGGTACATGACGCTGACGATGACCATTCCGTCCTCCTGTCTGTTGCTGCGACCGGTTGGCTCCGAGAGACATGCCGCGCCATTGTAGAGACATCGCGGTGTCCTGCGACAGGGGGAATTCACTGAAGCACCCCAGGGCATCGTGTGAGATGGCGTGGTCAGGTTGGGCATGAATACCATACTGTAACGGCAACGAGAAATCACCAGACGGGACGGCCGTCGGTCGCGAATCTTGCCTCGTGTTGAGACGGTAAATCTCGCCAGCTTATCGCGTCGCCAGCATCGGCGATGGTGCTCCCGCCGCGCCACAATGGAAGGCGGACCAGCCTCGGCCCACTTGTCATAAAATGCGCAACCAATCATCCTGCCCCCGCAACCGGGCCAGTCCCCCGGGGCACGCCCAACAGGAATATCGTCAAGAAGTCGGGGGGAGAAACAACATGTCGCATCACGGCAGCCGATTCCTGCCTCTGGCCGTGGCGTTCTGCCTGCTTGGCTTGGGCGGTGCGCCCGCACGGTCCGCGGATCCGGAAATCGATCAACTGCTGAAGAGCCCGGTCGGCAATGACTGGGTGACGAATGGCGGCAACCTGACCAACCAACGCTATTCGACGCTGAAGCAGATCAACACCGACAACGCAGGTCAGCTCAAAGGCGCCTGGATGACCCACCTCAAGGGCTCCGGCGTCGGCGGCAAGTATTCGGCCGAGGCGACGCCGCTGGTCCGCGACGGAATCATGTACGTCGTTACCGGCAACGACGACGTTTTCGCGCTCGATGCGAAAACCGGTGCGATTCTGTGGGAACGCTGGTCGCATATCGACCAGACGATCAACACGGTATGCTGCGGCTGGCTCAACCGCGGCCTCGCCATGGGCGACGGGATGCTGTTCCTCGGTCAGCTCGATACCAACGTCGTCGCGCTCGACATCAAGACTGGCAAGGAGGTTTGGAAGACACCGATCGAGGACTGGCACAACGGCTATGTCGTGACCAGCGCGGCGCTCTACTACGACGGTATCGTCTATAGCGGCATCGCGGGCGGGGAGTTCGGCACGCGCGGGAGATTGACCGCGCTCGATGCCAAGACCGGAAAGATCCTGTGGCGCTCTTACACACTTCCCGCGTCGGGTGAGGTCGGCAGCGACACCTGGCCGAAAGGCAGCAACCAGGCGATGCGCGGCGGGGCAACGATCTGGAATACCCCCGCGGTCGATCCGGATCTCGGCCTGCTTTATTTCGCAACCGGCAATTGCGGGCCGGACTACGACGGATCGGTGCGCGAGGGCGACAACCTGTTCTGCGCCTCCATCATGGCAGTCAACGCGAAGACCGGCCAGTACGCGTGGCACTTCCAGGAGGTACACCACGACCTTTGGGACTATGACGCAGCGAGCCCGGTGGTGCTGTTCGACACGGTGATCGACGGCCAGCCACGCAAGGGCATCGCCGAAGCCGGACGCACCGGGTGGGTCTATATCCTCGACCGCACCAACGGCAAGCCGCTGATCGGCATCGAAGAGAAGCCGGTGCCGCAGGAACCCAGGCAGCACACCGCCGCAACCCAGCCTTTCCCGATCGGCGACAACACGGTGCCGACCTGCGCGCCGCCGACACCGGGCTTTGACCAACCCAGCTGTATCTTCCAGTCGTTCTGGGACACGCCCGTCGTCATCCAGCCCGGCGGACAGGGTGGCACGAACTGGTCGCCGATGCCGTACAGTCCCGATACCGGCTTTTTTTACGTGCCCGGCAACATTCGTTCGAGCACCTTCCTGCGGTATGGCGACACGTACAAGAACGGCCAGCGCTACGTGGGAGGCACACAATCGGCGCCGATCGGCTCGGAGTTCGGAGGAACCTTCACCGCAATCGACAGCCGGTCGAACAAGATCGCCTGGCAGCACCAAATGCCGTATCGCATGGGTGGCGGCGGCGGCTCGACGGTCACCGCCGGCGGACTGCTGTTGCGCGGGGAGCCCGATGGCAACTTTGTTGTGCTGAACGCCAGGTCTGGCGAGGTACTATGGAAGTTCCAGACCGGGTTTGGCGCCGATGCACCGGCGACCGTTTATGCGGTTGATGGCCAGGAATACATTGCGATCGTTACTGGCGGCAATTCAATCCAAGGTAGCGCCACCGGTGACGCGGTGTGGGTGTTCGCCATGAACGGGACGCTGGCACCGCTGCCCCCGCCGCAGCCGCCATCAAGGATTGCCGGTCCGCTGGGACCGATCGCGGATGGGACCACCACCATCAAGATCGGCGACAACAACGTCGAGTATGCCTACTGGCCGGCCCGCACGCGGGTAAAGGCGGGAACCACGGTGACCTTCACCAATGTGGGCGACACCGTACACACCGCGACCTCGACCACGGCGGCGGGAGCGGCGGCGGGCAAGTGGGATACCGGTCCGCTGGCGAATGGGGAGTCGAAGACCATCACCTTCAAGGAGCTTGGTACCTACTACTACATTTGCACGCCGCATCCCTGGATGTACGGACAGGTGATAGTCGGTCCGTGATCGTTCCTGTGCCGACAAAGCCAATCCGCATCGTGTGTCGGTCCCCCCGTTGGACACCATGATCAACCAGTTGGCCGTGAACGACAACCGGCTCAGCCAGCCACCACCCCGGCGATCCGGTTGCCAGCGTTCGCGCGCGCGCTCATCATCATGAAAAGCCCCGATCAAGAGAAGGCCCGACAGGCCTGGAGGAATCACGCCCATGATGAACCTGTCGCCTAACCTGCCGCCCGACAAGCAGCGCGGGATGCTGCGCCAGATGCTCACAATCCGCCGGTTCGAGGAACGCGCCTCGGCGGACTACCTGGCCGGAAAGATCTATGGCGTCGTACACTGCTACATCGGTGAGGAAGCGGTTGCGGTCGGCGTCTGCAGCGCACTCGATCGCAGCGACCGGATCATTTCGACGCATCGCGGCCACGGGCACTGCATCGCGAAGGGGGCCGACCTGAACCGCATGATGGCGGAGCTGTACGGTCGGCAAACCGGCTACTGCAAGGGCAAGGGCGGCTCCATGCACATCGCCGATTTCGACATCGGCATGCTCGGGGCGAATGGCATCGTCGCGGGTGGGATCGCTATCGTCACCGGCGCAGGCCTTGCGGCGCAAATGGAAGGCAAGGGTGGTGTGGCTGTCTCGTTTTTTGGCGATGGGGCATCGAATGCCGGCCCCTTCCACGAGTGCCTCAACATCGCAGCGAGCTGGAAGCTGCCGATGCTCTACGTATGCGAGAATAATATGTACGCCGCGCAGACCGCGGCGGCCGCAACGCATGCGCTTGACGACGTGGCGGCACGCGCGGCCGGCTACGGCATTCCAGGTGTCGTCGTCGACGGCAATGACGTCTTCGCAGTCTACCAGGCTGCGAACGCCGCCGTGGATCGGGCGCGCCGCGGCTTGGGTCCGACACTGATCGAATGCAAGACCTACCGTCAGCGCGGCCACACCGAGCGCCGCGGTCAACCTGATTCGCGCGACCGGGCGGAGGTCGAAAAATGGTTGCGAAAGGATCCGATTGCGCTGCTCGAGCAACAGCTTCGGGGCCAGGGTGAGCTCGATGATTCCGGGCTGCAGGCGATGGAGGGCGACATCATGAGTGCGCTGCAGACTGCCGTCGCCTTCGCCGAGGCCAGCGCTTTTCCGCGACCGGAACAAGCGACCGACGACGTGTTTGCGGCCTGACATTGGGAGCGGACGATGCGCGAGCTGACGTACAACGAGGCTGCTCTCGAGGCTATCGCCGAGGAGATGCGGCGCGATCCGAAGATCTTCTACCTGTCCACCGACGCGCTGCCGCCGCTGCTCAAAGAGTTCGGCCCGACGCGGATCAGGGCGACGCCGATCACCGAGGCGGCGCTGACCGGCATGGGGATCGGCGCGGCAGGCTCGGGCTTCCGCCCGATCGTCGACTGGCGGCAGGTGACGTTCTGCTTTGTCGCGATGGACCAGATCGTCAATCAGGCCGCGAAGATCCACTACATGTTCGGTGGCCAGGTAAGCTTCCCGATCCTGTTCCGCGCGTCCGTCGGCGGCGGTGGCCAGATCGCGGCGCAGCACTCGCAGTCGCCCTATTCGATGTTCATGAATGTCGCCGGGTTGAAGATGTTCCTGCCGTCGACGCCGCGTGACATGAAGGGGCTGCTGAAGACGGCGATCCGCGACAACAACCCCGTCATTTCCTTCGAGTCGGGCCGGCTGATGGCGCACAAGGGGGAAGTCCCGGAGGAGGACTATACGATCCCGCTCGGTGCGGCCAACATCAAACGGGAAGGCAGCGACGTAACGGTTGTCGCGCTGGCGTGGCTGGTGCACGAGGCGCTCGCCGCGGCCGAGACGCTTGCCGCCGAGGGGATCTCGGTCGAGGTCGTCGATCCGCGCACGCTGGTGCCGCTGGATACGGAAACGATCCGGGAGTCGGTGCGGAAGACGGGCCGGCTGGTGATCGCCGACGAGGCGGGACCGACCGCGGGCTTCTCGGCGGAGGTTGCGGCGGTTGTTGCCGAGGACGCCTCGACGTTTGTGCGACTGAAGGCGCCGGTAAAACGGGTCTGCGCCTTGCAGGTGCCGATACCGTATAGCCCGGTGCTGGAAAGTGCTGTCTTCCCGGATCGGCGGCGGATCATTGCTGGAGTTCGGGAGGTGCTGCGAGGGCGGGGGGCTGCTGAGGCGGCGTGACGATGGCAAGGCTGAATAATTCACCTGGGATCGTGACCGCCGCCGAGAGACTCGAATGGCAATCAACCTTCACTACGCGGACGAAGTCGTAGCAGTGAGGCGGCAGCTACATGGCGGTGGTATGGGCGCGCCGGCAGCGATCGCCACGCCGGCCTAGCGCCGGGCGGGCAGCACCGCCAAGCAGGCGTCAGCGCTGAACGGACACCTGCCATTTCGTCGACCGGGCGCGCGCCAGGATCTCCGGCACGGACGTCAGCGGCATAGTGCCGGTGGCGTTGTTGAGCAGCATCACGCGGTGCCGGCTTCCCAGGGCCTCGGAAGCGACAAGTTCGCCCTCCGTCAGCGCGAAAAAGAAACCTGAAAAATCGGGACGGACGCGCTCCTGGTTGGCGGTCTTGATCTCGACGAATACCATGTCGGGCAGGTTTGCTTTGACTGCGGCGGCGTCAGTGAAATCTACAACGCGGTCGATCAGCAGCGCGACCGCGTCGAAACGTGACCCTTTGATGACTACGCCACTTTCCTTTAGCGCGGCCATCAGGTTATCCAGCGCGCGCCCCTTCGGGCGGGCCATGTACTGGACAGTGGCCGCCAGCACCTCGGCTTCGCCGGCGGCACCCTTCTGATTTGCCAGCCGCTTGACGTGCTCCCGTTTCAAGTTGATCAGATCGAGCGGCTGTTGCACGCAAATTCTCCCGAGCGACCTACGGCGAGTCCGCCTCTTTTCTCGTGTCGGATCATCGCCGAGATCCGTAAGGTACTGCGAGGACGGGGGGCGGCCGAGGCGGCGTGAGACAGCCGCCAGGGCAGCGACATGTCATAACGGACGTTTCTGCGGTGTTCCGACATATTTGGGTGCTACCGACGTGATGCCCAGGCTGGAGGCACAAGAGCGGCGACCGGCGCCAGGCTACACGAACAGCGAAGCTGCCTGGATCGTCACTCCGGGTAGACCTTCCACCTCCAGGACGCCCGAAGGTTCGACCCGCGTCATCGACCCATACCTGTCGCCGCCTGGATTTCGGCAGACCGGCACGCCATCCGTCGTCAAGTCGACAATCCGGCCAGCCTAAAGAACCCCGTGGCAGGGTCAACGGACCTCTCCATTGTCGCCTCCCACGCTTCGCGGCATGATCCCGACCCACCATCACCACGCGCAGGGGCAACAATGCCCGCTCCGATCGTCATCGCCGACAGCATTACCCGCGTCGGGCCGCCGGCCGCCGGCGCGGTCGTCGTCAACGCGTCACATGGCGGGATCTACGCTGCCTATCTCGCGGCAAAACTCCAAGCCGCCGCAGCGATTTTCAATGACGCCGGCGTCGGGTGCGACCGCGCCGGGATTGCCGGCCTCGACTACCTGCAGGACTTCGGCATCGCCGCCGCGACCGTCGGTCATGACACTGCGCGGATTGGCGATGGCGCCGACATGGTGGCGAGCGGCGTCGTCTCCCATGCGAACGCGCTCGCCGCATCACTCGGCGTCAGCCCAGGCCAGTCGTGCCGTGATGCCGCCGCCGCGCTGCAACAGGCACTGCCAGCGCATCGCGCGCCGCCGGAAGCGCTGGAGGCGGCATTCCTGCTCATCCCCGAACCACCGTCAGTCTGGGCACTCGATTCCGCGTCACTGGTCCTGCCCGGGCACAAGGCATCGATCGTCATCACCGGCTCGCATGGCGGACTGCTCGGCGGCCGGCCGGAGACCGCGCTCAAATATGACGTGCTCGGCGCTGTCTATAACGACGCCGGTATCGGGAAAGACGCAGCCGGCATCTCGCGTCTGCCGGCGCTTGACGCACGCGGCATCGCCGCCGCGACCGTCTCCGCGGCAAGCGCCCGCATCGGCGACGCGCGCTCAACCTACGAGGACGGCATCATCAGCCGCGTCAACACCCGCGCCGCTTCACTCGGCCTGCGCGAAGGCATCAGTGCCCGCGACTTCGTCGCCAGGCTGCGCCACGCCCACGCCGCATAAGCTCGGCGCATAAGGAGGAAACCATGAGCCCCACACTGCACAATCGTCCGTCGGGCACGATTACGGGTGGGCGCGCGCTCGCCGAGATGCTGCGTCTGGCGGGCGCCGGACCGATGTTCGGCATGGGCGGATTCCAATTGTTGCCGTTCTACGACGCGATCGGCCTGGTCGGCCTGAACCACCATCTCATCAACGACGAGCGCTGCGGCGCCTTCGCCGCGGACGCTTACGCAAGGGTCACCAACCGCCCCGGCATTTGCGACGGAACGCTCGGACCCGGCGCGACCAACCTCGTCACCGGGCTGATTGAATCGCTGAATGGCGGCATCCCGATCGTCGCGGTCACCGGCGACACCAACCGCATGCACTCCTGGAAGAACATGACCCAGGAAAGCCGCCAGGTCGAAATCCTGCGGCCCGCAGTGAAAGAATTGATTCGCGTCGAGGTGACCGCCCGCATCCCCGAGCTGGTGCGGCGCGCGTTTGCGGTGGCGACCTCGGGGCGGCCTGGGCCGGTGCTGCTCGACGTGCCCGAGGACGTTGCGCACGGCACGCACGACTTTGCGCCCGAGGATTTCGTCATCGATGAAGCGACGCTGAAAGCGCCGGCCCGGCGCATCCGCCCCGACCGTGCCGATATCGAGCGCGCCGCGAAGCTGATCGCAAAGGCGAAACGACCGCTGTTGCTGACCGGCGGTGGCATTCATCTGTCCGAAGCCTGGAGCGCGCTGACCCGTTTCGCCGAAGCGCAGTCGATCCCGGTCGCGCACACAATGAGCGGCAAGGGCGGCATCGCCTGCAACAACAAGCTGTCGGTCGGTCTGTTCGGTCGCTATTCGCGCATCGCCAACGATCTGATCGAGGCGTCGGATTGCCTGATCGTCGTTGGATGCAAGCTCGGTGAGATTGCGACCAAACGCTTCGCGCTGCCCTCGGCCCACATTCCGGTGATTCATCTCGACATCGTCGCCGAAGAAATCGGCCGCTGCATCCCCGCCGAGATCGCGCTCTGGGGCGATGCGCGGGCCGGGCTCGAAGACTTCGCCGATGCGCTGTCGGATAGCGGCGCGGCTGCCCGCGCGGCACGGGCCGACTACGCGGCCGAGGTCGCGCCGCGCATGAAAGCCTGGGAAGACGATGCCGCACCGCGGCTCAATTCGCCCGACCGGCCGGTGCACATGGCGCGTCTTTGTCGTGAGCTGAACAAGACCCTGCCGGAGGACGCGATCCTGGTTGCCGATGGCGGGTTCGCCGGGCATTGGACCGGACTGCTCTACGACACCAAGAAACCGGGACGGAGCTTCATCCCGGATCGCGGCTTCGCCTCGATCGGCTATGGGTTACCAGGCGGAATGGGCGCTGCCCTCGCCGCGCCGGACCGGCCTGTGGTCGCGATCAGTGGCGATGGCGGCTTCAACATGACGCTTGGTGAACTGGAGACCGCGCGCCGCACCGGGTGCGGTCTCACGGTCATCATCGTCAACAACGCCGCCTCCGGCTACGTCAAGGCGTTGCAGCACGCGATGATGGGCGGGCGCTATCAGTCCGCCGATCTCAACGAGATGGATTACGCGGCGATTGCCCGCACCATGGGCTGCGGCGGCATTCGCGTCGAAGACCCGCGGGCACTGGCTCCGGCACTTCGGCAGGGTATGGAAGAACGCGACCGCCCAACCGTTATCGACGTCGTCGTCACCCGCGACCCCGCGCAAATGCTGCCCGCGGTCGACAACCGCACGGTGGAGATCAAGCGAGGCGACCGGGTGGCTTAACTGCCGATCACAATCCACAGCGGATCGCCTTGCAACGGTGTCGCGGCCTGGGCGGCGACGTTGGCGAACCCGGCTGCCCGCATATACGCTGCAACCAGGCGCTGTTGGTCCGGCCCCGAGAGTGACTGCCAGATCGCTACTGCCTTGGTCGGGAAACATCGATTCGAGAACGACACGACGAACGGCGCGTCAGATCGCATTACGCGGCGAACCTCGCGGAACACATCCACCGGTCGTTGCAGGTACTGCACCGATACGCACAGGCAGGTGCCGTCGAATACGCCGTCGCCCAGCGGGAGTGCCGGCTCGATGTTAAGGTCCTGTACGAACCATCGCGAGAGGCGTGGGTTGGCGGCAAGTTCCGCCTCGTTCATGCCATGGCCAATGACAGAGGCATAGGCGACATCCTCTGGCAAATGGCTCACCCAACTGCTCATCAGATCCAACACCGCCCCGCCGGGCGGCAGCCGCTCGCGATAGACCCGCGTCACAGCGGCGATCGCCCCATCATCGATGTGGGTGACAAACCGCGGGGAGGAGTAGAATTCAGCATCCGGTGACGGATCCGCTTTATCGAATGCTGCTTCCAGCAATCCTGGCAACTGCTCCATGGGACCGGATATTGCGACATGAGTCTGATAGGGCAAAATCACCCTGCCCAAGTGGCAGCCACTCGCGCGCCTTGCCCAGTTGATCAATCGCGCGGAACGCTGTTTGATGATCGGCAAGGTTTGATGACCGACAGGCACGGGCGCGTACGTCACGCAGCAAGACCGTCGTTTACCACGAGGCTTGCACCCCAAGCACGGTCCCAGATCTGACCCACCACTGGCAGGCTGTCGGAGTTCTCCTCCCATGCAGTACACACTTGAAGTCAACGGTGCGAAGCGCAGCGTCGATGTCGATGGCGAGACCCCACTGCTCTGGGTGCTGCGCGATACGCTCGACCTGAAAGGCACCAAGTTCGGCTGCGGGGCGGCCCAATGCGGCGCCTGCACGGTGCATCTGGACGGCCACCCCATCCGCGCCTGCCAGACCCCCATCGCCTCGGTCGGCGCGTCCCGCATCACCACGGTCGAGGCGATCGGCGACAGCAAGATCGGGCGGAGCGTGCAGGCGGCCTGGATCGAGCTGGACGTGCCGCAATGCGGCTACTGCCAGGCCGGCCAGATCATGTCCGCCACCGCGCTGCTCACCCGCATTCCCGCGCCCACCGACCACGACATCAACGTGGCGATGAGCGGCAATGTCTGCCGCTGCGCCACCTACACACGCATCCGCGCGGCCATCAAGCGCGCCGCTGAAGCGGGGAGGATCTGAGCATGCTGGCGCGCAGGAACTTCCTCAAGGTCAGCCTCGCCGCCGGCGGCGGCATGCTGCTCACGGCCACCATCCCCATCCTCGCTCCCACCACCGCCAGGGCGGCCACGCTGGACAAGCCGGGTCCCGATGCGGTGGCACTGAACGCCTATCTCCGCATCGCGCCGGACGGCAAGGTCACCATCACCGCGAAGAATCCCGAGGTCGGCCAGGGCGTGAAGATGATGCTGCCCATGCTGATCGCCGAGGAACTGGATGCCGACTGGGCTGCCGTGCAGATCGAGCAGGCGGATCTGGATCCGCGCTATCCCGGCCAGACCGCCGGCGGCAGCACGGCAACCCCGCTGAACTGGTTGCCCATGCGCCAGGTCGGCGCTGCCGGGCGCCAGATGCTGATCACCGCCGCCACGGCGCAATGGGCCGTGCCGGCGTCCGAGTGCGATACCGCGCCCGGCCAGGTGCTGCACAAGCCGTCGGGCCGCTCCCTGTCCTACGGCGCGCTCGCGACCCAGGCCGCTGCCGTGCCGGTGCCGGACCTCAAGAGCCTCAAGCTGAAGGACCCGAAAACCTTCCGCATCATCGGCCAGCCGACCCGCAATATCGAGGTGCCGCGCATCGTTACCGGCCAGCCGATCTTCGGCATCGATGTCAGCGTGCCGGGAATGCTCTACGCCGTGTTCCAGAAATGCGACGTGCACGGCGGCAAGCTGGTCCGTTCCAATGTCGCCGACCTTCGCAAGCTCCCGGGCGTGCGGGCGGCCTTCGAGGTCAAGGGCGGCACCAATCTGCGTGGGCTGCTCGACGGCGTCGCCGTGGTGGCCGATAGCTGGTGGCAGGCCAATCGCGCGCGTCAACGGCTTGAGGTCACCTGGGACGAGGGCGACATCGCCGGCCAGAGCACCGCCGACTTCGCCGCAACCGCGGTGCGGATGTCCAAGGGCGATCCCGAAACCATCCTGCGCAAGGACGGCGACGCGAACGCCGCCTTCGGCAAGGCGGCCCATGTGCTGGAGGCCGCCTACAGCTATCCGTTCCTGTCACACACCGATCTGGAGCCGCAGAACTGCACGGCGCGTGTCCAGGATGGCAAGATCGAGATCTGGGCGCCGACCCAGAATCCCGCCCCTGGCTCGGCACTGGTCGCGGCCACGCTCGGCGTTCCGGAATCCGCCGTGAAGGTCCACATGGTCCGCGCCGGCGGCGGCTTCGGCCGGCGCCTGAGCAACGACTACATGGTCGAGGCAGCCTGGATCTCCAAAGTCGTCGGCGCCCCGGTGAAGCTGCTCTGGACCCGCGAAGACGACATGCGGCACGATTTCTATCGCCCGGCCGGCTTCCACTTCTTCAAGGGCGGCGTCGACGCCAGGGGCCAGCTGATCGCGTTCAGGGATCACTTCGTCACCTTCTCCGAAGACGGCGCAGTTGCCTCCTCGGCCGACATGGGGCCGGCCGAATACCCCGCGCGCATGGTCGAGAACCTCGAATTCGGCGTGTCCATGATGCCGCTGCGCGCGCCCACCGGACCGATGCGCGCGCCGCGCTCCAACGGCTTCGG
>DASRQX010000085.1:0-5113 GCA_035696165.1 Acetobacteraceae bacterium | reverse complement strand
AATGTCAGCGATCGCCTCTCGGCTGAACCACAACTGGCGCCGGTTGATCGTGTAAAGCTGCTTCTTCGTGGCATCGGGCAGGTTCGATCCCCGGACGCAATCGACGAACTCATTGGCACGGTTGCTGACCCAGCCGTCGATTTGCTCCTGGACCTGATAGGACGCCATCTGCACAGGCGCGGCGCCGCAGATGGCGGTTAGGTGTTTGGCCGATGCCTGCTTGTTGGTGCTGCCGGTTTCGAAGAACAGACGCCACTGCGCACGCCCGACCTGCACGGCCACATCGCGATAGTCGCGGACGAAATCGAGGACGAGGCTTTCCTATGCTGCGTTGAGACCGTCCAAAACCTGGGGGTAATATGGCCGGGGCTGGTCATGGCGAACCGGGACGGCGGGATGAGATGGCGTGTGATGGTCGAGTTGACCGCGGTGGACGGCGCCATCCATGCGCACGAGGTCGGCACCGGCGGAAGCGCGACAACTCCCTGCTCATTTGAAACGTTGGGCCAGACGCTGGTGGACGCCAAGGGGATGCTGGCGGGGCTGCAGCGACATCTGGTTCAGGCGCAGGCGGCGGAGAGACCGTCCAAAACCCGGGGGAAGAACAAAGCCGGTAAGCTGTCGCGCCCCTGATTATCCGGCTCGCCCTTGGCGCCGCCCAGTCTGCCTTCGAGACCATTTGCCGATAGACCCCCCAGATTTTGGACGGTCTCATTTTCAGATCAGCCAGATCCACCACTATGGCAATTTTCGTCAGGCCGATGCGGCAAGTTGGGCGACCGTGCTCCAGGCCTATCCAACATGAGCAGCGACCGCCTGGTGCCGCGGCAGATCCCGGTCGGCGGCATCACTGGGGCATCAGGGAGCCTTATCTGTGAAGACGCCGTTCCCTGCGACAAGCTCGACGCTTTTCCTGAGTTCTTCTATTACTTGTGAAAATAGATGGGCGTGAAACCGCATCGTACGCCCGCACGGGACGCACGTTATGCTGATGCTATGCATCAGCCATCCGATCTCTTTACTCGTGATATGTCCGCAAGTTTGGCACGTGACCGGCCACACGTCAGTGTCATTGATCACGGGTTTCGCTCCCTGGCTGGTGTCGCAACCCCAGGATAGCGAACGGCGGGGCGGGCGCGAGTCGGTCCCGCCACCCCAGCATCACCACGACGCCTGCGGCGCTGCGCCCTGTGAGGCCATGCTGGCGCGAGGGTAGTTTCACGCACGATAAGCGGCCAAGACGTGACCCTGCTGCATCGGCTTCCTATCGGGTTCCTGGGCCTGTCCCGCTGCGGCGTTGAAGCGACGTCGCTCGTGTGCAAGCGTCTCGGGGAGAGGGGGCGACGTTCACGCGATGCAGGTCTACATATTTGTTTCCAGTGCGAACTCCGAGGTGGCTGGCCTCACAGGGAGCAGAACTGGCGACGACCTTCCAACATATCTCGCGCCTTGGCTATTTCGTGGATCGACGTTTATGCCGGAGGGCGACCCGCGACCCGACGCTGCCACAATTCGCGCGGCGATAATTCAGGGGCGCCAATGTCTTGTGGCAGCAAGGTTCTTCCCCTGACCAAATACCCCAACTAGGTAAGGTCCGTCGGCGGCTCGATCCCACCACGCCCGCACCGTCGCGTGATCGCGGTCAAGTTCCGCGGCTTATTGAGGGAAAAAGCCAATTGGGCACTCGAAACTCGACAAGCGTGGGGACCGCGGCCGTGCCGAAGGCCATCAAGAGCAGCACAGGAGCAAAGAACCAGAGAACTTGGAGGAACTTCTTCACGGCCCCGGCCCTCCTCCTTCGCATAATGGGTATCGGAATTACGCCTCGTGGCAAGGACGCCGCGCAGCTATCGGAGCACGCGGCCGACTATGCTGCCAAGGCCAAGACTGCGAGCACTGCCGGCATCCGGGACGCGTTGAATCTCCTCGCCGCCCGGTACACAATCCTGGCAGCTCAACGCGAGGTCGAGGAAAAGCGGGCGACGCAGCATTAGGCGGACGCGGGTGGACGTCGAGACGGCCAACTAGAGGCGCCCACCGGCATCGCCCAGCCCGGGGAACCGGACGCTCGCAGTGTAGCGCGGGCCGAGTGCTGGAACCGCTAGGATGAGGGAACCTGCCGTGAAAAGCGCACGTCGCCGGAGGCTCGCATGATCCGCCAGATGGCGACGACCGCGCTCAACCGTCGCACGCTTCAGGATGGCACCGCGACCACAGCCGCCCATGTGCCGCGACGAGCGGCTGCGCATTGACCCGCCGCTCGAGGCGCCGCTCTGGCAGGCCGCGCATCATCATGAATTCCAAGATATCAAGCAGTTCAGCCGCCACCTTCAGGTTCCCTTGATCGCAAGCGGAGTGAAATGCGACCAGCACGTGGTCGGATAGTCGACGCCGCCGCGGCGCCCTGGCTTCCTGGTCGGGGACGGCATCGCTCATAACGGTCATCGCTGTCCGCGCAGCGCGCCCTATCCCATATTGGCACGGTCCCGCCACGCCGGGACAGTCTCGCCCGCCCCGAAACCTCCCGGCAACCCCACCGGTGCCATCCTTTGCGGACCCGGCGCTCCGGTGGCCTCGAGTACAACGGGTGGGCGTCTGTCATCCCTGGCGCCGGCGCCCACCCGCACGGTGTGCTTGGCTTCCGGGGCAATGCCGGCGATCTTGATGGAGCGCTGGGCCTCGGTGCGGTCTATGCCGAGATCGCAAACGGCGGATCGAATTCCCTGGTCACGAGGCTGTCTCCCTCCAGGTGGCGCAACTTGCGCCACCTTCTCCACCGGCAGTCGTACCCATTCGGCCACCAATTCGGCACGCTCAGCCACCGACAGTTCGGCGCGGTGGGTCTCATGGTGTCGGTTTGGATCAGCCCCAAAAGTGGAGCGCGGCCAGGAGCAGCGCAGCGAAACCACACACCAGGATACCAGCGCGCGTGTTCCGCCAACGACGGCGGCGCCGTCTTGAATATGAGGGCGCGTTCACAGTGGCGAGTGAAACGGCTAAGAGCCGACTGGTTCGGCGCCGGTTTTTGCGTCCCTCCACCGCCTATCCCCCTAAGCCTTCCTCAACCGCACGCCCGGCCCTCCGCCATTCTCGGCGATGAACTCGACGCCGGCCGATTCGAGAGCTGTGCGTATGGCCTGCGCGGTCGCCGGGATAGGGTTGGCGCGGTCACGTTCCAATCGCCGCACGGTCGCTTCGCCGACGCGGGCCTCACCGGCGAGTTTTTCAATCGACCAATCGAGAGCGGCGCGCGCCATGCGGCATTGAGCGGCAGATATCACGCGACCGGAATACGATCGCATGACCGTTGAAGCAAGCGGGCTGTAATGGCTACGTGAACCACGTGAGCGCTTTCCGGTCACGCTAGCGGCTGGCCGAAGTGCTTCGAACACTCCGGCCAGATTGACCCCAAGCAAGGAGTGGAACAATGCCCAAGGCTGAACACGACATTACTACACCAACCCGTCGCACCGCATTGTCCGGGGGGCTTGGCGGCCATCCCCGGCACCGCACTGGCGCTGCAGGGCGGCCGAGCCGCTGCGGCAGCGGGGCCAGCTGGCGTCGGCCCTGAAGCCGATCCTGTCCTCGCCTTGTGGTGGCAGTACCTGGACATGGTGGCGGCTTGCGATCGAACCTGGAGGCTGCCCAATGTCTGGCGAGGCACGCGGGCGTGATTCGGATGCGCTGGCTGAAGGGCTGGATCACCCATCCGAGACTCTGGATTGACGTCGCTATCTTTGCGGCCATAGGCGCCGCGGTAATCTTCGCCATGGTGGTGTTGCTCGGTTGGTGGTAGACGCGAAACGCTCGATCCGGCGCTGCGGTGAGCGACCGCAGGCTTCGCGGCACATGGCGGATTTGTCACTCCACTTTCGGTGTCGCCATCGGCGAAGTTCTGGGCGGCAGCAGAAGGGACGATGCCGTGAGGATAAAGGCCGGGTGGTGGATCGGCCTGTGGGTAGCTCTATCGGTCGGCCTGTTGCTGGTTGCTGGCCTAGGCTACTCGCTTTTCAGCGAGGGCCAGCAAGCAGGTGTTCCGGAACGGTCAGCCTCATCGGGAGGGGGCGTATCCGCCGAGTCCACAGCCCCGTCATCGACAGCAGCGGCGCCCTCGGTGCCACAAACCACCCCTTCACCAGCACCGCCGGATCAGTCGACAGCGGCCCCATCGGCGGCAAAGGCGGCGCCGTCGACCACGTCGCCGCCCTCAACGGCAGGGGCGCCCGCAGCCCTGCGGCCAGGGCCGCTACCTGCACCGCAGACCACGGCGCCATTAACACCACCGTTCTCGACGGCAGAGACGCCGTCAGCATCCCCGGCCACGCCACCGACGACGCCGCCGAGCCCTCCAACACCGCCTGGCCCGACTGCTGGCGCGCCGTCAGCGGCGGCGCCCGCGCCCTCAACTTCGCCGTCCGCGCCGGCCCCGGCAGCGACGGCAGAGGCCCCATCAGCCCCGTCACCGCCGCCGATGCCCGCTGAAGCCGCTATGTCGGACGCCAACCGCCGGCAGGTCCAGGAGACGCTGCATCGCCTGGGGTACTATCAAGGGCCTGTGGACGGGATCATCGGGCCGCTGACGCGCGCATCTATTCGCCGCTTCCAGCAGCACATCGGGACCAAGCCGACCGGGTCGCTCACGGCGGGCGAGGCCAACCGTCTGGTCACGACTCAATAGATCGGTTTCCCCACCAGCACCATGCTGGTGATCGGCGCGAACGGGCCGATCCTGGCGGCGCAATCGTTGGGTGGGTGCCAGAGCTTGGCTGCCTGCTTCTAGCGCATACCAACGAAACGGGCGGGGGCAGCAGCCCGACAAACCGTATCGGGGAAGGCGGCACAGATCGGCACGGCAATGTGGGCGAGCTCAGCAAAATGCAATCCAACTGAGCTTTGTAGAAGACGCGGAATGCCTCTGCCATAGGGCGTTTCTGATCGCGGTCGAAGCCGGAGAGGGGCCAGGAGAGCGGCGTGAACCGCTTGCCGCGCCTTATCCGCCCCCGCCACAATCGCCCCGTCGTGACCAGCGAGCAACTCAATGCCGCGCTGGTGGCACTGGCTCAGTTGATCGCCGGCGTTCGGGCTTCCACGCCGTGGACGGCGGCACGCAGAC
>DASRQX010000084.1:0-4380 GCA_035696165.1 Acetobacteraceae bacterium | reverse complement strand
ATCCCGCTTGATGAATGCGAGCACACCGTTGGACTCGATGTACGTTGGCCGCGTGTCGAGATCATCCGCGTGCGGCTGACTTTTTTTCTTCCGCGCCTGCCTGATCTGCCGCTCGACGTAGGCACGGCCGCCATTGTCCCTGCAGTGCTGGTGAATCGCGCACCCAACATATTTGTCGTCGAGGCAGGCGCTGATGATCGCGGCGGTGCTGACTTTGCCGCGCAGCGCGCCCGCAACGAAGGCGAACAGCGCCTCATTGCGGCTACGATAACCGCCGGTGCTATGGCCCGCCCCGGCATCTGGGATCGAGAGTAGCGAGGCCAGCATCGGCGACAAAGTCTGCTCCGGATGGTCCGGGCTAGCGTGCGGGTTCACGCCGGCGACATCCGTAGTGTCGTCGTGGCCCACGACCGCACCGTTCTGTGCTCGGCGTGCCTGCCCCGCATCCAGCTCGGCAACGACCTCGTCGACGTGGCGGTCGATGTCGGCCAGGCCCAACGCGCCGAGGGGGTTGCCGGTCATCACGATGTACCGTTCACATTGCCGGTAGGTCTCCAGGGAGCCGCCCGAGTCCGGGGCCCAGATGTCCACGGGCTGCTTCCGCTGGACCCGCCGGCCCGTGCCGCGGCCGATGATGCGCAGGCCGGCGCCGCTAACAGTGACCTCGGTGTAGCTGGCGACCCTCTCGACCAGGGCCCGGGCCCACTCATCGACGGCGCCCGTCGTCGGGTTTCGGCAATGGTCCAGGTCGAACGCGGCGAGCCCCGAATTGAGCAGGCAGAGGCCAATGCCGTCTGCGCCCGCCGCCCTATAGATGCTCAGTGCGGTCTCGTAGGTGCCCCAGGTTGTCGGGTCGTTGTTCTTGGCCTTCTGGCCCGGCCGGTTTGGCTGGTAGGGCACCTTGGTCCACTTGCCATCCTTGGACTTCCCCCACCGCCAGATTACCCAGCTCGGGAGTGCGGTCAGCGGCGCCAGCGCGGCGGGCAGACGTGCCAGGTCACCGTTGAGGGTTTGCGGCCGCACCGCTAGCGTGGCTGCCGCAATGCTGCCGTTCGTTGCTTCCGATGCAGCGGTCTCCGTTTGAGTTGGCGGTGTCGCCAACTCAACGTCGGTCGAGTCCTCCGCCGCAGTGGCGGCGTCAGGGGAGATCATCGTGCCTCCGCATCGCGGAGGTCACGAAGAAGGTGGCAGCCCGCCGGACCATCCACGCGAATCTTGCGGCGCTCAAACGTAAGGCACTGACGTTCGCCCGGGGCGGGACAGGTCACTTCGAGCCAGCCTTCGTTGCCAACGCGGACAAAGGCAACGCAACCGGAAACTGGCGTTTCGGCTATGCCGGGGCTATATTCAGAACGTGACCCGCGTTCAGCAAGGTCAACATTTCCAGCCGCGCCCCGGGAGCGGTTTTCTGCTTTTGCCATAGCGGATCAAGCGGCCTCGGCATTGCGCGCGGCGATGCGGGCGTTCTGCCAGGCGATGAGGTCGGTCTCCAACCACGCGATGGCCCGCCCGCTGTCGCTAAGTGGCACGGGCTTTGGAAATTCCCCGGTTTTGATCAACTCGCCAATCTGGGTTCTCCGCAACCCGACGAAAGCGGGGAGCTCGCGAAGCCGATACATCCGATTTAATCGATGGTCCGTCATGATTTAGTGCTCCGATTGCGCCCGGCGGCGCTTGCCGGCGTGGAGCGAAACCTAGTCGCGCCTGCCCGTGGAATCACCGAGGGCGCCAATGTGTTTTTGGCGCCCGCGTGGTGGCGCGTTAGGAGCGTGGCTTGCGCTTGGGCGCGCCGCCTGCGGGCCTCGGCTCCAGATCAGGGAGGCCGGCACGTTCGCGGTAGGATGGCTCCTTGCGCCATTCTCTCAGCGTCGAAGTCGATGGCGGCGAGCGGTCGCGACGAAGTTGGAGTTCAAGTTGTTTCTGCAGATTGCGCTGGGAAATCATCTTCCCGTAACGGCGGTAAAACTGCCCGTCGATGTTTGCTGCCTCCTCCCAGGCAGGGCGGTCGGGGTTGCCGCGCCTGTCCTTGACGCGCCCTTCGGGGGTCCGAAAATCGTCCCACCAGCGGCCTATATGGTGCTTCTCCGGCAACTCGAGCGCCAACTTCATCACGCGGATAAGGGCTTTCGGGTATCGGTGATCGAGCGGCAAGCTCGCGCACATCAGGTCCAGTGCCGCGCAACGTAATTGATATTTATCCACCTCTTGGTTATTCACCATCTCCATTAGTTGCTCGGCGTGCTGCTCCACCCTATCGACCCCCACTTCGCCCCGAAACCGATCCATCATGGAAAGCTCGGCATACCATCTGGCCGTCGGGACCTTTTGTTTCTTCACTTCTTGCCCCATGTTCACACCCCCGCGCGGATGGGCACGACGCTGCCCGCCGCGTCCGCCGGCCTCGTGATGCAGTACTTCGCCCAGTCGGCCATGAGGCGCGCGCGCTTGGCGAGCAGGTCGCCGCGCCGATAGCTCGCCTCCACCTTGTCCCCGATGGCGTGCGCGAGCGCCATCTCGATGACGTGATTGGGATAGCCGGTCGTCTCCGCCGCCCAGTCCCGGAACGCGCTGCGGAAGCCGTGGACGGTGACGTCGCGCCGCCCCATGCGCCCCAAGAGATTCGCCATCGCGGTGCCGGCGACCGCGGTGCCCCTGCGCTCGCCGGCGAACACGAAATCCGCCTCGCGCGGGAGCGCCCTCAGAATTTCTAGAGCGCGGTCGGAGAGCGGCACGCGGTGCTCGCGTCCCCCCTTCATGCGGGAGGCCGGAACCGTCCACGCCTTCGCCTCCAGGTCAATTTCCGACCACTTGGCGCCGCTCGCTTCACCGCTCCGCGCTGCGGTCAAGATCAAGAATTCAAGCGCCCGCGCGCCCATACCCTCCCGCCCGGCGAGCTGCGTGATGAAGTCCGGCACCTCCGCGAAGGGGAGCGCCGGGTGGTGCTGAATTTTCTTGATCTGGCCGCGCGCCGGCAGCACTTCGCCGAGGTGGCCGTTCCACCGCGCCGGATTGTCGCCGGCGCGATAGCCCCGCACCGTTGCCCAGTCGAGTATTGCCTCGATCCGGCCGCGCACCCGGCTCGCGGTCTCCGTCTTGCTCTGCCAGATCGGCTCGATGCACCTGAGGACGAGGCCGGTGTCGATCGCCGCGACCGGCAACCGACCGAGGACCGGGAGGGCATAATCCCGCAGCGTGGCGAGGAACTGCGCCCGGTGCTTTCGGTTCTTCCACTTCCCCTCGTGCTGGTCGAAGTACTGCCGGGCGGCGTCGGCGAACGTCATCGCCTTCGCCGCATCGAGGGCGCGCTCGGCGCGCTCGGCCTTGCGCGCGTCCAGCGGGTCGATGCCGTCGGCTAATTGCTGGCGGGCCTGCCGCGCCCGCGCGCGGGCCTCGTCGAGCGTGAAGGTATGCAGCGGTCCGAGGCCCATCCACCGCTCGCGCCCGGCGCGCTCGTAGCGCAAGAGCCAGGAACGCACGCCTGCCGGCGTGACCTGCAGGTAGAGCCCGTGACCGTCGCCGTAGCGGCCGGCCTCGGTGAGCTTGGCGACTCGCTTCGTCGTCAGCGCCATCGTGTTCCCCTCTCCGTAGCCGAACCCCGCCGCGACCCCCGGCTTGGCTCTACCGGGGCACAGCGGCTATTGTCGGCGCATACCGGGGCGATTAAAAGAGGGAAATCGCTGCGTTGCAGGATTTATTTAGCTCTGGCGGCGGCCCGCTCCGGGGCGCTCCGGGGCTTGCCGAACGCTGGAAAGGCGGTCACCGCATCCGTCACTATGGCCTGCTGGCCAGCGGCACCCGCGCCGCCAACATCGCCCGGACGCGCGAACTGCTCGCCGTCCCGATCAGTCCCGAACCGCCCGACACAACCGAGACCCCGGCGCCCGACCAGCCGCGCATGCTGCCGCGTCCGTGCCCCTGCTGCGGTGGACGCATGTTCATCATCGAGACCTTCGCGCGCGGATGTGAGCCCAAGCATCGTCCCACAGGTGCGGCGCCAGCGATCAGGATCGACACCTCATGATGCCGTCGCCGCCGATCCGCCACCGAAGCGACGCCAGCCATTCGCGCCGGATCTCGACCGGCATCGTCCCCGCTTGCGTCGGCCCGTCAGATTGGCCCGCATCGCCAGCGCCATTCCGGCCAACAAACCCCCGGTCCGCTCGTTCAGCCCTGCAAGGACACCCACGCCTCGGGCCAAAGACATGGGCTCGACCGCTTCGTGTCATTCTCTTCGAGCCCGACGCCCCGCTCAATTCCCCATAGAGCCCGCGGCACCGCCAGTGCCCCACCCGCCGCGATTTCGTGCCTTGGCGCTTTTCGGACGCCGGCCGCCAGAGCGCGTGGATAGGCTCGGCATTCCGGCGTCCGAAAACCTGCACA
>DASRQX010000083.1:0-1999 GCA_035696165.1 Acetobacteraceae bacterium | reverse complement strand
AGGGGACTGGCTTACGCGTACGATGGTCTGGGCCGCGGCCCAACGCGGCCCAGCAAACCGGGCGACGACAAATGCTGCCGCGGACCCGCTTGCGGCCAGGCACTGGGGAGTAAGTTGATAGATGCCCTCGACGTTACCATTGCTGCTCGGCCGCGCCCTTGGGTGCTGCTCATAGTTCCGCATCCTCCCCGTCGCGTACGATCTCGTCCCGCGCTGAGCAATGAGGGCTGCTGCTCTGCGTGCCCTAGCAGGCGAGGTCCCTCACCGAGCTGCTCTGCCTGTTCCTCATGTATCCGCAAACCCCTTCGCAACCTGCTTGATGCAACTACCCCCGCTGCAGCGCTGGGACCGCCGGGCGGCGGCGGTGCACGGTCTCGCGCCACAGGATGTAAACACCGGAGGCGACAACGATCGCGGAGCCGACCAGCAGGCCGGAGGTAGGCACGTCCCCCCACACCGCGAAGCCCAGGATCATTGCCCATACCAGCGAAAGGTAGTTGAACGGCACCACTGCCGAGGGCGGCGCCAATGAAAGCGAGCGCGTCCACCAGAACTGGGCGATTCCGTTGCCGACCCCGGCAAGCGCGAGCATCAGTGCGTCCCCCAGATGCGGGGCTTGGAACCCGAGCGTCAGCAGCCCGGCGGTGCACAAGGTCATAATGCTCATCTGGTAGAGCGTCAGCGTCTCGGCCGATTCGGTCATGCTCATGCGGCGGATCGCGATCGCCACAGTCGAGATTAAGACCGCGTTGACGAGCGCGAACAGCGCGCCGTAGGTGAGCGTGCCGGCACCGGGATGGGTGATGATCAGGACGCCGACAAACCCGACGATAAGCGCCGACCAGCGGTGGATGCCGACCTTCTCCTTCAGGATCACGATCGACAGCACGGTCGTGAACAATGGCGCCGCGAAGCCGAGTGCCGTCGCCGAGCCGAGCGACAGCACGCTGACCGCGAGGAACCAGCACAGCATCGAGCCAAACTGCGACAGGCCGCGCTGCAGATGCTCGCGGTAGCGTCGCGTCCGCAAGACGCCCCACCCGGCGCGCGGTAACACGATCGCCGCGACGGTCAGGAATGCGAACAGGGTGCGCCCGAACGCAACCTCGCCCAGCGGATAGGTAGCAAGTTGCCACTTCACGACCGCATTGCCGCCGGCGAACATCGCAGTGGAACCGACCATGTAAGCGATGCCGAGCGGGACCTGGTTGCGCCGCGCCGCAGCCACGTCGGCGATGGTCATCGCGCCGGGCCGCCGATTGGCCGGATATCCATCAGAACCCTCTGTTATGAGCAGTCGCATACCCAAATGGGGTCCCACCTTCATCGGCACCTCTGTCCGAGGGGCTGAGCTCCTATGCCCATTCCGTATTTGCCGGGGTGATCGGCGGTCGATGACGAGCCGTGTGTTCGGATTGCGGGCCGCCCAATTCTCCGGCCTGTTGCAACCGGCCCCAGCACAGCAGGTTCACCGCCATCGAGTGCTTCGCCGCCGCCCGCAACGGGTTGACGCCCGGATCGGCTCGATCGGCCGAGACATTGTCGCGCATGACGATCCGGACGCCAGACGTCGCCTCTTCCCCTTCCACAACCGGGGCGCTCTGTGTTCCGGTTGTGTGCCGGCCGGCGAAGGGCATGCGATCATCTGCCGCGGCGCAGGGCGAGTCCCGCTGCAAGCGGCCGGCATGCGATACAGACCGCACAGCCTGTTGCCGTCGGGAGCGCGAAGATAGAAATCCCTTCGATGAACCGGACCACCTCCTCCCGGCGGACAGCGGCTATATGTGCAAGGCCTTCTCTCGTCTTAGGGGCGTCGACCCGGATCAGCCAGAACGGGCCGCTCGGGAACCGAAAGTTCGCAGACTCCCCGCTGGAGGGAGGCGAGCGCGCCTTCACAGCCGCGCCAGTTTGCGCTCGTCAGCGCGCTCCGCGTCGAATGTTAGCCGGAGGGCCTAAGGGGAGAACTCATTGAATGGTTTGCAATAATTTGGAATCGTCT
>DASRQX010000082.1:0-24773 GCA_035696165.1 Acetobacteraceae bacterium | reverse complement strand
CCGACCAGCCGCTCATCGGAACTATGCAAGCGCTCCAACATGCGCTGCTTTTCCGGCGGCAGGTCGGACACCGCGCGATGCAGGAACAACGCCGTCTCGTCCAGCAGGCGCTCGGGTGATTCAACGCCCTTCACGACGACGCTGCGGGCCATGGTGTGAAGCTGCGCGTCCTCATCGGGCGACAGCTCGCGGCCCGTGAACACCACGACCGGAAGGTTGGACAGGCTGTCCTCATCGCGGATCCGCTCCAGCACCTCGAAGCCGGACATGTCGGGCAGCCGCAGGTCGAGCACGACACAGTCAGGCGGGTCCTCGCGCAAACGCCGGATCGCGTGCTTGCCGGTCTCGACCGTTTCGATATCGATGTCGTCGTGGCCGAGCAGCTCGGTGATCGAAAGCTGCTCCGCCGGGTTGTCTTCCACCACCATCAACCGCTTGCGACGCGGCTTCGTGTAGTTGGTGATGTTCGACAGTGCGACCTCAAGCCCCTCCGTGGTCGTGGGCTTGGTGATGAAGCTGAACGCTCCGCGTGCCAGGCCGTGCTGGCGATCCTCGTCCAAAGTGACCATCTGCACTGGAATATGTCGTGTAGCCGGGTTCTGCTTGAGCTGGCTAAGCACCGTCCAGCCCAGCATGTCGGGCAGGAACACGTCCAGCGAAACCGCCGTGGGCAGATACTCCCGCGCCAGCGCCAGCGCGTCCGCGCCGCGATGGGCGACCAGCACCTTCATGGCGTGGTCATGCGCCAGATCCACCAGAACGCGAGCGTAATGGGGATCGTCTTCCACCACCAGCAGCACCACTGCGCCAGGCTCCAGCGTTTCCCGGTCATCGGGCACCGGCTCGATCGCACGATCGCCCAGCCGCGTGGTCCCGAGCAGCGCCGCCTCCGACGCTGCCTCGCCGGCCGGCACCATCGCCATGGCCAGCGACGACGGTCCAACATAGAACTGCGGCAGATACAGAGTGAATGTGCTGCCCGAGCCCAGTCGGCTGCGCAACTGGATCTCGCCGCTCAGCAGGTGCGACAGCTCGCGGCTGATGGCCAGGCCGAGGCCAGTGCCGCCGTATTTGCGGCTGGTGCTGGCATCCGCTTGTTGGAACGCTTCAAAAATGATTCGCTGCTTCTCCGGGGGGATGCCGATGCCCGTATCGGTCACCTCAAACGCCACCACGACCGGCGCGTGCTTTAACACCGGGTGCTCCGGCGACCAGCCACTTTGCACCGGGGCTATGTTTACCCGGACCCCGCCCTGCGCGGTGAACTTGAAGGCATTGGATAGCAGGTTTTTCAACACTTGTTGCAGGCGCTTCGAGTCGGTGGTGATAGAGCGCAGCGCAGGATCGATATGCACATCGAAAGACAGCCCGCGGCTCTCCGCCTCGTGGCGGAATGGCCGCGCGATCGTCTCCTTCAGGCCGGCAAGAGAGATTTCCTCCACCTCGACGGAGACCGTGCCGGACTCGATCTTCGACAGGTCCAGGATGTCGCTGATCAGGTTCAGCAGATCGGTGCCCGCGGCGTGAATCGTTCGTGCGAATTCCACCTCGCGCGCCGACAGGTTGCCTTGCGAATTGTCGGTCAACTGCTGGCCGAGGATAAGGATAGAGTTCAGCGGCGTGCGTAACTCGTGCGACATGTTCGCAAGGAATTCGGATTTGTACTTCGAGGTCAGCGCCAGCTCGGTCGCCTTCTCCTCAACGGCGCGACGGGCCTGCTCTATTTCCTGATTCTTGCGCTCCACCTCGACGTTCTGCTCAGCCAACTGCTGCGCCTTCTGCTCGAGCTGGTCGTTGGTCTGCTGAAGCTCACGCTGCTGCGTCTGCAGTTCGGTCGCCAACTGCTGGGACTGCTTCAGCAAACCTTCCGTCTGCATCGTCGCTTCGATCGAGTTCAGCACGATGCCGATCCCGGCGGTGAGCTGCTCCAGGAACGACATCTGCAGGTCAGTGAAGGCGCTGACCGACGCAAGCTCGATCACCGCCTTCACCTGGCCTTCGAATCTCACCGGCAGCACGACGATGTTCGCCGGCTTGACCTTGAACAGGCCGGAGCGAATGGGCACCACCGAATCCGGCATGTGCGTCAGCAGCATGCGCCTGCCGTCGGCGGCACACTGGCCGATCAGCCCCTGACCGACATGCAGATATTCGGCGTGGCCCTGTTCGCTGTCGTCCGCATAGGCCGCCAGCAGCCGCAAGCTCGGGCTGGTTTCGGCATCCACCAGGTAAATGACGCCATTCTGCGCACCGACCAGGGGCGCCAACTCCGACAGCAGCATGCGCCCGACCGTTGCCAGATCGCGCTGCCCCTGCAGCATGTTGGTGAAGCGGGCGAGGTTGGTCTTCAGCCAGTCCTGCTCGGTGTTGCGGTCGGTGGTCAGCCGCAAATTGTCGATCATCGTATTGATGTTGTCTTTCAGCTCCGCGACCTCGCCGCGCGCTTCCACCTGGATAGAGCGTGTCAGGTCGCCCTTGGTCACCGCGGTGGCGACCTCGGCGATCGCGCGCACCTGCGTGGTCAGGTTCGCGGCGAGCAGGTTCACGTTGCCGGTGAGATCCTTCCAGGTGCCCGCCGTGCCGGGCACGTTGGCCTGGCCACCCAGCCGTCCTTCCACCCCCACCTCGCGCGCGACGGTCGTTACCTGATCGGCGAACGTCGCCAGCGTGTTGGTCATGTTGTTGATCGTTTCGGCCAGCGCCGCAACTTCGCCCTTTGACGCCATCGTCAGGTTCTGCTTCAGATCGCCATTGGCCACCGCCGTAACGACCTTGACGATTCCGCGCACCTGTTCGGTCAGGTTGGCGGCCATCACGTTCACTGTGTCGGTCAGGTCTTTCCAGGTGCCGGCAACGCCCGGCACCTGCGCCTGGCCACCCAGCTTGCCCTCGGTGCCGACTTCGCGCGCGACGCGCGTCACCTCGGATGCGAACGCGTTGAGCTGATCGACCATCGTGTTGATGGTGTTCTTCAACTCCAGGATTTCGCCCTTCACGTCGACGGTGATCTTGCGCGACAAATCCCCACGCGCCACCGCGGTAGTGACCTCGGCGATGTTGCGCACCTGCGTGGTCAGGTTGGCCGCCAGCAGGTTCACGTTGTCGGTCAAATCCTTCCAGGTGCCGCCAACGCCGGGCACCACCGCCTGCCCGCCCAGCCGCCCTTCGGTACCGACCTCGCGTGCCACGCGAGTGACCTCGCCGGCGAAGGACCGAAGCTGGTCCACCATGGTGTTCAGCGTTTCCTTGAGCTGCAGGATCTCACCGCGCACATCCACCGTGATCTTGCGCGACAAGTCCCCGTCGGCGATGGCGGTCGCCACCTCAGCGATGTTGCGCACCTGTGCTGTCAGGTTGGACGCCATGAAGTTGACGTTGTCCGTCAGGTCCTTCCACGTTCCTGCGACACCAGGCACCGCCGCCTGACCACCCAGTTTGCCTTCCGTGCCAACCTCGCGCGCGACGCGCGTCACTTCCGACGCGAACGCATTGAGCTGATCGACCATCGTGTTGATGGTGTTCTTCAGCTCCAGGATTTCGCCCTTCACATCGACGGTGATTTTCCGGGATAGATCGCCGCGCGCCACCGCGGTGGTGACCTCGGCGATGTTGCGCACCTGCGCCGTCAGGTTGGACGCCATCGAGTTGACGTTGTCGGTCAGGTCCTTCCACGTCCCGGCGACACCAGGCACCTGCGCTTGCCCGCCCAGCCGCCCTTCCGTGCCGACCTCGCGCGCCACCCGCGTGACTTCGCCAGCGAAACGGTTGAGCTGATCCACCATCGTGTTCAGCGTTTCCTTGAGCTGCAGGATTTCGCCGCGCACATCGACCGTGATTTTCCGGGATAGATCGCCCGTGGCGATGGCGGTGGCCACCTCGGCAATGTTGCGCACCTGGCCGGTCAGGTTGCCGGCCATCGAGTTCACGCTGTCGGTCAGGTCCTTCCAGGTGCCGGCCACGCCGGGCACCTGTGCCTGGCCGCCCAGCCGCCCCTCGGTGCCGACCTCGCGTGCCACACGCGTGACCTCGCCGGCGAACGCATTGAGCTGGTCCACCATCGTATTGATGGTTTCCTTCAGCTCCAGGATTTCGCCGGACACATTCACCGTGATCTTCTTCGACAGATCGCCCTGCGCGACCGCGGTTGCCACCTCGGCGATGTTGCGCACCTGCCCGGTCAGGTTCGACGCCATGGAGTTAACGCTGTCGGTCAGGTCCTTCCAGGTGCCCGCGACGCCGGACACCTGCGCCTGCCCGCCAAGCCGCCCTTCGGTGCCCACTTCGCGCGCCACGCGGGTGACCTCGCCAGCGAAACGGTTGAGCTGGTCGACCATCGTGTTGATGGTCTCCTTCAACTGCAAAATCTCGCCCGAAACATTCACCGTGATCTTCTTGGACAGGTCGCCGTTGGCGATCGCCGTCGACACCTCGGCAATGTTGCGCACCTGTGCCGTCAGGTTGGACCCCATGGAGTTCACCGACTCCGTCAGATCCTTCCACGTTCCCGCCACACCCAGCACATTGGCTTGACCACCGAGGCGCCCGTCGGTGCCGACCTCGCGCGCGACACGGGTGACCTCGCCGGCGAACGCATTAAGCTGATCCACCATCGTATTGATGGTTTCCTTGAGCTGCAGAATCTCGCCCGACACGTTCACCGTGATCTTCTTCGAAAGATCACCGCCGGCGATCGCGGTTGCCACCTCGGCGATGTTGCGCACCTGCGCGGTCAGGTTGGACGCCATCGAGTTGACGTTGTCGGTCAGGTCCTTCCAGGTGCCGGCCACACCAGGCACCTGCGCCTGGCCGCCCAGCCGCCCTTCCGTTCCAACCTCGCGCGCCACGCGCGTGACTTCGGACGCAAAGGAATTGAGCTGATCCACCATCGTGTTGATGGTGTCCTTCAGCTCCAGGATTTCGCCGCGCACATCCACGGTGATCTTGCGCGACAGATCGCCGCGCGCCACGGCGGTGGTGACCTGGGCGATGTTGCGCACCTGGTCGGTCAGGTTGCCGCACATGGCATTCACCGAGTCGGTCAGGTCCTTCCAGGTGCCCGCCACGCCCGGCACCAGCGCCTGGCCGCCCAGCTTGCCCTCGGTGCCGACCTCGCGCGCGACGCGCGTCACTTCCGAGGCGAACGAGCGCAACTGGTCCACCATCGTATTGATGGCTTCCTTGAGCTGCAGGATTTCGCCGCGCACATCCACGGTGATCTTCTTCGACAGGTCGCCGTTTGCCACCGCGATGGTCACCTCGGCGATGTTGCGGACCTGCGCCGTCAGGTTCGACGCCATGGAGTTTACCGATTCCGTCAGGTCCTTCCAGACGCCGGTCACCTCGCGCACCTGCGCCTGCCCGCCCAGCTTGCCGTCGGTGCCAACCTCGCGGGCGACGCGCGTCACCTCCGACGTGAACACCGAAAGCTGCTTGATCATCGTGTTGACGATGGTCGCAAGGCGGAGGAATTCGCCCTGCAAGGGGCGGCCATCCACGTCCAGCCGCATCGTCTGCAGCAGATCGCCCTGCGCCACCGCCGTGATGGCGTGCGTCACCGCCGCGGTCGGCCACAGCAGGTCGTCGATCAGGCCATTGACCGAGGTCTCCATCTCGCCCCACGCGCCGCCGGACAAACCCAACTTCACGCGGGCACGGGTCTTGCCCTCGCGGCCCACGACCTGTCCGACATGTTCAAGCTCCTGGGCCATCCGCTCATTAGCCGCAACGATCTCGTTGAACGTATCGCAGATCTTGCCTTCCAGACCGATGTGCTCGGTCGGCAGCCGGACCGAAAAATCGCCCGTTCGCATGGCCTGCAAGGCGAGCAGCAGCTTCTGCAGGCCGAACGAATGGCCATTGAGAGGCTCGCTGGTGCCTGCCTCAGTGAACCCGGCAGCAGCCCGATGCGAGTCCAATGAGATGTCGGTGGCACCGGCGTCGACGAGTTCCATCTTTGTTGTTCCCGAGTGGATTGGGCGAGACCACAGCCGCACCGTTGGACGGCGAAAGGGCCGCCGGAAGGCGGCAGAACTATGCGAGAATGCCGATCAAAAGCTAGAGACCGGCGAAGCGGCGGATCATCACAGACCCCAGTACAAATTGCTGTGAACAGCGATGCGAAATTTCACTCCGCTCGTTCGGACATTGAATTGACGGCCGGAAAAGCCCCGCACACACACTCATCACAATACCGTTATCCCGGGAACCAACCGGCGGTAGCGTTACGAGAGAGCCTGGAGCGCCGTTATCACATGGAATTGAATGGAGTGGTCCGCCGTTACGACCGACGCAGCGGGGCAACAGCATGGTAAGCGGCGGAGTGATCGCGCCGTTCGCCAGATTGGCCTCCATCCGAGTTACATCGGCATTGCCCGATTTGAGGCGTTGGCCGATGCCATGTCTCGGCCATGGTCATCCACGACACTCGCGTCCGCGCGTGATGCAGAAAGGGTAGAGCCGTGCATCGCTATAAGGCGTACACCACCACCGTGATCGGCGCGCACAGCGTACCGCGCTGGTACGAAGCGCTCGACCGCCTCGTGACGCTGGGTCAACTGACCGCCGCGGATTTCACCGACGCGCAGTTTCGTGCGACGCAAGCGGCGATCCTCGAACAGGAAATCGCCGGCATTGACGTGATCACCGGCGGCGAGATGCACCGGCGGACGCACAACCGCCACTCGCCGCCGAACGCGATGTTGAACCATTTCTGGCAGAAGATGCCGGCCTTCGATGCAGCCAATCGGCCCAAGCCGATCAGCCAACACGATCCGAATGTATTCCATCCGGCCGCCGTCTGTCGCGGTCCGATCGACGATACCACCGATCTCGGGCTGGTCGATGAGTTCCGGATGGTTGCGGCATTCGCGCGACGGCCGGTCAAGATCACCATGACGGGGCCGCACTTGCTGGCCGCCGTCGCCTACGACGAGTACTACAACAACATGCCGCGCATGCTGGCCGATCTTGGCAAGTTGCTGAACCGGAACTTCAAGCGCCTGGCCGCAACCGGCTGCAAGCATATTCAAATCGACGAGCCGTATTTTACCGTTGCCGATGACCAGGAGGTGCGCGCCGCGGCCGACGCGATCAACCTGGCAATCGAGGACCTGCCGGACGACGTGCATATCTCGCTGCATGTCTGTCAAGGCAACTACGCGGTGGGGCCCGATTATGATGGCCAGATCGGACATCGTTACTTCGACATCGGCCGCTACAAGGCGGATATCATTTCGACCATCGAGTGCGATGCGCTGCTCGTCGAGCACGACATGGCGCAACATTACGAGGGACTGCTCGGCAACCGCCAGCTTGGGATCGGCGCCGTCGATGTGCAGGACCCCGACGTCGAAACCGGTCAACAAATCGCCGATCGCGTCAGAAGCAACAAATGGCTGGCACCAGAGCAGACCATTATTACCTGTTCTTGCGGATTCAACCATCTGCCCCGGCAAATCGCCTTGGCCAAGCTGCGGGCGATGACAGAGGCCAAGGCCATTCTCGGCGGCAGCCTTGACTAGCAGAAGGCCCACGATGGACGCATCACCGCCGGACCGCGCACGCCTAAAGCCACGCCGCCGGCTGTCCAACGAACAACTCCGCGTCGCGGAGGCAGGCAGCGGAATCGGCGTCTTCGAGATTGATCTCACATCGGACCTATGGGTGACCACACCACAGGTCGCGGTTCTGTTCGGCTTCACTCCGACGACAGCGTCGCAATCCCTTACGGAGTGGGAACCGGTTATTTTCCCCGATGATTTGCAGAAGCTGCGCGCGGCCATCAACACGGCCAGCCCCGACAAGGCCGGCAACATCGAAATACGCGTCAGACACGCGGACGGCAGCATCCACTGGCTCGCCGTCAAGGGGGAATTCGTCCAGGCAGGCAGTGATCATGCGCCAAGGCTGCGCGGAATATGTTACGACGTCACTGAACGGAAGACCCTTGACGCGCGGCTGCTAGCGCTCACTGAGACGTTGGAAGCGCGCGTCGCCGAGGTGCATGCCGAGGCGCGGATCCTTGAGATCATAAACCGCGTCGGGATCGCGCTCGCGGCGGAGCTGGACCTTGAGCGTCTGGTACAGACGGCCACGAACGCGGGCGTCGAGATCACCAACGCGCGATTCGGCGCATTCTTCTACTATGTGACCGGCGGCGACGGCGAGCCGTACACACTCGGTGCCTTCTGCGCCATGCCGACCGAGGCGTTCGCGAGTTTCCCGATACCGCATGACACCGCCATCTTCCAGGCCGTCTTTCGCGGGTTGGGCCCCGTCCGCTCCAACGATATTTTGACCGATCCCCGCTACCGTCAAGACCAACCACATCTCCGCATACAAGCCGGCCACCCACCGGTTCGCAGCTACCTCGCGGTCCCGGTCATATCGCGTTCAGGCGACATACTTGGCGGCATGTTCTTTGGCCATCCGGAACCAGGTGTGTTTTCCGAGCGTGCGGAACGCATCGTCGCCGGCATCGCCGCACAAACCGCCGTCGCCGTCGATAACGCCCGCCTCTATCAAAGGAGCCAACAGGAAATCGCCGAGCGCACGCGGACCGAGCGAGCGCTGCAAGCGCTGAACGACACGCTGGAGCAGCGCGTCAATGAACGGGCGCAGCAATTGAAAGCCAGCTTCGACCAATTGCGCGAGAGCGAACATCGCTTTCGACTTCTCGTCGAAGCGGTAACCGACTACGCGATCTTCATGCTGGATCCCGAAGGCTATGTCGTGAACTGGAACCCCGGCGCCGAGCGGCTCAAGGGCTACACGGACAATGAAATCGTTGGCCAGCACTTCTCATGCTTCTACCCCGAGGAAGATCGACAGAGCGGCGTCCCCGAGCTGGTCCTCAACACCGCTGCATCGAAGGGAAAATTCGAAGCCGAGGGTTGGCGCGTTCGCAAGGGTGGCAGTCGGTTTTGGGCGAGTGTCGTCGTGCACGCAATACTGGACCGGCAGGGACATTTGCTGGGTTTCTCCAAGGTCACTCATGATCTGACCGAGAAGCGCGCAGCCGAGGAAAAACTCCGCCAGGCGCAGAAGATGGAGGCCATCGGTCAGCTCACCGGCGGGATTGCACATGACTTCAACAATCTTCTGACCGTCATCTCTGGAAATATGGAAACCCTCCAGCGTCGCCTCTCGCAGGGCGGGGAGGATCGTCTGCTGCGATTCGTCAACTCCGCGCTGCTTGCCTCATCACGCGCCGCCATCCTGACGCATCATCTCCTGGCATTTGCGCGCCGCCAACCGCTCGACCCCAAACTCGTCTCGGCCAATACATTGATCACCGGCGTGTCCGAAATGCTTCGCCGGACCCTTGGAGAGACAATCTCGATCGAAACCGTGCTGGCAGGTGGCGTCTGGACAACTTTCGCCGACGCCAATCAGCTTGAGAACAGTCTGCTCAATCTGGCGGTGAACGCGCGCGACGCCATGCCCGGCGGCGGCAAGCTGACGATTGAAGCTGCCAATGTCTATCTCGATGAGGCCTATGCAGCCACCGCGGACGTGTCTCCGGGCCAGTATGTCGGGCTGTTCGTCAGCGACACCGGCATCGGCATGCCGCCCGACGTTGTGTCCCGCGCGTTCGACCCGTTCTTTACGACGAAGGACGTCGGGCAAGGCACCGGTCTCGGTCTCTCGCAGGTCTATGGCTTCGTGAAACAGTCAGACGGACACGTCAGGATCTACAGCGAGGTCGGAGCCGGAACGACAGTCAAGATCTATCTGCCGCGCCATATTTCCGCCGACGGCGCAGGCGACGAGCGATCGGCTGATCTGCCCGTGCCACGCGGACACGGCGAAACCATCCTCGTGGTGGAAGATGAGCCCGGCGTTCGCCGACTTGCCACCGACATGCTGCTGGAACTCGGTTACGGCGTGCTCGACGCGTCCGACGGCACCACCGCCCTGCGTGTGATCGATGCACATCGCGAAATCGAATTGCTGTTCACCGACATCGGATTGCCGGGCGGCATGAATGGTCGCCAGTTGGCCGATGAGGTGCTGCGGCGCAGACCGGGTTTGAAGGTGCTGTTTACCAGCGGCTATGCCAGAAATGCGATCGTGCACCACGGTCGGTTGGATCCAGGTGTCCAACTGATCGTCAAGCCCTTCACGTTCGCCGGGTTAGCCGCGAAGATGCGCCACGTCCTTGATGGATCGTAGTCTGAAACATGAGCGGACGGGACCTGCCGCAGTCGTCGTCGATTCCGCGAGCCGCGAACAACGTTAACGATACCACTCGATCCGACGACGACCAGCCGCACTGCCGCCGGAGGGGAACCACGATGACTGAGACACCACTGGTCGGACGCCGAATATTGCTGGTCGAGGACGAATCGCTGGTCGCGATGCTGCTGGAGTCCATTCTCGAGGAGCATAATTGCACCACCGTTGGGCCATACGCGGACCTGAGCTCAGCTCTGGCGGCGGCGCAGCGCGAAGTGGTGGACGCCGCGGTACTCGACATCAACCTGGCCGGGCAGATGGTGTTTCCGGTGGCAGAGGCGCTGGCCGAGCGAGGTGTGCCTTTTCTGTTGCTCTCCGGCTATGGCGCTATGGCATTGCCGCCTGACCGACGCCACTGGACCGTGTGCAACAAGCCATTCAAGACCGACGAGCTGATATCACTACTCACCCGAGAGATCACCGCCGCGGCCCAGCGTCAGCACACGAAAGGCGGTACGCCTCCGGCCCGCCGCAACGGGGGGCCATCGCGACGGGCCGGTCAAGGCACAGGCAAGAACACCCCGCACCCATAACGAAACAACTCATGCGGCCGTCACTGGTTCCATCAGGAAAGCCGAAATCGCAATGATAAACTCGGCGAAGCTGGTGTTGGCCGCCGGCCGCCTCAGGTCGAAATCAGTCCCGGAACCGGCTGCCGGCCGTAAGAAATCGCAGGACTGCGGGGGGCACACCATGCCTCACCAGCAGCAACATCCTCGAGCGTGAGGCGGTAGCCCTTCCGATGCGTCACCAGCAGGCGCGGGTCGGCGGGATCCCGTTCGATCTTTTGCCGCAAGCGATAGACATGGGTCTCGAGCGTGTGGGTCGTCACCGACGCATGGTAGCCCCACACCTGGTTCAGCAGTTCCTGACGCTCCACGACGCGATTTTTGGCACGATGGAGCAACTTCAGCAGCGAAGCTTCCTTCAGCGTCAGATGGATGCGGCGATTGCTGGCATACTCCAGGAGCGATCTGGTGGACGGCCGAAACAAATAACGTCCGATCGTAAAGACCGCGTCGTCACTGGCCTCGTACTCCCGCAATTGGCTCCGGATCCGCGCCATCAGTTCCAGCAACCGGAACGGCTTGACGATATAGTCATTCGCCCCCGCCTCAAGGCCTCGGACGACGTCCATCTCTCCGCCGGAGCCGGTCAGCATGATGATTGGCATCTTGTGGCCGCGCGCGCGCAGCTTCGCGCAGTACTCGCGCCCGTCGCCATCAGGCAGGCCGACATCCAATATCACCGTGTCGAATCGTGCGGTTTCGGAGCCAAGGCTCTCATCCGCCTCGCTCAGGTTGGCCACCCCTACCGGATGGAACTCGTTGTCCTCGGAGAGGTGCTCGGCCAGCATGGCCCGAAGCGCGCTATCATCATCGATGATCAGGATCGGTCGTTCGGTTGACATTTGGCCTGTTCCCCTGTTCGTCGTTGCTACCAACCGGCAGAGGGGCCCGCCGCATCCATGGCCGCTTTCGATGACCCTGGAGAACCACCCAGGTGGACCCGTGGTACCTAACGCCAAAGTGACCACAAAGTTCCGTTGATCTGCCCCGGGACGTAGCGGGTCCGACGCGGATATTTGCCCGATACGTTTGCTTGCGCCGCGCGTGCGACCCAGATCCCGGGCGGACGCGCCGGCGTCGCAGTCTGGAACGGGAACCATCATGTGGCTGCCTTGGTTAGCCACTCCGCATCATCCGCGCTCAGGGAGCCACTTCATGCCGGATACGCCATTGCTGAACACGCCTGCGCGCCACGACCGCATCCGCCAACGCGCCTATCTCCTTTGGGAGGCGGACGGGCGGCCACATGGGCGGGATCAGGAATACTGGCAGCGGGCCGAGGCCCTGATCAGCCTTGAACACCCAGCCGCAGCGGGGCAACTCCCCAACCCACAGACCAAGCCAGTTAGCGTCCCCGGTGCGAAGGTTGAGACGGCAAAGACCCCGGACAGCCGGGAAGAATCCCCGGATCGCTCTACCGAGCAGACGGTGCGGCGGCCGGCGCCTAAGGGGCGGGCACGGGCTCGCAAGGGCAAGGCCACCCCGACCTGACCTGCCTCCGCCCGGCGCGCGCAAGCGATCCGCCGAACCCATGCTCTGTCTCATGGGCGTGCTCTCCACCCGTCATGGCCGGCGAAGCATGCCCCGGCGGAGGCCGGGGGCCGGCCATCCACGACTTCCTTTCGTGCGACCATTGAAGTCGTGAAATGCCGGCCGGAGCCTGTCCTCGGGCGGCCCGTTGGGCCGACCGGAGCCGGCCGCGACGGGGGTGGGTAGAGTACGTCAAGACTTTCGGCCGCTGGTATCAGTCCAGCGCCACGAGGGCGACCGGCAAGTGCGCGAATAACGCCGCCGGTGTGATCGCCGGACCCAGGTCCCGGCCCGTCACAAGCTCCCTGCCCTGTGTTCCAGCCGGCAACACAAGCGTAGTGCCGTGCCACACCGCGGGCGGGATCGCGGGCGCTGGCATCGCAGGCGTAGCGGCGCGATCAACGAGGGCGCCCGGCAGGCGCACAGCGGCGCACAGCCAGCGGCTCGGTCCGTCGCAGCGCAGAAACGCCACGACATGGTCGGCACGTGGGCCTTCCACCACAACCGATTCGTAGCCCCCGTCGGCGAACACGCCGGGCGTTTCGCGCCGAAGCCGCAGCACGCGAGCGATCATCGCAAGCTTGACGGCGCCGCTACGCGATTCGTTAACCGGCGGTAGCCCCCGCCGCGCCAAATCGCGCAAGGCGGCGAAATCCGGCACGCGGCGATTATCGGGATCAACCAGACTTTCGTCCCAAAGAGCGGCACCCTGATACAAATCGGGGATGCCCGGCGTCGTGAGCCGAAGGAAGCTCTGGCTCAGCGCGTTGATCATGCCCGGCACCATCAGGCGCACGGCGAACGCCGCGATGGCCTCGCGCGCCGCACCTGGCGCCAGCAATGCTGCAAGGTCGCCGTGGCACGCGGCTTCGTAGTCCAGGTCCGGCGTCGCCCAATCGGTCCGCAGCTTGGCTTCGCGCAGAGCCTTCTGCTGCCAGCCGGCGATCCGCTCGCGGAATGCTGCGATGCCAGCTTCGTCGCCACGGTCCAGCACGGCCGGCCAAGCGCCCACCAGCATCTGCAGCAACATCAGCCGGTCGCCCGGATCGACCGACGCGTGCGGCAGCGCCATCTCGACCGCATCAACAAGCGCCGCCCACGCCTCGGGCCATTCGCTGACTATGGCCAGGCGTGCGCGCACATCCTCGCCACGCTTGTGGTCGTGTGTGGCCGTGGCAAGCAGCGCTCGCGGGAACGCCTCCAGGCGGGCCGCGCAGGCGGCGTGGAAATCGTCCGGACGGATGGCGAAGTTGGCCGGGTCCGACCCCACCTCATTCCGTGACAGCAACACTCCGTAGCGGTAGAATGCCGTGTCCTCAACCGATTTCGCCGCCGTCGGCGCGGAGAGCTGCTGAAATCGCACGCGCGCACGCCGGCGTTCCTCGCGCTGTCCCGCCCCTGGGCGCCCGACTGGGGCGGCGCGCGACGGACCGGCGCCGAGCCACCGCGCAATGGCTTCCACCACCTCGCGATCGCCGCGGCGACACGTGTTCATCGCACCGGCCAACGCGGCCGCCATCACCCTCGCGTCCGCCTCGGTCGGACCTACTGCACCGGCGTACAGCCGGTAGACCCGGAAGTGCACCAGCAGCTCCACCAGGGCGCGGCGGATCGCACCCAGCGTCAGGTCGCGCGTGGCCGGGTCTTGCCGCGCGATGCGATGCACCGATGCCGCGGTCGCGTTCAGCTCGCTCGGCAACACCTCGTGCAGGATCTGCCGCCGCGCCGCGCGTTCCTCCACACGGAAGTCGGCCGGACGGCCGGTCCGGTCGGTCCACATACGTTTCAATGGCGCCGCGCCGGCCGGGTCGTGCAGCACCGCGCCGACCTGGTCCATGAAGTCGTAGCCGGTGGGGCCGTCCACCAGCCAGTCGCGCGGCAATGTCTCGCCGGGCGCAAGGATTTTCTCGACCCAGATCAACGGCGGCGCGTGCCCCGCAACCGCCGGACGCTGCGCCGTCAGTGCCGACAGCCGGCGTCGCAGCTTGCGGCAATAGGCGCGCGGCTCCGCCAGCCCGTCGATGTGGTCGACCCGCACGCCATCGATCAGGCCTTCCACATAGAGGCGAAAGATCAGCGCATGTGTCGCGTCGAACACGTGCGGCAGCTCGACGCGCAATCCGGCCAGTGCGTTGATGTCGAAGAAGCGCCGCCAATTGATCTCCTCGGCCGCGGTGCGCCACCAGGCCAGCCGGTAGTGCTGCCGCTCCAGCAGCGCGTGCAGCCGCGCAGTCCCATCCGGTGTGCCGGCCGCGAAATGCGCCAGGTCGTTCGCGATCGCCGCCTGGTTGCCGTGCGCCGCATCCCGCACGACGCCGCGCATCGCCTGCGCGGCAGCTCGGTCGACGCACCCGTTGGCCGGTTTGACCGTAGTGATCAGTACGTTAGCGTAATCTTGCGGACGGATCGGCAACCGGTGATCGTGGTACCAGGCATCAAGCGAACCGCTGCCCGCATTGACCCGCAGCACAATCTCGCCGCGCCGCAAACAGGCGCCGTAGCCATCCCCCAGGAACGGCGCCAGGACCTTGTCGCGCAGCGCCGCATCCGGCGGATCGAAATCAATGTCGAAGAACGCCGCGTAGGGGCTGCCGCGCCCCCATTCCAGCACGTCGAGCCACCATGTGTTGTCGTGTCCACCCACCGCCATGTGATTGGGCACGATATCCAGGATCAGCCCCATGCCCTGCGCGCGCAGCGCCGCGACAAGCCGCCGCAGCGCCGCCTCGCCGCCGAGCTCCGGATTGATGCTGGAATGATCGACGGTATCATAACCGTGCGTCGACCCCGCCCTCGCGGTCAGCAGCGGCGAGGCATAAACGTGGCTGATGCCGAGATCGGCGGCCCAGTCAACAACGCCAACCGCGTCATCCAGGGTGAAACCATGGTTGAATTGCAGCCGCAGCGTCGCGCGCGGCGGGTAGGCCGGCGTCTTCATGACGGCGCATTCATTGCAGTGCGTGCGGCGGCAGCGCTCATCTCAGCTCGCCTAAGCCGCTGCCTCCAGCTCCACCCGCCTCACCTTCTCGTGTCCCACCTTCACATCCCGGATCGCCGTCGCACGCGCCGTGCGCCGCGGCACCGCCTCGCCGCAGTGCCGGCGATAGATTGCCGCGTATTGCGCCGCCGAGGCTGACCAACTGAAGCCACGCGCCATTGCCGCCTGCCGCATCGCACCCAACCTGGCCCGATCGGTGAATACGCTGAAGGCGCGCCGACAGGCCGTTGCAAGACCGTCAACCGTAAGGTCGGAAAACAGCAACCCCGTCACGTCGTCTTCGATCGTATCGACCAGCCCGCCAACCGCGTGCGCGATCGGCAGCGCACCGTAGCGCTGCGCCTGCATCTGCGTCAGCCCACAGGGCTCGAAGCGTGACGGCATCAGGAAGAAATCGCTGCCGGCGATAATCCTCCGGGCCATCGGCTCGTTGAAGCCGACCAGGATGGCGACATCATCGCGATACCGCCGCGCGGCACGGCTGAGGACCTGCTCGATTTCCGGATCGCCGAGCCCCAGGATGGCGATCTGCCCACCTTGTTCGACGATGCTGTTCGCTGCCTCGGCGACCAGGTCGAGGCCCTTCTGGTGCACCAGCCGCGCGACAATACCGAACAGCGGCCCGTCGGACGAACGCAGGCACAGTCCGGTGCGCACCACATCGGCATTGCCCGGCTTGCCGATCAGATCGCCGGCATGGAAATGGTACGGCAGGTACGGATCCCTGGCCGCGTCCCAGCTTTCATCGATCCCATTGATGATCCCGGACAACCGGCCCGCCGCGGCGCGGGTCTGCATCAGTCCGTGCAGCCCGCCGCCCAGCGGCTCCGTGGTGATCTCCCGCGCGTAGGTCGGGCTGACCGTTGTGACCTCGTCGGCGTAGAAGCTGCCGGCCTTGAGGAATGAGACCGCGCCATGGAATTCGACGCCGTTCACGTCGAAGGCGGCGTCGGGGATGCCGAGGCCGTGCCGCAGGTCCGCGGCGAATCGTCCCTGGTACGCAATGTTGTGGATGGTCATCACGGATGGCACTTCGGTGCCGTCCCAGCGCAGGTAGGCCGGCGCCAGCCCGCTGGGCCAGTCATTGGCGTGCACCAGGTTCGGGCACCAGCCGAGCTTGCCCTGGCCGCGCGCGATCTGCGCGGCCGCCAGCGAAAGCCGCCCCCACCGCAGGTGGTTGTCCGTCCAGTCGCGACCTTCGGGCGTGCCATAAGCTGTGCCAGGCCGGTCGTATAACGACGGTGCCCCGACCAGATAGAGCGTGATCCCGCTCGCCAGCCGAGCCATACCAATGCGGCATCCCGGGATATCGCCACGACCCGGCAGCCTTCCGAGCCAGGTGATGGCAGGAATCGACGCCAACACCTGGGGATAGGCCGGCAACAACACGCGTACGTCGATCCCCAGCTCGTGCAGCGCGACCGGCAAGCTGGCGGACGCGTCCCCCAGCCCTCCGACCTTGCCCAGGCCAGCGAACTCACTTGTAACGAACAGGACTTTCATGGGTGGCACCCGGCATAGAGGCGGCGACGCACGGCGGCCTGAGTCAATATTACCACCATCGGTTGCAACGTCATCAATGAAATTTGGCTGACAAAGCTCACCGAACCCGATCTTCCGGATCAGGCAGCCACCACACGGCATTGCGCCTCGCTCGCCGGCCGGGACCGATCGGGATGGCTGCCCCCCATCGTCGGTTCACATCGCCCACGTCCGCCGTGTGTGCCGGTCGGTTCGCCGGGCCGAATCGCCGCGCAAACCGCGCGCCAACCGGACGCGAATGTCGCGCGACAGTTCGAGATCGAGGATCGTCAACATCGCGCTGACGACGAACAGCCCGATCGCGATGAAATAGATGTGCTGGGCCGCGATGGCGGCGTCGACATCCAACAGGCCGCCAAAGCTGACGACGGCCGCAAGCAGCGCCACTACCAGGCAAATGATTGCGCAATTGAACACGCTGATTTCCCTCTGCGAACCCGGTGCCCGCCAACTGCGGTCGGCGGCAGCATCATGCCAACCCCGCGTCTTAGTGACCGGCGTCTTAGTGAAATGCAGCAGAGCTATAGAGGTTGCCGCGTACTGACGCGCGGGTCGACACCTCTCCAGTTTGTGATCCGGGCGATCGACGGCACCCCGTCACGACCGCGAAAGCCTGCTCCCGTCCGGCAACCGAGTGAGCCCGACGGCGATCTATCGCCATGGCCGGCGCAGCAGCGCCGGGTAACGCAACAGGCACAGGAGCAGTTCATGAATGCCGACCAAATTGAAGGCTCCTGGGATGTCGTCAAGGGCAAGCTCCAGAAGCAAAGTGGGCACGCTGACCAACGACGACCTGGACGTGATCGAAGGCAATCGCAAGGAAATGCCGGCCGCATTCAGCAGCGTTCCGGCTACGCCAAGGAGCGCGTGGAACGCGAGCTGAACGCCTGGATCAAAACACTCTGACGCGTCGTTACTGACGTCCCGATCCGTGGGCGCCGCGCGGATTACCCGCGGCGCCCACGGCCGGCTGTACTCGGACGTGCGCGATCCGAAGGTAACCGCCGGCCGCCCACCAGCGACCGGTATCCGATCACTCCGCGGCAGCGGCGCCCGGGTCGCGATGCGCCTTCACGTCGAAAAACAGCACTTGGCTGATGGCCGCCTTAACCGTCTCGCTGCGGAATGGCTTGGTAATCAGGAAGGTCGGCTCCGGCCGGACGCCGGTCAGCAGGCGTTCCGGATACGCGGTGATGAACACCACCGGCACCTCGTGACCGCCGAGGATCTCGTTCACAGCATCGAGACCGGAACTCTGATCCGCGAGGTGGATGTCCGCGAGCACAAGCCCGGGAAAATGCTCACTGACGGCCTGGATCGCCTCGGTGCGAGTCCGCGCCACATGCGTGACCCGGTGGCCGAGATCCTTCACCAGCGCCTCGAGATCCATCGAAATGATCGGCTCGTCTTCGATGATCAGCACGTCGGTGGTGATCTGCTCGGCAATCTCGTGGCCGGCTTGTTCAATCAGCGCATGCACACGGGACACCGGGCACTCCAGCACCGCGGCAACGCGTTCGACCGCGAACCCCTCGACCCAGTGCAGCAGGAAGGCTGCCCGCGGCAGCGGCGTCATCGCCTCCAGGTTGCGATTCGCGGCTTCGACGCTGCTGCAATCACCCCGATCGCTCGTCGTGCCAGTTGGGCGAGCGGCCGCCGAGGCCCAGATTTTCATCAGCAGGCGGTACAGCCAGACGCCGGCGTCCGGGACGTCGTGCATGCGTACAGGGTCTGCCACCGCCGCTTCCAGCGCTGCCAGCGCATAGCGGTCGCCAACCATTTGAGAGCCGGTCAGCGCGCGGGCAAATCGCCGCAGGTAGGGGAGGTGTGCCGGGAGCGCTTCGGCGACTGACACGATCGATCCTTTGCGGCTGCTGACGGGTGCGTGAACCGACCCTATCAACAACGCCGG
Source organism: Acetobacteraceae bacterium (assembly GCA_035696165.1). Classification (GTDB taxonomy): domain Bacteria; phylum Pseudomonadota; class Alphaproteobacteria; order Acetobacterales; family Acetobacteraceae; genus Palsa-883. Next base: position 5,986 of record DASRQX010000082.1, on the reverse strand, counting down.
AACCGTCAAAGAGTTCCGCGGCCAGGAACTTTCCTTTGTCAGCAGCGTTATGCCGTTGGTGCCAGTGAATAGTGGTCTGCCAAAAGACGTCGCCTGCCTGGCATGCAAGCAGTAGCATTGGTCCGGAGCGCTGGGGGCGCGGAGCCATGAGGGATGTCGTATGCGCAAACCTGACCGCTCGACTTCGGGAGCAAGCCCCAGGGCCACCGTCGACCTGACTGACGCGCAATCAGCGGGCGCGCGATCAGCCGGCGCGCAATCAGCGGGCACCCTATCAGCGGGCACCCTACCAGCGGGCACCCCATCAGCGGAGCAACAGGTGCATCCGTCCGCACACCCCAAGAGGTCGCTCGCCAGGACGCCGGCCGTTCCTGAAGACGCCGTCGGACCCGATCAGGCGCAGCAGGGTCCCCGCCTCGGCGCCGACCTGCAAGCAGTGATCGGCCAGCAGTTGCGCGCTGTCTACCACGAAATCCTGAGTGAACCCGTGCCAGACCGTTTCGTCCGGCTGCTCAACGAGCTGGCGACGAAAGAGGCATCCCCTCAATGAGTGGTGTGCCAGACTTCCAGCACAGCCTGCTCGCCGCCATCCCTCATTTACGTGCCTTCGCGATCGGCCTGTGCGGCAAGACTGACGGCGCGGACGATCTTGTGCAGGAGACGCTGGTCAGGGCATGGGCCAACCGGACCGGGTTCCAGCCGGGCACCAACCTGATGGCTTGGCTGTACACCATCCTGCGCAACGCGTTCTATACCGAGTTCCGCAAGCGCCGGCATGAGGTGCCGGACACCGATGGCCAGTTTGCCGCAACGCTGGCACACCGGCCATCGCAGGAAAGCCATCTCGAGTTTCAGGAGTTCCGCACCGCGCTGGCCAAGCTGCCGGACGACCAGCGGGAGGCGCTGCTTTTGGTTGGATCCTCCGGCTTGTCCTATGAAGCGGCCGCCGAGATCTGCGACTGCGCCCTTGGTACGATGAAGAGCCGCGTCTATCGTGCGCGCACGCGGTTGGCGGCAATGTTGAGTGTGAGCGCTACGGAACTGCAACGCCAGGGCTCGGAATGGGACGCGGCAGTCGACGCGAACGCTGGCGCGGGGGTCTCATCACTGGTGGACCATTGAGCACATGTCCCGCCGGAGCGCATGCCCCATCGCCCCGTGGAAAGCCCAGTGCGCGGCCAGATGGAAGCATGCTGCCGAGCACCGCGAGAAGCACCAGGTTGACCTGCGCCCGGCCATCGAATGTGCCCGGCCCAACTTGCCGTGAGTCCGTCCAGTACCCTGACGGACAACGATGGGTTCGTTCGCGAACTGCATCATCGCGTCAAGAACAATTTCCAGCTCATCGCCAGCCTGGTCAGTCTGCAGAAGCGAATGTTGCCACCGGATCGCCGGAGCGAGGCGCGGTTCGTCGAAGAGCACGTGCAGTGCATGGCCGCCGCCTATCGTATTGTCACCGTGACCGACGGGACGGTGCAAGTCGCGCTGCGCGACCTCGTGTCGGAAGTCGTGGACACGCTGCGCCAGATCGCCGGTGTCAATCGCGATAGTGTCAACGTCGAGCTGCCCGAGAGCGATTGCGCGGTCCGTATCGATCAGGCCGTCGCCATGGGGCTGTATCTCGCCGTGCTGCTCCCGCCGAATCTCGACGCCACAAGCGCGCGCGGCGGCAGGCTGCGCGTTGCGATAACACTAGAGGGTCCGGAAAGCGCGGTGCTGTCAATCGTCACGGCAGGCGAGCCGACGACCCCGCCGCATCCGCTGCGCCGGCGGCTCACCGCGGAGTATCTGCGGCAACTGCTCGCCGAGGTGGACCCAACCACCGAACCCGGTGCCATTCGAGTGCGGATCCGTTTGCTGCCGCTGCAAACTGCACACGTTGGTGGCCTCGGGCCTGCGTGACCGGATCACCCGGCCCAAAGGTCGCGTGACCGCCGACGCACCCCGGCGCTGCCACGTACAGCGGTACCACGTGGAGTCGCGCCGGTGAATCCCCGGTCGCGCGCCCAGACAATCGCCGCACTGCGGCGGTGTACGCCGGTTTTTTGGTATATCAGCGCAACATAATTGCGCACGGTATTGCGGGAAATCTCCAACGCACCGGCGATCTCCTGGTCCGCCAGTCCCTGGCACATCAACCCCAGGATGTCTCGCTCACGTGGCGTGAGATCGGCCAGTTCGGCGTTCGAGTTGCGCCCGTCATGCGGCCGCCGCACGGTCGCCAGCTTCTCGATCACCGTTCGGCTGAACCACGAGGCGTCCCGCATCACCGCCTCGATCGCGGCGATCAGTTCCACCTCCGAACGTTTGCGGTCGGTGATGTCCTGCAACACGCGGAGCACGCAGGGTTGATCGTCGATGGTGATCGTTTGTGCTGACACGAGGCAATCCACCAGGTCGCCATCCTTTGTACGAAGCTGCAGTTCACGGTTGCGGACGCTGCCCGCCGTCAGGATGTCCTGTTCAAACTGCTTGCGGTCCGCGGCATTCGTCCAGAGTTTCAGATCCGCCCCGCTGTGCCCAACCACCTCCGCCGACGTGTATCCGGTCGTCGCGAGAAACGCTTCGTTTGCCTCGTTGATCCGAAATCCGTCCAGCGTGGTCACCGTCGTCGGCAACGGCGAGAGATTGAATGCCTTGGAAAACCGCTCCTCGCTTTGGCGCAGGGCATTCTCGGTCTTCCGCCTGGGGTCAAGGTCGATGAAGGTGAACAGCATGCAGCGCTCATCGCCGATCTCGATCGGCTGACCGGCAACGACCACATACTTGCCGCTGCCATCCGGCAGACGCAGTACCGCTTCCATCTGCGGGATCGTGCGTCCGGCGTTCAGCAACTCGATGGCGAGGTTCTTCCGCTCCGCCTGCTCCAACACATCGATTTCATAGACCGACCGGTCGAGCACGTCCTCGCGGGCATAGCCGGTCATTTCGAGGAAGCCGCGATTGACCTTGACGTAGCGCAGATCCATCAGGCGGCAAATGATGGCCGGTGCCGGATTCGCCCCGAAGGCGCGCTCGAACCGCTCTTCGGCGCTGACCTGTTCGGTCGCGTCGCGAATCACCAGCACCAGACAATCCGGATCGCCGCCGGCATTGGTCAACACCAGGCTGCGGACCTGGTGAACCCATCGCATCCCCTCGTCCGTCGCGGACGTTACCTCCACCGTCACGCCGTCGAGCGATTCTCCTGCGACGACACGATCGGTCGGATAATCGCCTTCGGCAACCCGGTGATTGTTCCGGTACCGTACTATGAAGCGATCGCGGTATTCCCGTACATCGACACCGAGTTCCTCACGTGTCGTGGCGCCGTGCATCGCCAGTGCTGCCTCGTTGGCCCAGACGATGGTCCCGTCTGTATCGAGCAGGAGAATCCCTTCGGTCAGCCCGGCAATGATTTGCTGTAGCTGCCGACGATCGGCTTGCCGTTGTGGGATGGCTTCTCTTACGATATTGAGATCATTCATTGTTTTGCGACACTCGTTGTGCGCGGCAGGGCGCGGGCGTTGTGCGCGACAGGGCGCGGGCGTTGTGCGACAAGGCGCCAGCGTTGTGCGCGGCAAGACGCGGCTGCGCGGCCGCTTCTCCTTGACTTAACCAAGTCGGCATTATTGACGACAATGCGGCTGCACTAGGGCGATTGGTACATCTGCGACTGGTAGACGTCGGAGGTTCGCGGTCTCTCTGCGACGCAGCCCGGACGCGTGATGTCGCGACTCCGGGAATCCGCAACCCGACGGGCAGGACGTTTGGATGATCAGAATGACCGGACCGGCATGGGCCGCCCTCGGGACTGAAGGTGAACGCCAATGAGCAGCCGGGACCCTGCCGGACCGCGCCGGGCCGTGCGGCGCGAGGCCGGACGGCGCGAAGCACGCGCGCTGCTTCTCGCCTCGATCGTCGATCATGCCGACGACGCGATTGTCAGCCTCGATCTGAACGCTACGATCACCAGTTGGAACGACGGCGCCGCAGGACTGCTTGGCTACACCGAAGCCGAGGCAATCGGTCGACCGATGATGACCATGATCACCGTCGATTGTCATGCGGCGGAGTTGGATATCCGTGCGTGCGTCCACCGTGGCGAACGCGTCGGCCATCACGAAAGCATCTGGCAGCACAAGGACGGAAGCTTCGTGGAACTCTCGGTCGCGGTTTCCCCCATCAGGAGCGCCGACAGCGGCATCATCGGCGTGTCGATGATCGCCCGTCACAGCATCGCCGCGGGACGTACGCGAGAAGAGCAGGATATGCTTTACAGGGAGATGGGTCACCGCATCCGGAACCTATTTGCCCTCGCCAGTGGGGTGGTCGCACTCAGCGCCCGCTTCGCGCAAACCCCGCAGGACATGGCTGACACGGTACGCAGCAGACTAGATGCCCTGGCCCGGGCCCACGACCTGACGCTGCCGACGCCTGCCGATCCAACCGACCGCGCCGAGGCTCACTCGACAATGCACGCGCTCATTCGGACCATCGTCTTGCCCTACGGCGATGTTCAGCAAGGTGGTGGCGAACGCGTGACCATCGTCGGTCCGGACGTGCCGATCAGCGGCAGCGCGGTCGCGAGCTTTGCGCTTCTGTTGCATGAGTTCGCAACGAACGCCGCCAAATATGGGGCACTTTCGTCACCCGCCGGCCATGTCGAGGTCATGTGCGATGTTGCAGGAGATGTGCTGCGCATCACCTGGCGGGAACACGGTGGCCCGGCGCTGCAAGGACCGGCGTTGCGGGAGGGTTTCGGAAGCTTGCTTGGCCATGCCACTGTCCAGCGCCAACTGGGCGGATCCATCGCGCGCGAGTGGAACCCCGATGGCTTGACGATACGCCTGGTCGTGTCGCTTGCTCGCCTCACGATTTGACCCGGAGACTTGCACCACGCGCATGAAAGACCGACCCACCGGCCCCGCATCCCCGTCATGCCGGCGCATGAGGCTGTAATCCAATCTCGATAGCGCCTCGATTGCATTTTCACGATTCCCCCCGCCGTCGAAGCAGGATTCCGTACCGCGATGGACAGGGACGATTCGCGATGACCAACGGGCTTCGACTGCTCCGCCCGGAGCGCTACCAGCCCAGCTGGGCAGTGGTTGATCTGGACAGCCAGTTGGACCCGGAGCATCGGGCGCGGGTGGTGTGGGACTTCGTGCGAACCTTGGACCTGAGCGCATGGTATGCGCGGATCAAAGCGGCCGGCGACGCTCCCGGCCGTCAGGCGTCGGACCCGGCGGTGCTGCTGGCGGTGTGGCTGTATGCGACGACGGATGGCGTCGGCTCGGCCCGCGCGATCGCGCGGCTGCGTGTACCACACAGCCTATCGCTGGCTGTGCGGCGGCGTGCCGGTCAACCACGACATGCTGTCGGCATTCCGCCGCGACAGTGGGCCGCTGCTGGACCAGTTGCTGACACAGAGCCTGACCAGCCTGCTGGCGGAAGGGTTGATCACGCTGGAGGAAGTGGCGATCGACAGCACCAAGACGCAGGCCCATGCCGGCCGCGGCTCGATGGCGCAGCGTGAGCGGCTGGTGAAGCTGGAGCAGGCGGTCGCGGCGCATGTGGCGAAGCTGAAGCATGAGGTCGAAGCGGACGGTGCGGCGGTCGAGCGCAAGCGCCAGAAACGGGCGCTGCGGGCGGCGGCGGAGCGGGCGGCGCGGCTGCGGCGGGCGCAGGAGAATCTTGCCGAACTGGAGCGGGAGAAAGCCGAGCGGGCCAAACGGCATGCCAAGGAAGAGGCGGAGAAGCGGGCGCCCTCGGTCTCGATCTCCGATCCCGAGACCCGTTCGATGAAAATGGCCGATGGCGCGACGCGCCTCGCGTGGAACGTCCAGGTCGCCACCTCGAACGCCTTCATCGTGACGATCGACCCCACCGACCGGCGCAACGACAGTGGTCTGGCCGAGGGCCTTGTGCAGCAGGTGGTCGATCGCTGCGGCGTGACCCCCCAGCGCCTGCTGGCTGATGGCTCGGCGATGACGCAGGACGACAT
>DASRQX010000081.1:0-2854 GCA_035696165.1 Acetobacteraceae bacterium | reverse complement strand
GACGCACCTCTGGTGGACCGGTTGTGGCGCCCGCCGCAACGCCGGGTAGCTAAGTGCGGACGGGATAACCGCTGAACGCATCTAAGCGGGAAGCCCCCCTCAAAACCAGGTCTCGTCGAGAGCCGTGGAAGACCACCACGTCGATAGGCCGGAGGTGGAAGCGGAGCAATCCGTGGAGCTGACCGGTACTAATCGCTCGAACCCGCTCGAACCCCAAACCAAGATCAAAGCTTGGCCGGAAAACCGCCGGCGTGCAGCGGCAAGCGCCAAACCCAGGCGCCAAACCCGGGGTATCACCCCCCGGGCGACAAGCCAGCGCTGCAGGCGCCGCGCGCGTCCCCAAGACACTTCCCCCGTCACATTCGCAAATTCCCCCGGGGCGCCAATCCCGCGGCGCGCCAATCCCCGGGGGCGCCAATCCCCGGGGGCCGCGACAGCCTGGTGGTCACAGCGAGGGGCCAAACACCCGATCCCATCCCGAACTCGGCCGTGAAAACCCTCAGCGCCGATGGTACTGCGTCTAAAGACGCGGAAGAGCAGGTCGCCGCCAGGCTCTCGCAGCCCCCAACCGCCCCCATCCCCAGGGAGCCGCCCCCACCGCCGCCGCGGGGGGAGAGCCCGGTGGCTCATCACCGGCGCCAGACCCGGCGGCCGGCCGGGCGCCGATGGTCGACCGCCACCCCCCGGCCCCCGGATCAAGTCCGGGGACGTCCGGGGGCCCAGATCAATCGCTCAGCGCGGGGTGGAGCAGCCCGGTAGCTCGTCAGGCTCATAACCTGAAGGCCGCAGGTTCAAATCCTGCCCCCGCAACCCAATCCTCTCCAGCACGTAACATCTGCTTTTGTGTTACGAAATATGCCGCTTTACTCTGGCACAAATTACTTTCAGTCGACACACAGGACGCGCTGGCCTGCGTTCGGTCCAAGCGATATCCACACTCATTTGATCGTGTGGACGGCTCCTCCTCATTGTTGCGCAGGCGCGCATGCCGCGTCGGCTCGCAACTCATCCCTCACCGCGGAACGATACGCGCGGCGACCCGCCGCGCCGTCTCCCTCACTGATACCAGATAGTGCGTCTCGAGCGCCGCCTCATCGAACGCGCTAGCGGGGCAGGAGATGTCGATGGCGGCAACCAGATCCCCGCCGCTGTTGTAGACGGGGGCCGCGATCGAAATGCCACCTGGCTCCACGCTACCGCGGCTGACCACGTACCCATCCGCGGCGGATCGCGCCACCTTTGCCGCCAATGCCTCGAGCGTGATCGGCGTCTGCTCTGTCAACGGCACCAATCGCACGCCGGCGTAAAGTTCGAACAGCTGTTTGCGCGAAACCTGCGCGAGCAGGATTTGCCCCATCGGAGTGGCATGCGCCGGAAACCGCGCACCAGCACTGACGTTGCTGACGAACCCGGCGGTTCCCGGAACATGCAGCAGGTAGACGATCTCTCGGTCCGATCTTATCGCGAGATGCGAGGAGAGACACACCCGCTCGCTCAACAGTTCAAGCTCCCGACGTGCCACCTGCACAAGATCCTGTCCGGTCAGGTACTGATAGCCAAGCCGCAGCACTCCCGGACCGAGCGAAAAACTGCGTCGGCCACCGTCGGACTCGATCAGGCCTTTGTGCTGCAACGTTTGGATCAGCCGGAAGACCGAGGATCGAGGCAGCTCCAGCGTCTCCGCCAGTTGCACTGCCGACATGGGGCGTTTCTCGCGTGCCAGGGCTTCCAGCAGATCAATGCCGCGCGCGAGTCCAGGAACGATATAGGCGTTCGGGCTGTCCTCGATCGTCTCGGTCATGCCGGCACCTTGGTCATCGTTCCGGGGTCGATCTAGCTACGCACCGACAAACCCAGCTCCGTCATGCTGCGCCGGATTTTATCGACCTGCTCCGCAGGCAGCGGCAGCACCGGATCGCGCGGTACGCCTGCCGGCTGGCCCAGCAGGGTCAGCGCCGCCTTGAGGGCCGACGGCCAGGTGCCGGTGCCCATCAGCATCTGGTACAACACGGTCAGCTTGTAGTGCAGCGCCGCCTGCTCGGCGCCGGGGGCCTGCGTGCCCAGCGCGGTGATGCGCCCGGCATCGCGCCCCAGCAGCTCCGGGCCGGTGGCGATAAAGCCCGCGGCACCAAGCGCCAAGCCGGGGAAGATATAGTGACAAGGGCCGACCATGATCGCCAGCCGGTCGCGGAAGCGTTGCAGCAAATGGGTGTGGTGGAAGAAGTCGCGATTGGACTCCTTGATGCCGATGATCGGCGCCACACCCAACAGCGCGTCGAGATCATCCAGCGACAAGTCGATCCCGGTCCGGCGTGGGGAGTTATAGGCAACAATCGGCAGTGGAACGGCTTTCGCGACCGCTTCGAATCGGCGTAGCAGTTCATCGCGCGTGGCTTTCAGCACGTAGGTCTGTGGCAGCATCAGCAGTCCGTCGGCACCAGCCTCGGCGGCGGCCTGGGCATAGCGCACGGATTGCGCGGCAGCCGGAGCGCTGCAGCCGGTCATCACCGGCACCCGTCCAGCGGCCCGCTCCACCGCAAGGCGCGTCAGGCGCGCCCGCTCCGTGACATCGAGTGCCCAGCTCTCGCCGTTATCGCCGGCGACACAGATCCCATCGGCACCGATATCGATCAGCCAGCCGACAAGGTCGGAGAACGCGTCTTCCATGATCTCCCCGCTCGCGGCGAACGGGGTCACGATGGCGGGGACGAAACCCTTGAGGTTGCTCCGGTCGAGTGCGGCCATGACGTCGGTCACTCCGATGCTGTGGGGTTGGACGGCGGCTTGGCGCGCCGTGACGCAAGGTCGTTGCGGACCTGCGTCCGGACGACAACGGTGATAAGGTTTGGGCCGC
>DASRQX010000080.1:0-7055 GCA_035696165.1 Acetobacteraceae bacterium | reverse complement strand
CGACCTGCTGGCGGACCTGCCGATGTTCTCACCGACCAGGCGATCAAGGAAGTTGCGCCGACTGCTGGACATCGGAGTGATCAAGCGGGTCACCGGGACCTACCGCTACTACCTGACGAAAGCCGGACGTGCGGCAACCGCTGCCGCAGCACGGCTCACCGAGGCGGCCATCATTCCGGCTATGATTTGATGGGATTTAACGCAAGAAGTGACAAAAGTTGGGCCGAAAGGGCCTCTCCACCTCGTCGAGGCTCAGTTCCTCGCGCCGGCGGTCATAGAGCTGCGCCGTGCGCGTGCTAGCATGGTTCGCCATCTGCGCCGCCTTCTCCAGCGTGCCGCCGTTCTTTAGATACACTGTGATCCCTGTCCCCCGAAAACTGTGGTTGCCGAGCTTGGTCGCGATGCCGGCCGCGGGGCCGCCGGCACAACGTGAGGTGCGCAAGCTGGTGGTAGACTCGGCCTGGTGGATGGTGGCGGGAGCTGGCCCATGATGTCGGCCGACGCCACGCGGCAGGTTGCGGACGCGGTGCCGCCATCCGCTTCTTCATCTGCTCCATCACCTGTTCATGCGGGATTCCGGGCCGCGGATCGTCAATCGCAGCCTGACAGGCTCGGCGCAGTAACTCCTTGCGCAGATCGGCGTGAGGCTCAAGCTCCTGTTGTTCGCCGATCATAACGAAGACAGCTTCGCTTGGATCGGTGGACAGCCCGCGCTCGATAAGATCTAGCAACCATTCGGCCAGGCTGGACGGCAGATAAGCCTCGAAACGGAGTCCGCCTGTGCGCGCCTGCTCCCGCAGCATCTTGGCTTGCGCGATGCTTGCCGCAGAGGACGGTAATTCATCGGAAATGTCGGCCATGGGCGACAGGTTTGCCGTGTCGGCATCCGGCTCAAGCGAACACGCCGGTAGATCCCCTCATCGAACACGACCTCAGCGCCCGCGTAAGGCGGGCCATTGAACCAGCCATCGGCTTCAGCTTCGCTGCGGCTGAGTGTCCGACACAGTTCGGGCGCGCTGCTTCCCACTTCAACGCTGTCGATGCGTATCGCAATGACCGTGCGGGTGCCGATATCGGTGCATCGCCATTGCCGGTCGCTGCACCAGAACGTCACGCCGATCGTAAATTCCGAGTGTTGCATGGCTGGTCAGATTTCGAGGGTGATGCGGTCGAGCAACTCGCCGGCGTTCACGACGTGCACCGCGCCGCAAGCATCCTGCGGAAAGTGCCGCTTGTTGCCGGTGACGATGTACTCCGCCTGGGTGGTCTGGGCACAATGCAAAAACTTGACGTCGCTCGCGTCGGGCAAGGCCGGCGCAGAACCTTGGGGCACGATCAGCTCGCCCCCGCTGCCAAACATCGCCAGCACTGCGTCGATCTCGCCGCGCTCAAACGCGAACTTCGGCCGCGCCAGCATCTCGGCGTACTCCTCCAGGATGTCATCCGAGAAACAGGGCCGCACCAGTCCTTGATGGATGGCAAGGATGATCAGCGCCTCGTTGCCGGCGGGCGAGAGAAGGCCGGAGACCAGCACGTTCGTAACGATCACCGCCCGAATCACTTGATCCCGCGGGCAGCAGTGTCCTTCTTTTTGCCGCGCCGGTGCGCGGTGATCTCGGCGTCGATGTCGGCGGGCGCGAGTGAATCAAGTCCGCGCCGCTTGGCGCCGGCCCAAGCCTTTTGCAGCCAGTCCGGCGGGGGTGCTGCCGTGCGGATGAAATCCTGCACACTCATGATCACGACTGCCGGCTCGCCACGACGGTCAACGACGAAGCGCTCGTTGTTCTTGGTGGCGAGGTCCATGATCTGGCCGAACTGGGTACGGGCGATATGGGCGTCGATGCGGCGATACATGAGTTCTCCAGCATGAATTGATCAATTGATGCATGCATCATAGCGCAATGTGGGATTGTGCCAACCATGTGTGAAGTGCGGGGTGCGTGGTCAAAATCGCATAACGCCCCAGCATCGCGGGTGCCGACCCAAAACCTGGCGCCTTGCTGGTTCCCCATCCGCCGCCATCAGCGCTGCGCCGCCGCCGCAAACTCCAAATGCGATTGCCCTACGCGCGGCGTCGCACTGGACCGGGCCGCGTCAAGCCGACCGGATGCGCGGTTCGCGAGCCGCCCGATGCGGACCGTCCATATAGGCACGCGCCGCCTCGTCCATGATCCCGCGCATGACCTTGCGGAAGCCGTCCACCGCGGCGGCGCCGGCCTCGCGATACGCCGCGGTCAGACGCTCGCGCTGGCGCTCATACAGCCGGCGCTCCAGCGCCTGACCGGTGAGTGTCAGCGTCAGCAGCCGCTGGCGCCGGTCGGCGTGTCCCGGCGTCTGGGCGACGTAGCCCTGCTCCAGCAGCACCGAAAGCACCCGCGACAGGCTTTGCTTGGTGATGCGCAGGATGCCGAGCAGGTCGGACACGGTGATGCCCGGGCTGCGGCCGACGAAGTGCAGCACGCGGTGATGGGCGCGGCCGAAGCCCATCTCCTCCAAGATCACGTCGGCGGCGTTGGTGAAGTCGCGGTAGGCGAAGAACAGCAGGTCCTGGGCGAGCCGCAGCTCTTCCTCGCGCAGGAACAGCAGGTTGCTGCCGGCGCCGGGCACGTGGGCTCCCCTCTGTTCGGACATGGCTGGCATTCCTTCCCGACTTACGACAGCGTCATTGACGTATTTTGCCGGTCATTATACCGTCCACAAGTCCACGGCAACAATCTTGCGAGGAAACGCGGAAATGGCCCTGATTCCTTCCGATGCCCTACCTTCAAGTGCGCAACCGTTCGATGATCGCGATGGCTGGATCTGGTGGGACGGCTCGCTGGTGCCGTGGCGCGACGCCAAGTTGCACGTCCTTTCGCACGGCATGCACTATGCTAGCGCGGTATTCGAGGGCGAGCGCGCCTACAGCGGCAACATCTTCCGGCTGCGCGACCACACCAACCGGCTGATCAATTCCGGCCGCATCCTGGGGTTCGAGATCCCCTACACCGCGGACCAGATCGATGCCGCGTGCAACGAAGTGCTGGCCACCAACAACCTGACCGGCGCCTATGTGCGCCCGATCGCCTGGCGCGGCAGCGAGCTGCTGGCGGTGTCGGCGCAGCGGACCAGCATCCACCTGGCGATCGCCGCCTGGCCGTGGCCGAGCTATTTCGGTGCCGAACGGATGACCGGCATCAGGCTGGCGATGGGCGCCTGGAAGCGGCCGTCACCGGAGACCGCGCCGACCATGGCGAAGGCCACCGGTCTCTACATGATCGGCACGATGTCGAAACACAAGGCGGAGGCGGAAGGCTACAACGACGCGCTGATGCTGGACTGGCGCGGGCTGGTGTCGGAGGCGACGGGGGCGAACATCTTCCTGGTGATGGATGGCGACCTGCACACGCCGACGCCGGATTGTTTCCTGGATGGGATCACCAGGCGCTCGGTCATGGCGCTGGCGCGGCGCAACCAGATGACGGTGATCGAGCGGCCGATCGAGGCCAGCGAGTTGGGCAACGCGACCGAGGCGTTCCTGGCCGGCACAGCGGCCGAGGTTTGCGCGGTGCGCGAAATCGCCGGGCACAGCTACAGGCCCGGACGGATCACTGAGACGCTGATGCGCGACTACGATGCGCTGGTGCAGCGATCGCCAGACGAGGTGGCGCGCATCGTCGCGTAGCGTCCTCGCCCCGACGCCCCTGCTGCTGGCCGCGGGTGCGGGAGTGGATCGGATTGAATGTCTGCAAAGGGTGGGGGCTGTGCACCAGCATGCGAAGCTGAGGCAACGACCGTAAGCCCGGGGCTACGTTCTGGTTCTTGTTGCAGCGCGATTGCGGGCTGCACGCTTACGCGCGGGCACACTGCGATTTGATTCCGCTATCGCACTGTCTGTGCAAGCCGGAACGCCAGCCGCAGTCAGCAGAGTGCGGGCCGCCGTCTTCGCCGCACGAGCCATGCCCGGATCGCCACGGACGAGTGCCGCGGCAATGGCCCCGTCGACCAAAAGCGCGAGCTGTGTTGCAAGACCGTCAGGGTCTGCCACACCAAGCCCGATCAGCAAATCGCGGAACCAGACGCGTCGCTGCTCCTTGAAGGCAATGGCAAGCTGATTGGCGGCGTGCGTCGGCTCACCCAGTTCGGCAACCGCGTTGACGAACGGACAACCGCGAAACGCCTTGCTCGTGAACGAGTGTTCCAGCCGATCGAATGCGCCGAGGACCTGCTCGACCGGTGGCAGCTCAGATGTCGCGAGCGGGATGAAGCGACGCGACAGATACGCGACGATCAGATCGTCCTTCGACGGAAAGTAATTATACAGGGTCCGCTTGCTGATCCCGATCTCGTCGGCGATCGTATCGACGCCGACAGCGCGGATCCCCTTGCCATAGAACAGCCGATCGGCGGTCTCGAGGATCCGCTCATGCATGGTCTCTTTGGTGGCCCAGCGGCCCATGATTGCACCGACCTGTGTAATTTTGGCTTGACACTCTCCATGGCCGGGTTATTTGACTACACCGACCGGTGTAGTCAAGGCCGCAACGCGGCACGGTGCGGCCGCCGGCAATGGAGACGACCTCGATGGCTGATTCGCGCGCTCTTCGTCCTGCCATGCCGATCCTACTCGGCGCGGCGGTTATGCTGACGCTGAGCATGGGCATACGCCAGTGCTTCGGGCTGTTCATCCAACCTCTTGCCAAGGAACTGGCGCTCACTGTCTCCGATGTCACGTTCGCCCTTTCGATCCAGAATCTTGTGTGGGGATTGCTTCAACCAATCGTTGGCGGGTTGGTTGTGCGCCTTGGCTTCCGGCAGATTTTGATGGGCGGCGCGGTGCTCTATCTCGCTGGGCTGGCATCCCTGGCGGCCGCGCACGGCATGCTGGGCATCGTCCTCGGCGCCGGATTGCTGATCGGGGCGTCGCTGGCCTGCACCGCGTCAGCCATGGCGCAGGCGGCCGCGTCGCGCGCGGTTCCTGCGGCGATCCGCAGCATGGTGCTGGGCATCATAACCGGTGTTGGCTCACTCGGCGCACTTGCCGCGGCACCCCTCGGCGAGACGATCACGGTCGGATTCGGTTGGCGATACGGGGTGCTGGCGCTGTTCGGACTGGCGCTTTTCCTGCTGCCCGCGACATGGTTCGCCGGCCGCGTGGATGGGATGGCAGTGCCGCGCGCGACCGGTGAGCAGATCGCCGATCTGACCGTATCGGCAGCGGTCCGGTCCGCATTTGGAAGGGGGCCGTTCCTGGTGATGACCGGCGCGTACTTCGTATGCGGCATGCAGCTCCTTTTCATCAGCACGCACCTGCCATCCTACCTGGCGATCTGCGGCATGAACCCGATGCTCAGTGCCGAAGCGCTGAGCGTCATCGCCATCTTCAACGTGTTCGGCAGTGTCTTCTTCGGCTGGGCCGGTGGCCATTGGCCGAAGCTGGTGCTGCTGGGCATGATATACGTGACGCGCTCGCTGGTGCTCGGTTGGTATTTTATCGCGCCGCCGACGCCGACAAGCACCTTGGTGTTCGCCGCGATGATGGGCTTCCTCTGGCTGGGTGTCGGTCCGCTGGTCGCGGGATCGGTCGTGGAGATGTTCGGTCTGCGTTGGCAGGCCATGATCCAGGGCATCGCGTTCATGAGCCATCAGCTTGGCAGCTTTGTCGGAGCGTTCGGCGGCGGTCTGCTTTTCGATACGCTGGGGTCCTACGATCTCGCCTGGCGACTTGGCGTGGGGATGGGACTGGCAGCGGGCACAGTGCAGATCATCGTCGCGATTGCGCGGCCACCACGCTACGCGACGACCTGAACGCGCGCATGCGCCCGGATACCGCGGGCCGGCGCTGCTTGACACGTGCTTGATCGACTATTGTCACAAAGGCACCCAACCATGCTGGCACTATACTATTTCCCCGGCCCCTGCTCATTGGCTGCGCATGTGGCGCTGGAAGAGACTGGCGCTGCTTACGAGCGGCGAACGATCGAATTGCGGTCAGGAGAGCAGAATCGCGAGGACTATCGCCGGATCAATTCGCGTGCGCAGGTTCCCGCGCTCGATGTGGACGGCACGGTCATTACCGAGAGTGTCGCGATCCTGACCTTCATCGGGGGACGGTTCCCCGAGGCGCGCTTGCTGCCGATCGATCTCATTGAGCAGGCGCGGTGCCAGGCGTTTCTCGCCTGGATCTCCAGTCAGGTGGATCCGGTTTTTCGGCGTCTGGCGCGACCAGAGCGGATTGTGCCAGACGAAGTGGCACGTCTTGCCGTCAAGCTAGCGGCGACGCATGCCTACTGGGCCAAATGTCGGGAAATCGATGCCCTGCTCGGGAACGATCTATGGGTGATGGGAACGCATTACACGGTTTGCGATCCCTATGCGCTGGTCTATTACGGATGGGTTGCGCGAATTGGTCTCCCGGTCGCGGATCTCACCCGGTACACCGCACTCGAACAGCGTCTGCTGGATCGCCCCGCAGTGCGCCGGGTGCTGGAGCTTGAAAAACACCCACTCCTTGCGACCACCTAGGCTCTGCCACTGCAAACGCTGCGGCGCAGCACCCAACCCACCTATGGATTGACCCGATGACATTGGCCCTTGCACGGGACCTCGATAGATTTCAGTTCGATATGACGGACACATGGAAGAATTTCGACGTTGCAACCGTGAACGGAAACGCGGTTCGGTTGCGCGTGATGCAGGATGTGGCGGCCGGGTGGCACGTCCACGAGAGCAGCGACGAACTTTTCTATGTGTTTTCCGGAACGGTCAGCATGGAAACCGAGCACGGCACGCGTGAGATCAGTGCCGGGCAGCTCTTTGTCGTGCCAGCAGGGACCCAGCACCGAGCCCGCGTCGTGGGCCGGGCCGCCATGCTCGTTATCGATGGGATCGGTTAGGGCCTGAGGCGAGACAACCGCTTCAAGTAGCGCACGACCTGCGCTCACAGCGTCATGCCGGCGCATGCCGGCATCCACGACTCATATGAGGTGTCCCCCGTCAAGTGGAAATTCGCTCATCTCGCCACCTTCCCTTCCGTGTTCAGTTGCTGCGATTGAGTGCTTAAACGGCACCACTGC
>DASRQX010000079.1:0-5013 GCA_035696165.1 Acetobacteraceae bacterium | reverse complement strand
TGTTGGTCAGCACCGAACCCTGCGCCTCCAGCACCGCGCGGCTGACGATGTTTTCCGACGCGATCAGCTCGATCTCGTGGCGCTGCCGGCCGAGTTCGCCGCGGATCGCCGCCGCGATATCGGGATCGGCCTCGGTGAGCGTGGCCGTGAAGAACGAGTCGGGCGCGGAGCTGGTCTTGCTTGTGGCGGAAGAGCTGCTGGGAGGGGTCATGGGACGAAATATCTCCACCGCCGCGGCCTGTCAGGCGAGCTGCGGTCGGTTATCTGTGGCGGTCGAAGTGACGCTGGCGGGATACCATATCGGGCTGTATTGGCCAAGCACTTGCGGTCCAAGTCCCCCATTTATGCAAGATATGGTGGGCTGCCACCCCGGTGGGTCGTGGCTGCCCGTGGCCGGCCTCATATCACCGCCGCAGAATGACTATTCACGGCAAACCGTTAGCCTCCGGATAACCGTCGCAAACCCCGGTTCCGCGCGCTCGCGATTATTTCGCGAACCGATACGCGCCGCCCTTCTCGATGGAGCGCCGGAACGCCGGCCGGGCATGCATCCGCGAGAGCCACGCGCTCAGGTCCGGATACGGCCCGAGCTTGTCGAACGCCTTGGCCATCTCGCCGACAAAGCTCATCTGGATATCGGCGCCGGAAAACGATCGGCCGACAAAGAACTCGCGCCCCCGGAGCGCGCCGTCGACATAGCCGAGATGGTTGGCCGTTTCACTGTCGATGCGCGGCTGCAAAGGGGCCGCTGCTTCCTTCAGCCTGCCGACATAGAGGTTCAGCATCAGCGGCAGCATCGCCGAGCCTTCCGAATAATGCAGCCACTCGTTGTAGCTCTCATAATCGGCGCTGCCGGGCGCCGGCATCAGTTTGCCGTCGCCATAACGGCGGATGAGGTAATCGACAATGGCGCCGGATTCCGCGATCCTGACGTCGCCGTCGGTGATCACCGGCGACTTGCCGAGCGGATGCACCGCCTCCAGCTCGGGCGGCGCCAGCCGCGTGGTGGCGTTGCGCTGGTAGCGCTTCATCTCGTAGGGCGTGCTGAGCTCCTCCAGCAGCCAGAGGATCCGCTGCGAGCGGGAGTCGTTGAGATGATGCAGAGTGAGCATGGGGTTTCCCTGGGGGTTTGTTGGAGACTGAGATCAATAACGCGCGCGTTAGCACGACCCGTTGGTGTTGTTTACCCCAAAGCGTGGAAACCTTCATTGCGAGCCATCGGGCGCGCGTTCGCGCGACCCGTTGGCGCGCAATGGCGTGGAATAATCCAGACACATCTTCGTATTCTCGCAGCGTGAGGCGCCCGAGTTGTGCTTGTATTTTCCGCCCCGAAATGGAGGGCGTGGCGCTACCCCAAGGAGGGAGCGGCGCTACCCCAAGAGGGGAGCGGGGAATGCCGGGTGCCCGTTGCACCCGCAGCCGCGTGCGCGAAGGTAGTAAGCACACGCGTTAGTCACCACGGTCGCACCGGGATCACCCGGCATTCCCGCACGCGATGGTTTTAGCAGCTTATTTCGCGCTCTCCTCGGTGACCGGGCTTTCTTGCCACCATCGCCGGTGAAATTTCTTTCACCAACTTGACGCCAGCGTCGGGGCGTCAGGACCACACGACTTCGCCGTCCGCAACATAGCGCTCTCGTCAGTCGCGCCACCTGCGTCCATCGCATCCCGACCCTACGTTCGTGACGATCGCGAAACGCCCCTTTGTGTGGGCCGGGATGGCGAGGGATATGCAGCTGATTTGGGTCAAAAGAGAACCGGAATATTTTTGCGAAGGGGACTGGACGACCCAAATCAGGTTGAACCAAAAGCAGAATTTTTTCTCTGCCGTCATTCCTGGGCGTGCCGACGGGTCCGCGCCAAGCGCGGCCCGATGACAGGCTCCGCACGAGCCCGGAAACCATAACCACGACATGGATTGGATTCCGGGCCTGCGCCAGGTGGCGCATCCTCAAGATGCGCAATTGCGCATCGGGGAATGACGCGCCTGGATTGAGGCGCGCGGCCCATCGGCATGCTGTTCACGCTGGCGCTCAAGGCGAGTTAAATGCGCTGTGATGGCAATTCCCGGTCAGACATGCATGGTCTCCCCAACATGGCTTGGTCGACGCAATTCGGAGCAATCATGATGTCAACGGATCCCCTGGCGGCAAAGTCGGCTGCCGCGCCGGTCATGGACGGCTTGCCGACGGAGCGCAGGCGCTGGGCGATCGCAGCCATCTTCACGGCGCTGGCCATGGCGTCGCTGGACACCGCGATAGCGAATATCGCGCTGCCCGCCATCGCCACCGACCTGCATGTCGGCCCGGCGGACGTGGTCTGGGTGGTCAACGTCTACCAGATCGCCCTGGTCGCAACGCTGCTGCCGCTCGGCGCGCTCGGCGAAATTGTCGGCCATCAGCGCATCTATCTCGGCGGCCTCGTGCTGTTCACGCTGGCATCGCTCGGCTGCGCCCTGGCATGGTCGCTGCCCAGCCTGCTGGCCGCCCGGGCGCTGCAAGGTCTCGGCGCCAGCGGCATCATGAGCGTCAACACCGCGTTGCTCCGTTTCGTCTATCCCAGCCGAATGCAGGGCCGCGGCTTCGGCAACAATGCCCTCGTTGTCGCCACCGCCTTCACGCTCGGCCCGGCCGTCGCCTCCGCCATTCTGGCGGTCGGTCATTGGCCCTGGCTGTTCGCCATCAACCTGCCGTTCGGCCTGACCGCGATCCTGATCGGCATGCGGACTTTGCCGCAAACGCCACGCGCCCTGCACGCCTTTGATTTCCTCGGCGCCCTGCTTGCCGCGTGCTGCCTTGGCTTCTTCATCACCGCGATCGGCAGCGCCGCCCACAAGGCCTCGCCGATCCTGGTGACGATCGAGTTGGCCGCCGCGCTGCTGTTCGGCGCGGTGTTAACCCGGCGGCAGGCCGATCATCCGGCGCCGATGCTGTCGATGGATCTGTTCCGCCGGGCGATGTTCACGCTGTCCGCGGGCACCGCCGTCTGCTCGTTCGCGGTTCAGGGGCTCGCCTTCGTTTCGCTGCCGTTTTACTTCGAAGACGTGCTCATGCGCTCGCAGGTGGAGACCGGCTTTTTCATGACGCCGTGGCCTCTGGTGGTGGCGATCATGGCGCCGATCGGCGGCCGCCTGTCGGATCGCCATCCTGCCGGATTTCTCGGCGGCCTCGGGCTGGCCTTGCTGGGGATCGGAATGACGCTGCTGGCCCTGCTTCCCGCGAACCCCGGCGTTGCCGATATTGTCTGGCGCATGGCGATCTGCGGGATAGGTTTCGGCTTATTCCAGACTCCCAACATGAAAGCCATCATGTCAAGCGCGCCGCCGCACCGTAGCGGAAGCGCAAGCGGCATCGTGGCAACCGCCCGCCTGGTCGGTCAAACCACCGGCGCCGCTCTGGCAGCGCTGTGTTTCAGCCTGACCGGCCGCAGCGGCGCCACGCTGGCGCTGGCCCTGGGGGCCGGATTTGCCGTGCTCGGCAGCATCATGAGCTTCCTGCGTTTGACCCTGTCGCGATAGCTTCAACTGATGAGGACGTCGGGCGGATCGGCGTCAGCGTAATCTGCCGTTACACCCGCCAACACGGCGGATCACGCTGCGCTTATCCGCCCTTCGCGCTGACGACGGACATCGATGAAGCTCTCGCATGCCGTCAGGCAAGCGATGGTCACGCGCCGGCCGTCTTGCCGCGGCCCACCGTCTGGCGCACCTCAAACCCCTCGAACTGCGGGTGATCCAGATACAGCGGCTTGTTGTCGCCTGCCCGGCTATGTGCCGCCCGGAACGCCTCTGATTTGGTCCACGCCTCGAACATGGCGCGGCTTTCCCAGATGGTGTGAGACGCATAAAGCGTATGATCCTCAGCTTCGGGACCCCTGAGGAGGTGAAACTCGACAAAGCCCGGCACCTTGTCGAGATGACTGTCGCGCGACATCCATACCTGCTCGAAGCTGGCTTCGGACCCCTTGGCCACCCGGAAGCGGTTCATTGCGATAAACATCTGACATCCTCATTTTGCGCAGCCACAGATGTGACACGCGGCGGCGACAAGAACTTTCACTTTGTAGCCCGGATGAGCCAAGCGACATCCGGGAAACGAACGCGATGCTGACCCGGATATCGCTCCGCTCATCCGGGCTACGGCTACGGCGACACCGCGGCGCCGTCACCGCGATCCTCTAGCCGAGCATCTCAGCCACGCCGCCGGCCTGGTCGGCGCGCGCGACGTTGAAGGCGGCTTCCCAGACCGCGATCTTTCCGTCGCGCAGGATCCAGAGTTCGACGCCGAACCCCTTCATGGCCACGCCGGTCGCCGCGTCCTGCCATTCGCCGTCCCATACATTCGTCATGGCGTCGCCCGCCAGCACGCGAAGCTGCTTGCGCAGGCGATAATCTTTCTGTTTGGCGCTCCTCGCGATGAAAAACGCGCGCAGCGCCGCGCGCCCGCGGAATTCCGGCACAGTGCCGAAGCGCACCGTGCAATCCTCGGTGAAGCCGTCCACCAAAGCGTCGATGTTCCACGGCATGAACAGGGACTCGACGTGCCTGACAAGGGAACGCGCCTCCTCGATCGTGCGCGGGTTGCGGTCTTCATGTTGCCGTAAGGCCTGCGCTTCCATGGCGTCCTCCGCTGACATTCTTGCCTGAAGAAACACTGGAACAGGCCGGACGATACCATCGGGCAGGGTTCCCGGGAAGCGATCGGCGGGTATCCGGGGTTCCGGCGTCCTCGCGTTCAATCGGGATCGCATCCACCTTCGAAAGGGGCATGCCCGGCATTAACTACACGGGCATCGCAATTTATCGTGAGGGGATATCCACCGCCGGATTTGTGCTATCCCGTCCGCATGACAACCATCCTCCTTCGGCTTTTTGCCTGGTCTTTGGCCGCCGCGGTGACGTTCGCGACCCTCGGGCCGCCGAGCTTGCGGCCGCACTCCCATCTCGGCCAGGACGGCGAGCATGGGCTGGCATTCGTCCTGGTCGGGCTGGCGTTCGGCTTTGCCTATACCCGG
>DASRQX010000078.1:0-5217 GCA_035696165.1 Acetobacteraceae bacterium | reverse complement strand
GCCCGGTCTTCGCCTGGGTTCTGGCCATCGTGCTGATGCTGGCCGGTGGCGTCGCCGTCTTCACCCTGCCGATCGCGCAATATCCCAGTATCGCGCCCCCGGCCGTCTCGATCTCCGCCACCTACCCGGGCGCCTCCGCCGAGACGGTGCAGAGCACGGTGGCGCAGCCGATCGAGCAGCAGCTCAGTGGCCTTGACCACCTGTTGTATTTTTCAACCGACAGTTACAAGGACGGCACGCTCACCATCACGCTCTATTTCGACCAGGGCACTAACCCCGACATTGCCCAGGTGCAGGTGCAGAACAAGCTGCAACTGGCGGAGCCGCAGTTGCCGCTGGTGGTACAGCAGGAAGGCATTACGGTCGCGAAGGCGACGAAGAACTTCCTGATCGTGGTCGGCTTCGTCTCCACCGACAATTCCATGAGTTCCGGCGACCTGGCCGACTTCATCGAGTCCACGGTGCAGGACCCGATCAGCCGCACCAACGGCGTCGGCGATTACCAGTTGTTCGGCGCGCAATATGCCATGCGCATCTGGCTCGACCCGGCGAAGCTCGATAATTTCGGCCTGACGCCCGGCGACGTCAGCACGGCGATTCAGGCACAGAACGTCCAGGTGGCGGCCGGCGAACTTGGCGGCCTGCCGGCGGTCGCCAATCAGCAGCTTGATGCCACCATCATCGGCCCATCCTATCTGCAGACGCCGGAGCAATTCGGCAACATCCTGCTGCGGGTAGAGCCGAACGGCGCGAAGGTACTGCTGCGCGATGTGGCGCGGATCGAGCTGGGCAGCGAGAACTACGACTTCCAGACGAAGTACAATGGGCATCCGGCATCCGCTCTCGCGGTGAAGCTTGCCAGCGGTGCCAACGCGCTGGACACCGTGAAGGCCGTGCGCGCGACGATCGAGCGGCTGCGGCCAACTTTCCCGCCCGGTGTCGAACCCATCTATCCGTACGACACGACACCGTTCGTGCAGCTCTCGATCCACGACGTGGTGATGACGCTCTTTATCGCCGTCGTGCTGGTGTTCCTGATCATGTATCTCTTCCTGCAGAGTCTGCGGGTGACGCTGGTCCCAACCATCGCGGTGCCCGTCGTGCTGCTCGGGTCGTGCGGAATTCTGTCGTTGGCCGGGTACTCGATCAACAGCCTGACGCTGTTCGGCATGGTGCTCGCCATCGGCCTGCTGGTGGACGACGCGATCGTCGTGGTCGAGAATGTCGAGCGGGTGATGGCGGAGGAGCCCGATCTCTCCCCCAAGGACGCCACCCGCAAATCGATGGCTGAGATTTCCGGGGCGCTGGTCGGCATCGCCCTGGTGCTGACGGCCGTGTTCCTGCCGATGTCACTGTTCGGCGGCTCTACTGGCGTGATCTACCGGCAGTTCTCCATTACCATCGTATCGTCGATGGTGCTCTCGGTGCTGGTCGCCCTGATTTTCACGCCGGCGCTGTGCGCGACGATCCTGAAGCGCCCGGAAGAGCATGGGAAGCTCGGCTTCTTCCGCTGGTTCAACCGCAATTTCGACCGCGCCAACCGCAAATACATCAGCGTCGTGCGGCGGGCGATCGGCCATCCGATCCTGTCGTTCCTGGTGTTCGCGGGTGTGATCGCCGTCTTGGCCGTGATGTTCGTGCGGCTTCCCACAGGGTTCCTGCCGGATGAGGACCAGGGCGTGATGTTCGCCCAGGTCGTCGGGCCGCCGGGTGCGACCAGCGTGCGTACGCAAAAGGTGC
Source organism: Acetobacteraceae bacterium (assembly GCA_035696165.1). Lineage (GTDB taxonomy): Bacteria > Pseudomonadota > Alphaproteobacteria > Acetobacterales > Acetobacteraceae > Palsa-883. Next base: position 3,477 of record DASRQX010000078.1, on the reverse strand, counting down.
TGAGCGATGTCGCCGATTATTTCCGCCGGGACGAAGCCAGCAACGTGCAAGGCGTGTTCGAGGTCAATGGCTTCAGCTTCGGCGGACATGGTCAGAATTCCGGCTTGATCTTCGTCAAATTGACGGATTGGAGCCAGCGGCCCGGCGTGCGGAACACCGTGCAGGCGATTGCCGCCCGTGCGATGGCGCATTTCAAGAATATCAAGGACGCACAGGTCTTCGCCTTCGCGCCGCCCGCCGTGCTCGAACTCGGCAACGCCACCGGCTTCGATTTCGAGTTGCTGGATCAAAACAATGCCGGCCATGCCAAACTGATAGAGGTGCGCAACCAATTGTTAGCTGCCGCGGCGAAAGACCCTCGGCTGGTTGCGGTGCGCCCGAACGGCATGAGCGACGAACCGCAATACACCATCACCATCGACCGAGAGAAAGCGAGCGCAGAGAGCCTGAGCATCGCCGATATCAACGCCACGCTGTCGGCGGCCTGGGGGGCGGACTATGTGGGTAATTTCATCGACCGCGGGCGGGTGAAGCGCGTTTTCATACAGGGCGAGCCCAGTTCCCGCATGCTGCCCGATCAATTGGACGATTGGTACGTGCGCAACAGCCTCGGACAGATGGTCCGGTTCTCGTCCTTCGCCACGGGTCGTTGGACCTATGGCGCTCCCGAGTTGGAGCGTTATGGCGGGGTTCCGTCGATCGAGATCCTCGGTTCACCGGCGCCGGGCCAGAGCACCGGCAGCGCAATGGCCGCGATGGAGGAACTCGCCCGCAAGCTGCCGGCCGGCTTCGGTTACGAGTGGACTGGATTGTCGTACGAGGAGCAGAAGTCCGGGTCGCAGACCGGCCTGCTCTACGCCGGATCGCTGATCGTCGTGTTCCTCTGCCTGGCCGCGCTCTACGAAAGCTGGTCAATCCCCGCAGCCGTGCTGCTGGTGGTGCCCCTGGGCGTGGTTGGAGCGGTGCTCGCCACGTCATTGCGAGGGCTCGACAACGATGTGTATTTCCAGGTCGGGCTGCTGACGACGATCGGCCTGTCGGCGAAAAATGCCATCCTGATCGTGGAATTCGCCAGGGCCAATTTCGAGGCGGGCAAAAGCCTCGGCGACGCGGCTGTGACCGCGGCGCGGGAGCGTCTGCGGCCGATCCTGATGACATCCTTGGCATTCATCCTCGGCGTGGCGCCGCTGGCGCTTTCCACCGGCGCCGGTTCCGGCGGGCAAAACGCGATCGGCACCGGCGTGATCGGCGGTATGCTGAGTGCCACGGTGCTGGCGATTTTGCTGGTGCCCGTATTCTTCGTCGTCGTGCTGCGCCTGTTCAGGGTGAAGCGGCGGAGCCGGGAGCTGAGCGGGGACGTAAAGGAATTTCAGCCGGCGGCCGGAGAGTAACGCGGATGAAGCGCGCTCCCTACGCTGTCATGTGCGTCCTGGCCGCCCTGAGTGGCTGCTCGCTGATCCCGGACTATGTCCGGCCGCCTTTGCCCGTCGCCACCAGCTACCCGACCAGTGGCGCCTACCAGGGGCCGGAGCAATCGCCGCGGCAGGCGGTACGGTCAGCGGACGCGATCGGTTGGCGGGATTTCTTTGCCGATCCGCGGTTGCAGGCGCTGATCGCCATTGCCCTGCGCAACAACCGGGACCTGCGGGTCGCGGCGCTGAACGTGATGGCGGCACAAGCACAGTATCGCGTCCAGCGATCCGATCTGTTCCCACAGATCAGCGCCAGCCCCGTCGCCGAACTCGGTTCCCTACCGGCAAACGCGGCAATCCCGACCAGCAGTGCGGGCATCGGTTCGGGGTCCGGGGTGACCGGCGGTGCGGCGAACACGAATTCCAACGTGATCTCCACCGGCGCCCAGCATGTCCCGTTCCACTTCTACAATGTCGGTGTCGGCTTCACGTCGTATGAACTGGACCTGTTCGGCCGCCTGCGCAGCCTGACGTCGCAGGCGTTCGAGCAGTATCTCGGCGAGGCTGAGACGGCGCGTAGCACGCAGATCAGCCTGGTGTCGGAAGTCGCCAGCGGGTACCTGACCGTGTTGGCCGACCAGGCGTTGTTGAAGATCACCCAGGACACGCTGGCGAGCGAGACGGCCAGCTACAACGTGACCAACGCGATGTTCCAGCACGGTACGACAACGCTGTTGAGCCTGCGGCAGGCGGAGACCGCGGTCGATACCGCCCGCGCCAATCTGGCACTGTACAGGCGGCAGTCCGCGCAGGACAACAACGCGCTGGTGCTGTTGCTGGGCGAGCCGATGCCGGCCGATCTGCCGGCGGGCAGGGACCTGGATGCGCAAGGTTTGCTGAGTGACCTGCCGGCGGGGCTACCCTCCGATCTCTTGTTCCGCCGGCCCGACATCGTGGCCGCAGAGCACAACCTGATCGCCGCGAACGCCAACATAGGTGCCGCCCGCGCTGCGTTCTTTCCGAGCATCTCGTTGACCGCCAGCGGGGGCGTGGCCGGCAGCCAGTTGAGCCATTTGTTCACCGGCACCGGGACGAACTGGAGCTTCGAGCCGGAGATCAATATTCCAATCTTCACGGCGGGACAGAATCAGGGAAACCTGGACCTGGCCAAGGCACTTAAGAACATTCAGGTCGCCCAATACGACAAGACCATCCAGACGGCATTCAGCGAGGTGGCGGACGCGCTGGCGGCGCGTGCCACCTACATCGACCAGGTGCAGGCACAGCAGCAACTGGTCGATGCCGCCGCAGACAGCCTTCGTCTGTCGACGATGCGGTTTCGGATTGGCGTGGACAACTACCTTCCGGTCCTGACGGCACAGCAAACGCTGTACTCGGCGCAGCAGACGCTGCTGGACCTGAAGCTGGCGCAACTCACCAATCTGGTAACGCTGTACAAGGCGCTTGGCGGTGGCTGGAACGAACATACGGTTGCGGCCGCCACGGCGGACCAGCCGCTCTAGCAGCCTGTCGGACTTTTAGCCCCCATCCGGCATCCGTAAATGAGCGGCAGATGCCGCGGCTCGGGGTCGCCCTCGTACCATCCGAACATCCTGCTCAGCCTTCTGGTCTATGGCTATGCCACCGGCGTGTTCTCCAGCCGCAAGCTGGAACGGGCGACGTATGATTCGGTGGCGTTCCGCTTCATCGCCGGCAACGAACACCTCGACCATGATACCATCGCCACGTTCCGCCGGTAGTTCCTCAAGCCGATCGAGGCACTGTTCGTGGAGGTTCTGAAGTTGGCCCGCGAGATGGGGCGGCTGAAACAGGGCACAGTGGGAGTGGACGGCACCAAGGTGCACGCCAATGCCACCCGCCATAGCGCACTGTCCTATAAGCAGGTGAGGAAGATCGAGGCACAGTTGAAGGCGGAAGTGGCTGACCTGCTGGCCAAGGCCGAGGCGGCGGACCGGTCGGATGTGCCGGATGGGATGTCGGTTCCCGACGAACTGGCGCGACGTGAGGCGCGGCTCGCGAAGCTGGCCGAGGCGCGGGCGAAGAT
>DASRQX010000077.1:0-14685 GCA_035696165.1 Acetobacteraceae bacterium | reverse complement strand
CACAGCCTCCGCGGTGACCCATATTGTCAGGCTGCCCCGCCGGATCAGCGCGGCATCATATTCCGGCCAGTTCGTCACCCGGTATCGGGCTGTTGGGATCTTGTGGCGGCGGCTCTCGTTGAACTTGTACGGCATGGGTTTACACAACAACGAGCATGGGACGGCCAGCCTATCCTACGATCGGGGTGCCTGCCCGCCACCCTTCAGGCATTCGCCGTGGGGGCCAGCGGCCCACCTTTGGATAATGTCAGCGGCCTTCCACAACCTCCGGTCTATCCATGCACCAACGCGTCGAAACCCGACACTCAAATAGAGACACCACCCAGTGCGCGGACCGTGGTGGCGGTGGTGCGCCATGATCGGTCCCCCAGCAGGAAGTCGCCGATAGGGGCCTTGACCTAACCATCTGCACCGGCACGCTGCGATACCGGACGATAGGCCCACACTAGGCCATCCCGACATTGGCTAGGAAGGAAACACGCCCATGACAATCCGATTTGACGACCGAGTTGCCATCGTCACCGGCTCTGGAGCGGGTCTCGGCAAGCAGCACGCGCTGCTGTTGGCCAGTCGCGGTGCCAAGGTCGTGGTGAACGATCCGGGAGGGGCGGTCGATGGCGTGGGTGGCGCGCACGCCGTTGCCGATCAGGTCGTGGCAGAGATCAAGGCCGCCGGCGGCGAGGCAGTCGCCAATTACAACTCCGTCGCCGACGCCAAATCCGCGCAGGGAATTATCGATACGGCCATTAACACCTGGGGCCGGCTCGACATCCTGGTGAACAACGCCGGCATCCTGCGCGACAAGGCGTTCCAGAACATGTCGCTGGAAGACTTCGAATTCACCTCTCAGGTGCACTACATGGGCACCGTCTACTGCACCAAAGCCGCCTGGCCAATCATGCGGACAGCGAAATACGGCCGTATCGTCGTCACCACCTCTGGCTCCGGCACCATTGGCAATTTTGGCCAGAGCAACTACGGCGCGGCCAAGATGGCCGTGGTCGGCCTCATCAACGTCCTGCGCCTGGAAGGGGCGCGCTACGACATCCTGTGCAATGCGATTTCTCCGTCGGCCCGCACGCGTATGACCGAGGACCTGCTGCCGGAAGCCATGCGCAAATACATGAAGCCCGACCTAGTCTCTCCGGCGGTCGCGTGGATGGCAAGCGAAGACTGCAACATCACCGGCCAGATCATCGCCGCGGCGGCGGGCGGCTACTCGGTGGTGCAGTATTTCCAGTCGGAGGGTGTTCAGTTCGATCCCGATGAGCCAGTCACCTTGGAGATGTTCGCCGAAGCGTTCCCCAGGATCAGCAACATGACCAACGCAGTACCACTCGGCCGCAACCGTGCGCGACTTGAGCAGCGGCTGCGCGCCATGGGGCGGATTGGGTAGCACCGCGTGGCGGCCGGGACACGCAAAGTGCCGACTGCCAGGAGCGCGGTGTCGCCGACCTGCCTCCGCGGCATGTTTGCCGAGCGGGACGCTTGAGCGCCGACCAGCCGCGCGCCCGACCTCACCCTCCCGACTCCGGCAGCGCCGACACGCCGGCGTTGGCGAATGCGGTGGTTCAAGTCATCCGATGTGGTCCATGCGCTCCCGGCTGACGTTGTTAATGGAAGGAGGCCTACAGAGCTTCGATGGCTTGCACTGGACGACCACTGGGCTCAACCCCGTCGCCGTCACCCCCACCGCCACAGCCGGCATCTCGGCCTTCACCCTTTGCACAGTGCTAACCCTCACTCGGAGATCCGTGCCAAGATCGTCCGGCGCGGCCAATCGAACATCATCCATCAGGCAGAGGTGATGTTGCCCCGCGATCTGTATACCTACATCCTCGTGTTGATTGCATGACTGCGGGCGGCACCGTTGCCGTGGAGGATGCGCGGGTCGCACCCGGCGACGCTCCCGCTCCCCTCCGGGGTGGGAGATTCGGCGGGACGTCCGCACGTGACATGTTGGAGACGCACCGCGATAGGATGCACTGGCGTTCTGGGGCAGCGTGCGACCGGTGGGCGCAGCGAGTCCGGAAAGAGTGAGGTGTGATGCCTGACACCAATCACGACAACGAGCAGACCGCCCGCGACAGGGCATACTTCATTTGGGAGCGTGAGGGACGTCCCGAAGGTCGGGCACATGACCATTGGCATCGTGCGATCAAGGAGGCGTCTCGTCACGAGCCGGAACCAGATGTGGAGCCGCTGTTGGAAGAAGAAAAGGTATTGGCTGGGCGCGTCGACGTGAACCTGCCCGCGTTACTGACAAGAGACCTGCCGGGCGGGTGAGTGTCGGCAAGCAATGCCGCCTGGGAAGCTGTCGCTGGATGCGGCGGATCGCTTGCTTGCTAAGCCGGGCGCGGTGTAATGGTCGCGCCGCGCGGGGGGCGGCACCGTCCTGACGCATGGCGACCGTCGGCACCGACGCGTGCTATCATGGAAAAGCAAGCGCCGAAGGTTGTGGTTTCACACGGGCGGCCGCACATACGCTTATCCGGCCGCCTGTATACAACGCGCCGCAGAAAGGTCGAATTGACATTCGTCATTGACCGCGTCTTTCGGCGCGGATCGGCTAACTCGCCTTGGCACAGCGGCGAACCCATTCGCGAAGAGTTGTTCGGCGTCGAGCGCCTGGAGGGACACGCGCGCAGCCTTGCGGCCGCGCAAACGGTCACGCCGAAGCCGATCCGGGGTCAGAGGCTGGCTCACCGGCTCGCCGACAACGGCACCGTTCTGTTGCATGCCTACCGCGCGATTGCCCGATCGATCGATGAGCGCCGCGCCATCACGCCGGCGGCCGAATGGCTGGTCGACAATTATTACCTCGTCGAGCGGCAGATTCGCGAAATCCATTCCGCCCTTCCGCCAGGCTATTACCGGCAACTGCCGAAGCTGCTCGACGGCCCGTTCGCTGGATACCCCCGGGTGTTCGGTGTCGCCTGGGCCTTCATCGCCCATACCGACAGTCGGTTCGATACAGAAATGCTTTGCCGCTTCCTGTGCGCCTATCAGGACGTGCAGCCATTGACGATCGGCGAACTCTGGGCAGTTGCGATCACGCTCCGGATCGTGCTGATCGAAAACCTTCGCCGAATCGCTGAACAGATCCGGCGAAGTAGCGTCGCACGGCAGGCGGCGGATGACATAGCCGACCGCCTGCTGGGCGCCGGCGGCCGCGCCGAAGAAGCGGCGGCGGCGGTGCTCACGGCGAATGACGGTACGACGCTGGTGGACGCGTTCGCGGTCCAGCTCGTGCTTCGGTTGCGCGACCAGGATCCTCGGATCACGCCTGCGTTGACCTGGCTCGATCGGCATCTCGCGGCGCAAGGGACCACGGCGGACACGGTCGTGCGCGACGAACACCAGCGGCAGGGCGCTGGCACTGTCACGGTGCGCAACATAATCACGAGTTTGCGTTTGATCTCCGACGTCGATTGGACCGAGCTGTTCGAGCGCGTCAGCCTGACGGACGACGCGCTGGCCTCCGGCAGCGCGTTTCGGGCGATGGATTTCCCAACCCGCAATCTCTACCGCGGGGCCATCGAAGAACTGGCGCGCGGTGCGAACCGGACGGAACTGGAGATCGCGCGAGGTGCTGTCCTGGCGGCAAAGCAGGACGTTGGTGCGCCTGCCGGCGTGGAGACGGATCGCCACAGCGATCCGGGCTATCACCTGCTCGGTGGCGGACGCCGTGCGTTCGAGGTGGCGATCGGCTTCCGGCCCGCACTGCGCGCGCGGCCTGGACGCCTCGGCCGGAGGCTCGGAATCGGCGGCTATGTGGGCGCCGGCGTCACGCTTGCGGCGATCCTGCTCGCCATCCCACTGTGGATCCTGCATGCGCACGGGCTAGGCGCGGCGTGGCTGTGCGTCCTCGGCATCCTCGGTGTGATTCCCGCCATCGACGCGGCCGTGGCGTTCGTGAACCGCGCCGTAACGCGGGGCTTCGGCGCCACCCTGCTGCCCGCGCTGGACCTGCGCGGCGGCGTTCCTGCGCATTTGCGCACGATCGTTGCGGTACCGACCCTGCTGACGACCGTGGACGCGATCGATCGGCAAATCGAGCGGCTGGAGGTACATCATCTTGCGAGTCCGGAGGGCGAGCTGCACTACGCGCTGCTGTCGGACTGGCTGGATGCGGCGACCGAGCACGCCGATGGCGATGCGGCGCTGCTGGAGGCGGCAATCGCCGGAATCGGGCGGCTCAACAAGCGCTACGGTCCGGCACCCGGTGGCGACCGCTTCCTGCTGGTGCACCGCAAGAGGGTCTGGAACGCCGGCGAAATGCGATGGATCGGTTGGGAGCGCAAGCGCGGCAAGCTGCACGAACTGAACCGTCTGCTGCGCGGTGCGCAAGACAGCGGCGTCCTGAGTACCCTCCCGCTGGATGCCACCTCGCAGCAGCCACAGGTGCCGAGCGGTGTCCGCTACGTCCTCACGCTTGACGCCGACACCAGGCTGCCCCGGGACACAGTCCATCGCCTGATTGGCAAAATGGCGCATCCGCTCAATCGCCCACGGTTCGACGCCGACACCGGGCGGATCGTCGCCGGTCATGGCGTGCTGCAGCCAAGGGTCACGCCGTCAATGCCGGTCGGCCGCGAGGGGTCGTTGTTCCAGCGTGCCTTTTCCAGCGTGACCGGCATGGACCCCTATGCCGCCGCTGTTTCGGACGTGTACCAGGACCTGTTCGGCGAAGGCTCTTACGCAGGCAAGGGCATCTATGATGTCGATGCGTTCGAGGCCGCGCTTGCCGGTCGAGTGCCGGACTCGACGCTGCTCAGCCACGATCTGTTCGAGGGTATATTCGCCCGCGCCGGTCTCGCTTCCGACGTGGAGGTCGTCGAGGAGTTCCCCGCTCGCTACGACCTTGACGCGGTGCGCCATCACCGCTGGGCGCGCGGCGACTGGCAATTGCTGCCGTGGCTGTTAGGGCGCGGGCCGCTCGCCGGGACTGACCGGACGCGCCGCGCTACCCCAGCGATCGGCCGCTGGAAGATGCTCGACAATCTGCGACGTACGCTGTCGGCACCCGCCTGCATGGTTGCCCTGTTAGCCGGGTTTTCGTTGCCGTTGGCTGCTGCCGCAGTGTGGACCTGCTCCCTCCTGCTGACGAGGCTGCTGCCCCCACTGATCCCGATCGCAAGCGCCGTTGTGCCGCGCCGGGTTGGCATCACGCAGCGCAGCCATCTGGGCGCGCTCGGCACTGATCTGCGCGTCGCGCTGACCCAGGCCGCGCTCGTCGTCACCTTCCTGGCGCACCAGGCGTGGCTAATGGGCGACGCGATCGCGCGCACGCTGTGGCGGCTGTTCGTCAGCCGCCGGCATCTGCTCGAATGGGTCCCAGCGGCACAGGCGACGATAGGCGCCCGGCTCGATCTGCTCGGCTTCTATCGCCTGATGGCCGGCGGCGTCGCTCTCGGTGTCCTGGCTGTGCCGGTCTCCCTGCTGTCCGGGCACGGCACGTGGCCGCTGGCGGTGCCGCTCGCTGCGCTGTGGCTCGCTTCGCCGGCGATCGCACGCTGGGTCAGCCGCTCTCCCCCGATCGGCGGCCGGATCGCCGCATCGGCCGCCGACACCCTGGCCCTGCGACTGATCGCCCGGCGCACCTGGCGGTTCTTCGAAACCTTCGTGACGGCGGCCGACCACATGCTGCCGCCGGACAATTTCCAGGAGGATCCGGCGCCCGCGCTGGCCCATCGGACCTCGCCGACCAATCTCGGCCTTTATCTGCTTTCAGTAGCAACTGCGCGCGATTTCGCCTGGCTGGGAACCACCGAAGCGGCCGAGCGCCTGGCGGCTACGCTGGCCACCATGGGCAGCCTCGCGCGCCATCGCGGGCATTTCTACAACTGGTATGACACCAGCGACCTGCGCCCGCTCGATCCACCATACGTGTCGACCGTCGACAGCGGCAACCTTGCGGGTCACCTGATCGCACTCGCCAACGCCTGCCGGGAGTGGACTTGCGTGCTGCCCACGTCGGCGCAGCGGCTGGCCGGAATCACCGATGCACTCGATCTCGCGCGCGAGGCGACGGACCGGTTGCGTGACGGACGGCGGACGCAAACCGTGACCTGGCATCAGCTTGACGAGACGCTGACCGCGCTCGCCGCCGGCGCACGCCGTGCACCCGTGGACAATGATAGCATCGCAGAACGTCTGGCGGACCTTGTGGGTCAGATTGACATCTTGGCTGACATCGCGGCGGCCTTCGCCAGCGAACGCGATGACGACACCGGCGCGGACATGCTGTTCTGGATCGCGGCGGCGCGCCACTCGATTGAAAGCCATCGGCGCGACATCCATCAGTCACCCGCCGCCGCCGCCGCGTTGGCGGAGCGCCTCGCGTCCCTCGAATCCATCGCGCGCAGCACCGCACTCGACATGGGCTACGGCTTCCTGCTCGATCCCGACCGCCAGTTGCTCTCGATCGGCTATCGGGTGACGGAGGGAACGCTCGACCCGAGCTGCTACGATCTGCTGGCCTCCGAGGCGCGGCTCGCCAGCTTCCTCGCGATCGCCAAGGGCGATGTCCCGGCCCGCCACTGGTTCCATCTAGGCCGCGCCGTCACGCCGATCGCGAACGGCGCCGCGCTGCTCTCCTGGTCGGGCTCGATGTTCGAATACCTGATGCCGTCGCTGGTCATGCGCGCGCCGGCGGCGAGCCTGCTGGAGCAGACCAGCCGGCTAATCGTGCGGCGGCAGATCGCCTATGGCGGCACGCGCGGCCTGCCCTGGGGCGTCTCGGAATCCGCCTACAACGCGCGCGACCTGGAGTTCACCTACCAATACTCGAACTTCGGCGTCCCCGGCCTCGGGTTGAAGCGCGGCCTGGGCGAAAACAAAGTGGTGGCGCCGTATGCGACGGCGCTCGCCGCCATGGTCGATCCGGCCGCCGCGGCACGCAACTTCGCGCTCCTGAACAGCGTAGGCGCGTATGGCCGCTATGGGTTCTACGAGGCGTTGGACTATACGCCGAGCCGGTTGCCGGAGAATGCGAGCGTCGCGATCGTGCGCGCCTTCATGGCGCACCACCAGGGCATGACGATCGTGGCGATCGGTGATGCGTTGCAGGATGGCACGATGCGGGAACGGTTCCATACCGAACCCATCGTCCAGGCGACGGAATTGTTGCTGCAGGAGGGCACGCCGCGCGACGTCGACGTGGTCCGCCCCTGGGCAGCGGACGGGGCGTCGGACGCCCGGGTGCGACACATCGGATCGCGGGGCGGCAGGCGACTGAACACCGCGCACACCGCTTCGCTCGCCAGCCACCTGCTGTCCAACGGCAGCTACGCGGTGATGCTGACCGCCGCCGGCTCCGGCTACAGCCGGTGGCGCGGTCTGGCCGTGACGCGGTGGCGCGAGGACGCCACCTGCGACGACTGGGGATCCTACGTCTTCCTGCGCGACGTGCGCAGCGGCGACGTATGGTCGGCCGGCTACCAGCCGAGCGGCGTCGAACCCGACGCCTACGACGTCGTCTTCAACGAGGATCGGGCCGAGTTCACCCGTCGTGACGGCGCGCTCACCACCACGCTGGAGGTACTTGTCTCGGCCGAAGACGATGCCGAGGTCCGGCGCGTCTCGATCGCGAATTCCGGCGATGGGGTGCGCGAGATCGACGTGACCTCGTATACCGAGCTGGTGCTGGGACGGCAGGAAGACGACGTCGCGCACCCGGCCTTCATGAAGCTGTTCGTCGCCACCGAGTATCTTGCCGAACAAGGCACCATCTTGGCGACGCGGCGGCGCCGCGCGCCGCACGAGCAGCAGATCTGGGCGGCACACCTGGCGATCGTCGACGGCGCGGCGCTGGGCAGGCCGGAGATCGAAAGCGACCGTGCAACGTTTCTCGGCCGCGGCCAGGGGATTCGCCGCCCGATCGCGGTGCTCGACGGACGGCGGTTGTCCAACACGGTCGGCACCGTGCTCGATCCGATCTTCGCGCTACGCCACCGTGTGCGGGTTGCCCCCGGCGCGACCGTGCGCATCGCGTTCTGGACCATGGTCGCCGAATCGCGCGCGGCCGTGCTCGATCTGGTCGACAAGCATCGGGACGCCACCGCGTTCGAGCGGGCGGCCACACTGGCCTGGACCCAGGCGCAGGTGCAGCTCTATCATCTCGGCATCGATCCAGACGAGGCAGGCCTGTTTCAGCGCCTCGCCGGCCATCTGCTGCATGCCGGCCCGACGCTGCGGCCGTCCTCCGACACGATCCGGCGCGGCGCCGGCGGACAGCCCGGGTTGTGGCCCATGGGCATTTCCGGCGACCTGCCGATTCTGCTGCTGCGTATCGCCGACATCGAACACCTCGATCTCGCCCGACAACTGCTGCAAGCCCACGAATACTGGCGAATGAAGCAGCTTACGGTGGATCTGGTGATCCTGAACGAGCGCTCGTCGTCCTACGTCCAGGACCTGCAGACCGCGCTGGAGACTCTGGTCCGGACGAGCCAGTCGTCACCGCCGGACGGCGTAGAGCGTCGGCGGGGTCGCGTATTCCTGCCACGGGCCGATCTGATTTCGCCGGAAAGCCGTGCCTTGCTCGCATCGGCGGGACGGGTCGTTCTGGTTGGCCAACGCGGCAGCCTCGCCGATCAGCTCGACCGCGTGCCGGAACCCAAAGAAGCGGATCGCATCCGTCGAAAGCGGACGGTAGCCGGCGCGCAATCGGTGGCACCGCCCCGCGCCGTCACCGTTGCAGAAGCGCAGCCGGTCCTGGAGTTCTTCAACGGGCTCGGCGGCTTTGCCGACGGCGGTCGCGTCTACGTGACGATCCTCGGCCCGGGCCAATCCACCCCGGCACCCTGGATCAATGTCATCGCCAATCCGGACTTCGGCTTTCAGGTTTCGGCCGAAGGCGGCGGCACCACATGGTCGGTCAACAGCCGCGAAAATCAGCTCACGCCCTGGTCCAACGATCCGGTCAGCGACCGTTCCGGAGAAGTGTTCTATCTTCGCGACGAGGACTCCGCCGACCTGTGGTGCCCGACAGCACTGCCGATCCGCGACGACGCCGGCACCTACGAGGCGCGGCACGGCTGGGGGTACAGCCGGTTCGCGCATGCGGCGCACGGCATCGTGGCCGATCTGCTGCAGTACGTGCCGCTCGGCGATCCGATCAAGATTTCCCGCCTAACGCTGCGCAACATATCAGGCCGCACGCGGCGCCTGTCCGTGACCGCCTACGCGGAATGGGTGCTTGGTCCATCGCGCACCGCCTCGGCGCCGTTCGTGACAACCGAGATCGATCCTGAGACCGGCGCACTGTTCGCGCGCAATCCTTGGCACACCGCGTTCGGATCGCGTGTCGCCTTCGCCGATCTTGCCGGGCGCCAGACGGACTGGACCGGCGATCGGCGGGAGTTCATCGGCCGCAACGGGACACTGGGAAGCCCCGCGGCGCTCGGGACCGCGGCGCCGCTCTCCAACACCGTCGGCGCCGGTCTCGATCCCTGCGGCGCCCTGCGAACAATGTTCGTGTTGCCGCCGAATGGCAGCGTCGAGATCGTCGGGTTCCTCGGCGAGGCCGCGAGCGGCGCGGACGCGCAGGCATTGATTTCGCGCTATCGCGCGCAAGACCTTGACGCCGTGCTGGCCGAGGTCGCCAAGCACTGGGACGCCGTCCTCGGCGCGGTCCAGGTGAAGACGCCGGACCGAGCGATGGACATCATGCTGAACGGCTGGCTGCTGTATCAGACCATCGCCTGCCGCATCTGGGCTCGCTCGGCATTCTATCAGGCGAGCGGCGCCTACGGCTTCCGCGACCAGTTGCAGGACGGCATGGCGATTGTTGCAGCTCAGCCGGCGATGACGCGCGCGCACCTGCTGCGCGCGGCGGCAAGGCAGTTCGTCGAGGGTGACGTGCAGCACTGGTGGCTGCCGCATTCCGGTCAGGGTGTGCGCACGCGGATCTCCGACGACCGGGCTTGGCTCGCCTACGCCGTCGCGCACTACGTCGGCGCGACTGGCGACGCCTCGGTGTTGGACGAGCAGGTACCGTTCCTGGAAGGCCAGCTTCCGCAACCCGAAGAGCATGACAGCTTCTTCACCCCGACAGTGTCCGATACGGTTGGCACCCTGTTCGAACATTGTGCCCGCGGTCTAGATGCCAGCCTCGAGGTCGGCGATCGCGGTCTGCCGCTGATGGGCACCGGCGATTGGAATGACGGCATGAATCGTGTCGGTGAACTCGGACAGGGTGAGAGCGTCTGGCTCGGCTGGCTGCTATATGCGGCGCTCGTCGAATTCGCACCGCTGGCCGAGGCGCGCGGTGTGGCGGTTCGCGCCCGGATGTGGCGGGCGCATGCCACTGCCCTGCAGGAAGCGGCAGAATCCCAGGCCTGGGACGGCGCGTGGTACCGGCGTGCCTGGTTCGACGACGGCACGCCGCTGGGATCGGCCACCGACACGGAATGCCAGATAGACTCGATATCGCAATCATGGGCGGCGATCTCCGGCGCCGGGGACCCGGCTCGGGTAGGGCGCGCGATGGCGGCGGTCGAAGGCAGGCTGATCCGGCCGCAGGAGCAACTGGCGCTGCTGTTCACGCCGGCCTTCGACAAAACGGCGCTCGATCCCGGCTACATCAAAGGGTACCCTCCAGGCATCCGTGAAAACGGCGGTCAGTACACGCATGCCGCGCTATGGTCGGTCATAGCGTTCGCGATCCTCGGCGAGGGCGACAAGGCGGGGGCGCTGTTCGCCCTGCTAAATCCGATCAACCACGCCCGCACTCGTTCCGGTGTCCACCGCTACAAGGTGGAACCCTATGTCGTCGCCGCCGACGTCTATGCCGTCGAACCGCACGTCGGGCGTGGCGGCTGGACCTGGTACACCGGCTCCGGCGGATGGATGCAACGCGCCGGCGTCGAGAGCATTCTTGGGCTGCGCATGCGGGGTAACGTGCTGGAGCTGAACCCGTGCATTCCAAAGGATTGGCCACGCTACGAGATGACAATCCGCCACCACGCTACATGCTACGAGATCGTGGTCGAGAACCCGGACGGGCTCAGCCGGGGCATTGCGTACGCCCAACTGGACGGGACGGCAATCGATGAGTGGCCGTTGCGGCTGGACCTGCTGGACGACGGCGCCACCCATCATGTCCTGGTCAGGCTGGGCTGATGCCGGCATTGGCCGGACGTGCATCGGCACCCGACAGAAACCCTCTTCCGTCACAAGACAAGCCCGGCAATGTGCACATTGCCCGGACCAAGGCGAACGGGACGAAGTCGGTCAAGGCGATCGGCCGGCCTGCGCTCAAGAGGAAGAAGGTGGACGCAGCGCGCGCGGCGCTGGCGGAGGGCATGCTCGCAACCAGACGGCAGTACGAAACGACTGCCTCCATCGGCCGCATTTCATCCCTGTGCTCCGCCCGGATGTAATCCCGCACCCCGAATGAGACAGGGACACCAGCATGAACATCACTAGCGACACCGCGAACGTGCGGCCCACGAGCGTTGCCTTCACCAACTGTGCCGACGCGACCACCTTCGGCCGGACGGTCTACATGACCGCGCACGAGGAGAGGCGGCTCCGCGACCTGCTCGCGGCGCTCCAGGACTGGGGGTTCGTCCTGCGCGCCGGGTTCGACCCGGTGCTGCCAGGCTATGGCTTCGCCGACGCCGTAAACCACCTCCGCGCGTCCATCAGCGCCACCATCGTCGACGCCGCGCTGGCGGCGCGCGACACCTTCGTGTCTGGCAGCGACCCGCCGCCCGCCGCCGTGATGATCGTCTGGGCATTCGAACCGGAGGACGGCAGCGACGACGTGCTGATCAACTCGGCAATGGTGTGGGGCGCGGACCTCCTGGCCGAGGCCCTGCGCATCGCGGGTGACGACGATCCCGTGCCGGTTTCGTCCGTGCGGGAGCGGTTCGCCCGGTGGGCCGACGCGTCGGGCGCCAGCGGCGAACTGTCGACGGTGCGACTGCCCGGCCGCGACGGCCGCTACGTGCTCTTCGCCGCGGCGGCACCGGCCTGAGGGGCGCGCGTGGCTCGCGGTGTTGCGTGCGAAAACGGGGTGGCCTTTCGGCGACCTCCTACCGTCCTGTTTTTTTCTGCGAAACCGGGCGCAGCAACAACGTTCGGCGATGGCCATCCCCAGCCGGCAAATTACACCATTGCGCACCCCGGTATTCCTGGTCCGGGCGATGCCGGTCGCATCCGCTGCGCGCTATGCGTCAACATTCGTGCGATAGGCTCTCTCAACACTCGGCAGCAGCTCACAGATTCACAAATCCATCTGGAGCGCCGGCCATTGAACCGGCGGCGTTTTTCCGATGCAGAAATCTGATGCGTGAGGGCGAACCGAGGCATCCGGCGGCCAAAGCCCGCATTGCGCGCCAATCTGGGTGAGCGCCTGCCGGGAGCATTCCTGGATGAGGCAATATGTTTCTCGCCTTGATTGTCGCGCGGCAAAAGCCTGGTTGCGTCGCGCGGCGCAGGCCGGATCTCCTTTAACTAAGGTCACCTCGATTGCAGTCTCACGTCGGCGCATGCAGCCGGTCAGGCCTACCGCACCGGAACTGCGTCTCGCCGCGCGGCCTCGCCACCCATCCGGCCGGTGATGCCGGATCAGCGAGCCGGCACTTGCCCCGCGCGCCGCTCGGTCATCCTGGCGCCGCAGAGCGGCAGCAGGACCGCAGCGAACAGCACGATACCGCCGACCACCAGCAGACCGAGGGTGTAGTTGCCCGTCAGGTCGCGGAGCAGACCCATCAATTGCGGCGCCAGATACCCGGAGAGGTTACCGACAGAGTTGATGATTGCGATGCCCGCCGCGGCGCTGCCGGCGCCAAGATAAGCGGTCGGCAGATTCCAGAAGCACGGCAGGCAGGAACTGATGCCGAAGCCAACCACGCACAGTCCCATCAGCTCGACCCATGCGTTGCCGACGAACATGCCGGTGACCAGCAGGGCGACAGCCGCCAGTAGTGTAGGCAACGTGACGTGCCAGATCCGCTCCCCACTGCGATCGGAACTGCGTGAAACCAAGACCATGCCCGCCGCTCCCAGCGCTGCCGGCATCGCTGCCAGGTAGCTGACTGTCAGATTGCTGAATCCGAGGTCCTTGATGATCAGTGGCAGAAAGAACACATTCGCGTAAACGCCGAAGCCGATCGCCAGGTAGGCGATGGTCAGCAGAATCATTTCGCCATCGAGCAGTAATCTTAGTGGAGAACCGGAGTCGCCCGTTGCGACGTTCTGCTCGCGTGTCAGGGACTGTTGCAGCCAGTCTTTTTCTTCCGCGGTCAACCATTTCGCGCGCGCCGGATTGTCACATAACAAGAATGGACAGACCCCCGCGAGCAGCAGGGCCGGGGCGGCCTCGATCAGGAAGATCCACTGCCAGCCTTGCAGACCAAGCCAGCCGTGTAGAGCCAGGATGTTGCCGGAAATCGGCGCACCGGTCGAGACCGCCGCCGCCGCGAACGCATAAAAGACCCCCATGGCTCGACCTCGATGACGCGACGGAAACCAGCATGTCATGAAGAAGATGACGCCCGGGAAGTAGCCGGCCTCCGCCACGCCCAGCATGAAGCGCACCAGCGCGAAGGTCTTGACGTCGGTGACCAGCGCAGTGGCGGCGGAACACAGACCCCAGGCAAGTATCACCACCGTCAGCCAGCGACGGGCCCCCAGTCGCGACAGGATCATGTTGCTGGGGAGCTGGAACAGGACGTAACTCCAGAAGAATGCTCCGGCTCCCAAGCCATATTCGGCCGCGGTGAAACCCAGTGACTTGTTCATCGTCAGTGCCGCGACGGCGACGTTCGAGCGGTCCAGCGCGTTGACGAAGTAGGCCAAACCAAGAAACGGCACGAGCCGCCAGGCGGCCTTGCGCATTGCCGAGTGTTCTGGTGTGGACGACATGATTCCTCCCATGGGGCGTGTTTTTTTGGTCATACTACGCTTGCGCGGCATCCCGACCAGAGCTTGGAGGGCAGGTCACCGACAGTCAGAGACTGTGTTGAAAGTTCCGGCTGACGACGGCCGGTCTAGCATGCCAGAGCACGACGCCGACCGACCGCAGATCGAATGCCCAGCCGACGGCCACTGGTGCCAGAATTTACGGTGTGGCCGTCGGCACCCCGGATGCACACCGTGTGGCGTACCTGACCAAGCCCCGCCCCGCGACGCCCGAGGTGCTAGCCCGACCTCCAGTTTTTTTAGGATAAAGTTGTGCTATTTCACTGGGATAGTCCTCCCATTAGGGGACTGGTGCGAAACTGGGAGTCAGGCGGCAACAGCGGTTGGCGGGAATGAGTCGTTGGCTGGATGGAATTTCTGTCCGAATTCGGCACCGAGCGTACCATTATAGACTGCGCACCGAACCTGAAGCAGTAGGTCGGCGCCGGGCCGTGACCAGCGCATTTGCTGACTTTTGTTCATCCGGCGGTTCACCAAGAAATTGGCTGTCCCTTCTGTGATCGCGGTCCCGACTCTCAGCCCGGCGCGGTGGCGTTCGGCGTAATTTACCAGCCACGCGCTCTGGCCGATCAAATACCTGTTCAGCGCCCGCAAGGCCGTCCAAAGCTTTCGCGACGGCGCGATCGATTTCCGGCTGTCCCGCTCGCCCCGGAAATGATGCATCACTGCGCGGATACGGTCGATGCTTTTCCCCGCGTTCTTCGCTTTTCCATTCCAGATCCGCCAGTGCAATCGCTCGACCTCGGTCAC
>DASRQX010000076.1:0-36398 GCA_035696165.1 Acetobacteraceae bacterium | reverse complement strand
GCCCGCTGCCCCAAGCATGGGGGTTTATGGTGCGGCCGCTGCGAGCGGCGACCGGATATGAGTTGATGTGGCGCGACGCCACATGGCCGACAGGGCTGGGACATGGACCTGGACGATAAGGCGGAGCGAACTCGCATGCAGGACCGATCGCTGCTGAACGACACGAACGATTGTGCTTGGGTGACGGTGCCGGCCTCAAGTCCTGCGCTGCGCGCACCCGCAAGCGGGCTGCCGGACTTGACCCCGGCACCGTCACCCAAGCCGGATGCAGTGGTGCCGTTTAAGCACTCAATCGCAGCAACTGAACACGGAAGGGAAGGTGGCGAGATGAGCGAATTCCACTTGACGGGGGACACCTCATATGAGTCGTGGATGCCGGCCTGTACCGGCCGCGACGGAATTCAGTAGCGTACGTCAAGACGTTCGGCCGCTGGTATTAGAGTGGCCGTGAGGTAATATCGACTGCCGAAATCGTTGACCCTTCAAACGATTTCGGCGGTTGGTATCGCGCGCCGGGTTGCCAGCGGGAATCAGAGGGCGGCAGCGCGCCGAACCGAGACCCTACCAACGGTCATTCTTTATAACCGTTGCTATAACCCCGCGGCACGGACCCCAGCCCGACCGACCGGCCTTATTCCACCATCGGCCGGTCGACGCCCGGACCTTGACCGATGTTCAGCCGGCCACCTCCGGCACCACGACGCCGAGCAGTGGCGCATACTGCTGGGCACCGAAGATATCAGGATCGCCAGCGCTGCCGCTGGGCACCGTGCGGTAGATGGTGAATTTGATCGCATTGCCCGGGTCGAATTCCACGAAATCCGAAATCCGGGAATCAGGAATGTTGTACAGCGCCGCGACGCTGGCGCGGGTCAACACCTGGCTGCGCCTCACGTGCTCGTAGGTCGCGCGGTCAGGAAAGATGATGTCGAACGTGATCTTGTCCACGCCGGCATTCTTGCTGCGTAATGTCTTCGCCAGTTCGGCGAGTGTCTTTGCCATCGTCGCCCCCTATGCGCCAACCGTTTCGATACCGGTTTCATGCAGCACCAGCCCGTCGGGAACCGCGCAGGTGTGGTTGATCGTCCAGCGATAGGCGGGGCTGGCTCGCATTACCTCGTCCAGTGGGAAGGCAACCGAGCCGGCCGTGCCTTTCACCTCGGGTAGGCGGGCATAGAACATCTGGCGCGTGCCGATCAGCGCGACTTCTTCCGCCATCTCCCGTGTTGGCGCGACGCCTTGTACCAGGATGGCCAGTTCGTGGGCGGGACGGTCCCGGTTGGGCTCCATTGCGCCCATCACGCCGTCTCGGCCATAGACAGTGTAGTGCAGTTCGTACTGTGCGTTGCCGAACCGTTCGCGCACCTGCTGGCGTGCCCAGTCGATCATCCGGTCGACGTTCTTCACCGAATACGGATCGCGGATACCGACCAGGCCGACATATCGCTCGCCAACCTTGCCGGAGCCTTCCAGTTTCACGCGAAACTGCGGTGCGGGCTCGAAGACGGGGCCGGTGATGCGCGTGGTGCGTGGGTCCACCTGCTCGTATTGGCAGTTGGTCATGTCGAGCCGGCCGCCGGCGACGTATTCGTAGAACGGGTTGGATCGCTCGTACATCGCATGCCCGGCGACCGATGCGATCGTACAGCGCTGGTCGGGATGCATCGCGGTCACCCGCACGTCGTCGCTGGTGATCTCGCCCAGCACCGTTTCCTTCGCGCCATACGGCTCGGCGCAGAACGAGGCGCATTCCAGCACTTTGCCAAGATAGTAGGCCAGCGCTTCGGGAAAGCCATTGTGGATCGCTGGCGCGGCGAACACCGCGCAATCGCTGCTGCGCCCACCGATGATCACGTCGGCGCCCTGGCGCAGCAGCTTGATGTAGGGATGCACACCGGCCATGGCGACGATGCGGTCGGTCGCTTCGAGTTCCTGCAGCGTCAGCGACGGGCGGCCGTCCAGGCCGGCGATGTCCTCACCGTTCTCGATCGCCACGCGCAGCCGCTGCTTCGGCACTTCGGAGTAGTACCAGCCCAGCTTGAACGGGCCGAGCCCGTGCTTGCGCGCCAGTTCACGAATGACGCGCAGATAGAGGTTCACCCGGCTGTTGCTGCCGGTGTCGCCGGCCGAGCCGATGATCATCGGGACGCCAATGCGCCGCGACGCCAGCAGCATGTATTCCAGATCCTGCGTCTGCCAGCCGAGCGGACTGGTGGAGGTGTCGGACCCCAGCGGCACCGGTCCGACGTCGTCGCTGCCGGAATCGGCGCCGATATAGTCCGGCCGCGCATCGACGCCGATGGCGAAACTCTCCGGCTTCAGTGGCGCGAAACCGAGATGCCCGTTGGGAGATATGATCTTCATGGATTGCATGCGACAGCCTCCTGAGCTGACGAGGGATCGGTGATGGTGTCGGCGAAGTGGCAGGCGACGGCGTGACCCGATGCGGTGTCGGTCAGCACGGGTCGCGTGTGGCGGCAGAGGTCCTGGGCGTACGGGCAGCGCGGGTGGAACGCGCAGCCATCGGGCGGCGACAGCGGCGATGGCGGTTCGCCGGTCAGGCGGATTCGCGCGCCGTGCGTGGCGTGGACTTGCGGCACCGCGGAGAGCAATGCACGTGTGTAGGGATGGCGCGGCGTTGTGACGACCGCGCGCGCCGGGCCGAGCTCCACGACGCGGCCGAGATACATCACCGCGATGCGGTCGCTGACATGCGCGACCACCGCGAGATCGTGCGAGATGAACAGGTAGGCCAGGCCAAGCTCGCGCCGCAGCCTGCCGAGCAGCTCGATGATCTGGGCCTGCACCGAAACGTCCAGCGCTGACACCGGTTCGTCGCACACCACGAAGTCGGGGTGTAGCACAAGCGCGCGGGCGATGCCGATGCGCTGGCGTTGGCCGCCGGAAAACTGGTGCGGGTAACGGCGCAGTTGCCCGCCGCCGAGGCCCACCCATTCCAACGCCGCGACGACGCGCGCGCGGCGTTCGCTTGTGGTCAGGCGCGTGTGCAACTGTAGTGGCAAGCCGACGATCTGCTCGACATTGCGGCGTGGGTTCAAGGAGGCATAAGGGTCCTGGAAAACGATCTGCATGCGCGGACGCAGTGCCGCCAGGGCACCCGCGTCGAGGCTGGCGAGATCGACACCGTCGAAACGCACCGTGCCGCCGGTGGGCACGCGCAGACGCAGCGCGAGGCGCCCGAGCGTCGATTTGCCGCAGCCGCTCTCACCGATCAGGCCCAGGCATTCGCCGCGCGCGATGGTCAGGTTCACACCGTCCACTGCGCGCACCCGCGCGGCAGGTCGGGCGGTGATTACGTCGGCGAGGCTGTGGCGAACCTCGAAGTATCGGCTAAGCGTCCGCAATTCGACCAGCGGCGTGGCCCGGGTCGGGCGGTGTCCATCGGTCATGCCACCCCCGCCAGATGGCAGCGCGCCGCGCGGCCGGCACCCAGCGCGCGCATGGCCTGGGGCAGATCACAGCCGTCGGTGCGCGCGGCGCAGCGCGGCGCGAACCGGCAACCCGGCGGCAGGTGCGTCAATTCCGGCACGCGGCCGGGGATCGGCGCCAATGGCGCGTCCAGCCGATCAAGCCGTGGCAGACAGGCCAGCAGGCCGGCGGTGTAGGGATGTGCTGGTGCAGCAATGACCTGCGCGGTGGGGCCGGTCTCCACCACCTGCCCGGCATACATCACCGCGATCCGATCGCAATGCGCGGCGACCACGCCGAGATTGTGGGTGATCAGCACCAGACTGAGATGCAACTGGGCGCGTAACGTGTCCAGCAGCTCGAGCACCTGCGCCTGAACGGTGACGTCCAGCGCGGTGGTCGGTTCGTCAGCGATCAGCAGCTTCGGCCCACACGCAAGCGCTACGGCGATCATTGCACGCTGGCGCATGCCGCCGGACTGCTCATGCGGATAGGCGCGCAACTGACGCGCGGGATCGGCGAAGCCGACCAGGCGCAGCAGCTCCTCGGCGCGGGTGTGGCGTGCGGCCGCGGAAGGCAGGTCGCCATGCGCCTGCAGCACCTCGGTGATCTGGGTCCCGATGGTCAGGGCCGGATTCAGCGCGGTCAGCGCATCCTGCATGGTCAGCGCGATGTCGCGGCCGCGCAGCGCGCGCCACGCGGCGGGCGATAAAGCGCGCAGGTCAATGCCCTGCCACGACAATGTTTCGGCTTCGACGTGGGCGGGGGGCGCCAGCAGACCTAGCGTGGCAAGGAACGTCACCGTCTTGCCGGAGCCGGACTCGCCCACCACGCCCAGGCACTCGCCGCGATGCACATCCAGCTCGACGCCGTTCACCGCGCGCACCGCACCCCTGTCGCCGTTGAAGGTCACGCGCAGACCGTCTATGCGCAGGATCGGCTCGCCGATCGTCGGCGTCGCAATCCTCGATAGGTCGGGCATCAATGCGCCAGGGATCGGTGCACCGCTCATTGGCACATCGCTCATCGGTGCAGCCGCGGATCGAATGCCTCGCGCGCGCCCTGGCTGGCCAGGTTGATTGCCAATACGACAACCAGGATCGCCAGGCCCGGCAGCGTGGCGACCCACCAGCCCTCGGCGAGGAACTCGCGCCCGTCGGCAACCATGCCACCCCACGACACCGATGGTGGTTGCACGCCAAGGCCGAGGAACGACAGGCTGGATTCCATGATGATCACGTGCGCCATGCGGATCGTCGCCACGACCAGCACTGGCGAGAGAATGTTCGGCAGGATCTCCCCGCACATGATCCGCCAGGACGGGCAGCCCAACGCCCGCGCCGCCTCCACGTAGTCCTGCTCGCGGGCGCCCAACGTTTCGCCGCGCGCGACGCGGAACGCCACGACCCATTCCTTCAGCACCAGCGTGATCACGATGTTGCCGAGACCCGGGCCCATCATGCCCATCAGCCCGATGGCGAAGACGAGGTACGGAAAACCCAGCAGCACATCGGCGACGCGCGACAGCACCGCATTGATCGCGCTGCGCGCGAAGCCCGCGAGCATGCCGAGCAGCGTGCCGATCACGCTCGATACCAGCACCACGCCAAACCCGACGCCGAGCGAGACGCGGGCACCAAAAACCAGCCGCGACAGCATGTCGCGCCCCAGCCCGTCGCAGCCGAGCGGATAGGACCAGTCGCCACCCGCCTGCCACACGGGTGGCTGCAGGCGGCGCATCAGATCGGCATCCGCCGGGTCGTGCGGCGCGATCGCCGACGCGAACAATGCCGCCAGCCCCGCCACCAGCACGATCGCCACGCAGCCAAGGCTGGTGCGATCGGTAATGAAACGACGCAGACCGAGCGCGCTGGGAGACGCTTCGTGAATAGTCAGGCTCGCGCTCATGCGGTGATGCGCGGATTGAGCACGCCGTAAAGCAGGTCAGCGAGGCTGTTGAGCAGCACGAAGACCACCGCGTAGAGCAGCACCACGGCTTGTACGAGTGGATAGTTGCGGGCGAAGATAGCCTCCACCACCAACCGGCCGACGCCCGGCCAGGCGAAGATCGTTTCGACGATCATGTTGCCGCCAAGTAGCGCGCCGATCTCGAGCGCGGCGACGCTGACGGCGGGCGCCAGTGCGTTCTTCAGCACGTGCAGCAGCAGCACGCGCCGGCGCGACAGGCCCTTGGCCCGCGCGAACAATACGTAGTCCGCGCGCAGCACATCGATCACCGAGGCGCGGGTCACCCGCATCAGCACGGCGGCCATCGGCAGGGCCAGCGTGATAGCCGGCAGTGCCAGGTGACGCAGCGCGTCGGCGAATGCGGCGGGTCGGCCGGACAACACGCTGTCGATCAGCAGCAGGTGCGTGACCGCGGCCGGTTCGTCGCCGTAGCCCGTGCGGCCGGAGACAGGGAACCAATGCAGCATAACGGAGAACAGCAACATCAGTAGCAGGCCGAGCCAGAACCCCGGCATCGACACGCCGACCAGCGCGGAGATGCTGGCGGCGCGGTCGGTGGGGCGACCACGCCGCACGCCGGCGAGCAGGCCAAGCGGGATGCCGATGCCAAGCGCAAGGACCGTCGCGGCGAGTGCCAGTTCGATAGTGGCGGGCAGGCGGTCGGCGATCACGTCGAGCACTGGGCGGCGATGGAAGAAGCTGCGGCCGAAATCACCATGCAGCGCGCGCCAGACGAAGCTGACAAATCGTTCCGCCAGAGGAAGGTCAAGGCCCATGTCGTGGCGTAGTGCCGCAACCTGTTCGGGGGTGGCGCGCTGGTCTCCGAGCATGATCTGGATGGGATCGCCCGGGGTCGCCGTGGTCATGGCGAAGACGATCATGATCGTCGCGAGCAACACAGGGATCAGTTGCAGGACGCGTTGGAGAACGCGGATGGTCATATCGGGGCGGGGTCGGCGTGGCGGGCGCCGATCCCATACGCAACGTGGCACGCCGGTGTCGGAGTGTAACGTTCTTCCCCTCCCCTTGAGGGAGGGGGTTGGGGGGAGGGGTCGGCGTGTGGGAAACCCCGGTGTAGTACTGGCACCAACCCCTCCCCCCTTCCCCCTCCCTCAAGGGGAGGGGGAGAAGTTCCCCCGGCCGCGATCTGCCTCCCACCCACCATCAATCCACGCTCACGCGCGACAGATAGATCTTCCCATCCGCCGACGGCTTGAACCCGTGCAGCCGCTTCGACACGCCATAAACATCCTGCGGCAGCCACAGGAAAACCCACGGCGCATCATTGTGCACCACCTGCTGCACCCGCAGATAGATCGCCCGCCGCTTCGCCTGATCTGTTTCGGTCTCCGCTTGATCCAGCAGCTTGTCCACTTCCGGATTGGCATAGCCCGCCGAATTGCCGCGTCCACCGCCGTGCACCGCCGGCATCATGATGTCGGACGGATCGAGCGACGCATTGCCCCAAGAGGTAAAGAACAAATCATGGTCCTTCCGCTTCGCGGCATCGCGCCAAATCGGCACGATCACCGCGGTTTCCCACACCTGCACCTTCGCGGCGATGCCACTGCGCGTCATCATCGATGCAATCGCCTCGGCGGTATCCTTCGAGGCTCCATCAACATCGATCGTCAGGCTGAGGTTGGGCACACCAGCCTCCACCAGCAGCGACTTCGCCTGCACCGGGTCATAACCATACGCCGGCAGATCGGCATCGAACCCGAATGCATCGGGGCTCAGCACGCCGTTCAACGGTGTGGCCAACCCATTCAACAGCCGCGCCACGATCAGCTTGCGATCCACCGCGTGGTTCAGTGCACGACGCACGCGCACATCATTGAATGGCGGCCTGGCGTTATTGATCGACAGGAAGAAAGTGCGTGTGCCATTCACCGCCATCACCGTGGTCCCCGCATTATCGCGCACCTGGGCGATAGAGGTCACCGGCAGCCCGTTGATGATGTCGATATCGCCAGCCACCAGCGCCGCGACACGCGATGCGTTGTCCGGCATCACCTTGTAGATCACCCGATCGACGCGCGCCGGACCCACCGGCGGAACCGCCGGCGAGCCGCCGTAATAGTCCGCCACACGCTCCATCACGATGCGATCGCCACGGCTCCATTCCTTCAGCCGGAACGGTCCGGTGCCGTCCTCCTGCGACACCATCCCGTCATCGCCGACCCTCTTGACGAACGCCTCGTTGACGATCTCCTGGAACGGCAGCATCGCCGGCAACAGCGGCCACGGCTGGCTCAGCACGAAACGAACCGTGTGCGGATCGACGATGTCGACGCGGGTCAGCGGCCCCAGCAGATCCTTGCGCGGGTTGGTCTGGCCGCCGATCTTGCCGCTGAGCACGCGCTCCATGGTGAACTTCACGTCCTCGGCGGTCATCGGCGCGCCATCGTGGAAGCGCACCCCGTCGCGCAAATGGAACTCGTACGTCACCGGATCGACCTGGCGCCAGCTCTCGGCGAGCTCGGGCACAACTTGCATGGACGCATCGCGCGTCAGCAGTCCATCATACATGTTACGGATAATCGTTTCGGTGTCACGATTACCGGGATTGGCGGGATCGAGCGTCAGCGCGTCCTGCGTGTAGCCGACACGGATCTCCGAGGCACGCGCCGGCGCGATCGCGACAACGCTGGGCGCAACGACGCCAGACGCGGCCAGTGCGAGCACCCGGCCAAGTGCCAACCACGTCGTGCGCCGCATGACACAGCCTCCCTGCCCTACGCGCGACGGTAGGAACGCTCAGGACGATTGGTCAAGCATCATTGTCAATACCAGCGAATATGTCGCCCGTCGATAAATTTGCATTATCATCATCGATACCGATCGCCGAGTAATACGCCTGCAGGTCCGGCTTCCGTGCGATCAGCGCTTTCGCCATTTCAGCCACCAGCCGCCCGCCAGGCTCCAACCCCACCGAAGTATACGCAATCACGTACTCCAGCGACGGCGGCGGACGCGTCGTCTCAACCAGCCGCAAGGTACCGTGCGAAAACTCCCGACTGGCCGCGGAGGGCGAGGCCAGCGCGATCCCGACACCACGCACCGCGAGCTGGATGCGCGTCGGCAGGCTGGAACAACCGTGATGGCGCGCCGGCTCCACGCCCTCGGCGCGGAACCAATCCATTGCGGCACCGTGCAGATGCGACCCCGCTCGATCGGTGATCACCGGCCACAGCGCGATATCTGCCGCGGCCAAGGTACCCAGCGGCAGATCGAGCCGCGGACTGCACAGCCACGCCAGCTTCACGTGCCCGAGTGACTCCGTGGTCACCTTCGGCGACACCATTGGTCCGGCCAGCACTGCCACATCGAGCAGCCCGTGTTGCATCTGTTCGTCAAGAATCTCGCTGGAGTCGACAGTGAACTCGACGATCAATCCGGGATAGGTGCGCGCCACGCGGTGCAGCAGAGGCGGCAGCCAGGTCAGCGCGGAGATGCTGGGCACGCCGAGCCGCACGCGCCCGGTTAGCGCCTCGCGCGTCCCGACGCGCTGCTGGATCTCGGCGGCGATCGCCATCACCTGCGCGGCGTAGCGCAACAACTCGTGGCCCTTCGGCGTCGGCCGCACCTTGCGCTCCGAACGGTCGAACAACGTTACGCCGAGTTGCTGTTCCATCTCGCGTATGCGCGCCGAGATGGCAGGCTGCGAGGTCTTCAGATGGCGCGCGGCGGCGTGGAAGCTGCCGAGCCGGGCGATCCAATACAGCGCCTCGAACTGGCGAAAGTTCATCGGCCCGCCGTCTGACGTTCATGGGGCCGCTGTTCATGGGTCTGATGTTCATGGGTCCGCTGGTCCTGGGTTTGCCGTTCATGAAACCGCCGTTCATGAAACCATTGGGCCGTCTCAACCAGCGCGCGGTCAGTGCCCAACGGCCCGACCAGTTGCAGCCCCAATGGCAATCCTTCAGCCGAGAGCCAGAATGGGACGCTGATCGCCGGCACGTGCAGTGCGGTCCAAATCCGGTTCATCACCGCATCGCCGGTGGTCGTAATAGGCGGTGCCGCGCTGGTCGCAGCGGGCGACAGAACCGCATCGTACCCGGCGGCAAACGCGTCGAAGCATTCCTGCAGACGCTGTCGGCGTCGCCGCGCATCCACGTAGCCGTCGGTGTCACGCTCCAGGTAGGGGCCGAGCAGCGTCACAAGCTCCGGCAGCACCCGCATCCGCCCGGGTGCCAGCAGGATGCGCGCTGCCTCCCAATGGCAAATCTCCTGCTGCAGATTGCAAAAATCCTCGATCGGAATGGGCAGATCAGGGGTGTCGACCACGATCCCATCGGCGCGCAAGGCCACCACCAGAGCGGCGAGACGTTCCTGGTAGCCGTCTTCCTGCGGCAACTTCGTCGGCAGGTTTGGCACCAGCACGCGCCGCGGCCGACGCGCGGTCAGGATTTCGGCGCGCTGAAGCACCATTGCGCTGACCAGGTACCATGCGTCGCGCGGCGAGACCGCGAACACGCCGACATGGTCGAGCGTGGTGGAGATCGGCGCGATCCCCTCAGTCGGCAGCAGCCCATAACTCGGCTTGAAGCCCACCACGCCGCAATAGGACGCCGGACGGATCGTCGAACCGGCGGTCTGGGTGCCGAACGCGAAGGACACGAACCCGGCCGCCACGGCGGCAGCCGACCCGCTCGACGATCCTCCGGGCGAGCGGCGCGCATCGTGCGGATTGGTCGTCGGACCGGGACGCGGATAGGCTAATGCGGTGCAAATGGTCTTGCCCAGCAAGACGCCGCCCAGTCGGCGCGCCCGCGCGACGCACCATGCGTCATGGCGTGGGCTGGACAGATCGGGATCATCCAGACCGCATCCGGTGGGAAACGCCTCGGTCGCGATGACGTCCTTCACGCCGATCAGCGCGCCGCCGAGCGGACCGGCCGCGCTGGTGGCAAGTCGGCGGCGCGCGGCCCGCGCATCGTGGCAGACGAAGGCGCGCACGGTGCGTTCGCGCGCCGCCAGTGCCCCGAACTGCCTGTCGGCACGCGCGGCGCGGGCGTCCGCTGACATGGTGGCACAGAAATCCGACGCATCGCGCACAGCATCCATCCGATGGCGCCCCACCTGTTCACCCGCCTCGCGTCGCTCCCCTTTCACGCCGCGAAGGCCGTGTAATTTCGCGAACTTCCAGGCTGGAACTTCCAGACTGCCGACCAGGGGCTATTTTGGCCCACCGAAGAGATGAACCACTTTACTGAAGCGGGTTCCGGAACGGCATGAGCTGAACCCGACGCAAATCCCACACTTGAACATTTTTCATCTTTCGGCGTCCGGAGCAAAATGTTTTTGTAGCCGTTCATGGGTTGTTCATCTTTTGGGCGCTTTCTACGGGGGACGGACCCGCCAAGCGTAGTCTCCGTCGGCCGGGCGGCAGAATGCTGAGGGATCCATTCATCCACATTCGCGCGACGGCGCCACTGTCCGCCGCGCATCAGCACAAGGACACCAACATGCCCACGTTCCTCAATAACCTGAAAGCCCTGGCCAAGGACGAGCGCGGGGTGACCGCGTTGGAATACGGACTGATTGCCGGCCTCGTCGCGGTGATTAGCGTCGTCTCGGTCAGCGCGCTCGGCGTCAAGCTGCAAGGCACCTTCGCCGCCATCACCGCCGCTGTGCCCTGATCGATGGCCATGGCGGCGGGCCAACGCCGCTCGACCGCCATGGCGTCTAGACAAGGTCTCCCTGACACGGATCGACTCAGTTGCACTCGATTGCACTCGATAACTCCGTTCGCCGCGGCGACGGCCCTGCCGCTCGCCGCGGCGCGCGATTCTGCTGGGGTCGGGTGATCACGCTTGCTCATCGCAGTGCTGCAACTGGGACTATCCACCACCACGGCGATCGTCGATGCCGTGAGTGGCACCACTGAGTTGAACCGACAGGGGTCATGCCAACAGTACCTTGCAATGCAGTAACATTATAGATCCACAATACTCTCGGGATGGTCGCAGCGACTATTTGGGCGCGGCAACGACGTGAACCTCGCCACGCAAGTGGATCGTAGAGATACATAAGCTGATATTGACGTAAGTTCTGATCGCGACTCATTATTGCTACTGATCTTTTTAAGATAGACCTTTCTATGGTCGTTCATGGGTTGGTGATCTTTTGAGTGCTTTCTACCGGCGACGGAACCGCCAAGCGAAGCATCCGTCGGCCGACCGGTGAATAAAGTTGCGACGTTAGTTTCGTTCAGCCACGCGCGACGGCGCCGCTTGGGTGCCAGGCGTGAGCACCACGGAGACAAAGATGCGCAGGTTCCTGAACAACCTCGGAGCCCTGGCCAAGGACAGGCGCGGCGCGACCGCGCTGGAGTACGGCCTGACCGCCAACCACGTCGCGGTGGTCATCGTGACCCCGGTGACCACACGCGGCGCCACGCTGACCGGCACCTTCACCACCTTCGCCGCCGCTCTTCCCTGATCAATAGTCATGGCGGCCGACCAACACCGCTGGATCGCCATGGCGTCCCACCGAGATGTCGCATGACGACGATCGATACCACTGTCTTGCATTGGCTACTTCTGTTCGCCGCCGCGGCAGCCCTGCTGTTGGGTGCGGTGCACGATGTGGCTGTACGCACCGTCCCCAACCTGGTGTCGGCAATCGTTGCCGCGGCAGGATTGGGACTGAACGCGCTGGATGCGCGTCTCGGCTCCGCCGTGTTCTGCGGTGGGTTGGTATTCGCCGGCCGCTGGTGTTGCTGGCGGCAGGGCTCGATCGGTGGCGGCGATGTCAAACTGCTCAGCGCCTGCGCCATGCTGGTGCCGCCCGCCGCGGTGCCGGAGTTGGTGCTGGCCACGGCCATCGCCGGCGGCGCTGGCGCTGGTCTATCTGGGCCTCGCGCGACTGCTGCCGCGCGGCGCAACACCGCAATCGATTGGGCGGCGGCCGACTGGCCTGATTGGACGTATCTGGCGCGCTGAGCGACGCCGGATCTGCCGCCGCCTGTCGCTGCCTTATGCCTGCGCAATCTCCGCCGGCGTACTGCAGACCATCAATATCGCCGTTGCTCTTGGCTAGCCCGGCATGTCCCTTCGCACTGCCTTGATGGCGGCCATTGTGCTCGATGTTGGCGGAATCGGCCTGGTCGCGTGGATCGGGCTGCAGCTTCCCGCGAAGCCCTCGACCGTCGCGGATGTCGCGCCACACGCACCGGCCAAGACGCAAATCCTTGCGGCCGCGCACCCGTTGCGCGCCGGAAGCCTGCTGAAATTCGGCGACATCCAACCGCATGAGATGCTGGCCTCCGAGGTGCCCGAGGGCGCCCACGCCGACACCCCGCAAGCGCGGACCGAACTGGTTGGCTCCATGGCTCGCCGCAGCCTGCAGCCGCAGGACATCTTGCTGCCGGCGGACCTGCTGCGGCCAGGCGATCATGGCTTCCTCGCCGCCGTGCTGCGGCCGGGGGTCGCCAGCCCGGTGGGCGGCTGCGCGCGGCCGGTGCCTCGTGTTCCTCGGGCCACGCCCGAGGACAAGCCCTGGGTCAATCACGTGGGCCAGCCTGACTTGGGAGCGGCGGGCGACAACGGCGGTGGAGTTCGCCATCTGCGACCTGGCGATGGTACTGATCATCATCGGTTTCACGGAATTCGGCTGCCTGGCCTGGACATTTGAGATACTGCAGGAAGTCGCGTCCGAGGGCGCGCGCTGCATGGGCCTGGGCGCCAGCTCCTGTGCCGCGTCCGGCGCTTACAGCGCCGCCAACACCGCGAGCTACATCGTGAGCGTGGCGACAGCGCGTGGCGTGGTCATCCAGACGTCGATGGTTCTCGCTGAACAACGCGGCGACGTGCGGCGGCGCCCGCGGCTTCTCACAGGTCTCGATCAGCTACAATTTCACCACCGCCGCCCCAACTCTGCTGACCTCGCTCGTCAACGGCTTCACGGTGTCTGCGTCTGCCTGTTTCCCGAACCACAGCTAAACCCGGCGAGCCACGCAACCCTTCCGGTGGCTATCCCGAACGCGCGCTGTCCCGCCGCATTGCGGCCGCACGTTGCAGGATCTCCGCCGTCGCGGCGTCCGCGGGGTAGAAGCATTCAAGCGCCAGCTCCGACAGCGTAATGTCGATTGGCGTGCCGAACACCGTGACGGTGCTGAAGAATGCCATCACGCCGGCCTCGGTCAGCAGTTCGAACGGCAGCACCATGCCGGCATAGTCGCGCGCCGGTCGTGAGTTGCGCGGGCCGTGCGGCACCGGGTAGCCACGCAGCTCGTCCAGCAGCGCCAGCAGCACCGGATCGGCCGTCGCCTCCACCTGGCGACGCAATCGTTCCAGCAGATGCGTGCGCCACTCGACCAGATTGACGGTGCGCGGCGCCAGGCCGGCCGGATGCAGCGCCACCCGCATCACGTTCACCGGCGGACGCAACAGGTCCGGATCGACCCCGGTCAGCAGCGGCGCCATCGCGTCGTTCGCCGCGACCATGGTCCAGTGCCGGTCCACCGCCAACGCGGGATAGGGTGAATGCCCCTGGATCACCAGCTCCACCGCCCGGCGGGCGACGCTCAGTGCCGGGTCGTCAAGTTTGCGCTCCGGAAAGCTCGGCGCGAACCCGGCGGCGGTCAGCAGGATGTTGCGCTCGCGCAGCGGCACCTCGAGCTGCTCGGCCAGGTTAAGCACCATCTCACGCGAGGGCTGCGAGCGGCCGGTTTCCAGAAAGCTGAGATGCCGCGAGGAGAGATTGCCCTGCAGCGCCAGGTCGAGCTGGCTGATGTGCCGCCGCTGGCGCCATTCGCGCAGCAGCGGGCCGAACTGGGATGCGGTGCGTGACATGCCCGCACAATACCGCGCGCGGCGCGGCGCCTCCATTACCTGCGAGGTAATCAACATGCGACGTAAACTACCCGCGACGTAATCGACGCGCGGTGCCGCCCGCGTAATTTCTTGCCCCTCGGAGCGACCGGATAGGCCGGCCCTCCGCGGCAACAGGAGCACGCCATGAGCAGCATCAACGAGACCGTGATCGGCTACATCGCCGCCTGGAACGAGACCGACGCCGAACGGCGGCGCGCGCTGATCGCGCAAACCTGGGTGGAGGACGCGCGTTATGTCGACAGCCATCGCGACAGCACCGGACACGCAGCGATCAACGCGATGATCGCAACCGTGCAGCAGCGCTTCCCCGGATACCGGTTCCGCCTGTCAAGCGGGATCGAGGTGCACCACGATCGGCTGCGGTTCAGTTGGACTGCTGGCGGTGTGCCGGAGGCGCCGCTGTTCTTCGGCGGCACCGACTTCGCGGTGCTGGCCAGTGACGGCCGCCTGGGCGCCGTCACCGGCTTCACGGACGCCGTCCCCAGCGCGACCTGACACCCCCCTCCCTCGGGCGCACCCGCGTCCGAGGGAGGCACAGGAGCGGGGTTCGTAGTTGGCGGCTGGGCAATTGCCGGTAATGCCGTGATATCCTGCGTAGCAATACCAGCGGCCGAAAGTATTGACGTACGCTGCCCACCCCCGTCATGGCCGGCGAAGGCCAGCCAACCACGACTTTGCCTGCTGCGAGAAGGAAAGTCGTGGACGGCCGGCCTTCGCCGGCCATGACGAGTGGAGAGTCGGGACTTTCGGCGATAGGTATAATCACGACCAGCGGGAGGCCCAGCCAATGCAAAGCGGTGCCGACTACCGTCAGTCCCCGCGCCACGGCCGCAGAGTCTGGGTGATAGGCGAGGGCTTGATCGACGACCTTGCCGCGCATCCCGCGACGCGCGCCATGGTGGAGGAATACGTCGCGTGGTACGACCGCCTCGCCGATCCTGCCTGGGCGGACGTCGTGCTCACCAACGCCGCCGCCGGCAACGGTACTCCGCTCGCCTACGACTTGCCACGCAACGCGGACGACCTTGTTCGCATGGGCCGTTGCTTTTACGTCACGACATGCCTCAGTGCCGGCAACATCACCCACACGCCTGCCTACGGCCATCTCATTTCGCTTGGCATTCTTGCCGCCGTGCAGGACCGCGACGTTTCGGCCAGGCAGATCGCCGATGCCACCCCCTATCGCGAGTTGATCGTGCGCACCGGGCGCTTCCTGACGTTCTCCGGCGGTGGCGCGACGATCGGCTATCGCCTGCGCGACGATCCGCGCGAGCGCGCCACGTTCCGTATCACCAAGGAGACCAACGCCGGCCTGGTGATCAGCGGCAAGATCGGCATGCACACTAGTCCCGCCTTCGCCGAGGACGTGTTCATCGGCGGGCGGACCGGGATCGAAATCGGTGAGCATCGCGCAACGTTCATCGTACCGGTCGGCGCACCAGGCGTCACGACGGTGTGCCGCAAACCCGCTGTGCGCGCTGCCAACCCCTTCGCCGCGCCACTGTCCAGCCGCTACGACGCACTCGACGGCCAGATGTGGCTGGACGAGGTGTTCATCCCATGGGAGCGCGTCTTCTTGCTGGACGTTTCGCCCGAACCGATCGCGCGGTGGCTGCTTTGGCACCAGCTCTATTGCTGGCTGTCGAAAGCAGAGTTCACCCTCGGCCGGGCGCTTGCCTGCACGCATGCCATGGGGCTGACGGAACACGAAACGACCATCGACTACCTGCTCGATCTGATCACCGACGTGCAGACCATACGGAGTTGCCAGACCGCGGCCGAACACGATCCGCAGTTCACGCGGGAAGGCTATTGCCACCCTAATCATGGCCATCTCGCGGTCGGCATCATCGCCACGCTGAAGGCGCGCCAGCCATGAGCGAGATCCTTCGCATCATTCCGGGCTTGTCTCTGGTCGTGGCGTCCACCGACCACGATCTTGGCGCCCCGGGCGTTGCCGCCGGCCTTGAAGAATCCTTCGGTGGCGGCGGATATACCCCGTTGCAGCGATCGGCATTGCTGCAGTTGGCATGGGATCATGTGTCATCGGCCCTCGACGCGCGCGAGTCAGCGTTCGAGTTGCACGCAATGGCGGCATGCCGGTCTGGCGTAGCCGTTTGCGGCGGAACTTCGATCGTTACAACGAACTCGCCAATGCGGTGCTGCGCACATTGAGCGTGCCAATGCCCGAGATCGATATTAGCAGCATTCGCGCTGCCGCATTTGCGCCACGCTGGCCGGTCAAGCCGCCCCCACCGCGAGACCGCTAGCGTGCCTCACGCGATCCCGTGGGTCCGAGAATATCGGTTCGGGGGTGGCGACTGCCACCCGGCGAGCGCGCCATCCGTCGGGCGATAAATCTCGACCTTCAGCGGATAGCACCTGGCGCCGTCGTCGGAGTGGCTGGCGCTGCAATCGCCCCCCGGACATGCCGACAGTGCACCCAGCAAGTCGATCTCGGCGAACAACTCGATGAAATCGCCGGGTCGCACCGGACTTGCCTTCATGAAGTATTGGTGCGTATCGCGCATGAACCCGGTGCACATGAAGACGTTCACCACGTCGTGGACAAGTGGTTCGGCTTGCGCCAGCGGAATGTTCCGCTCTGCCGCGAGGGCTCGTGTCAAATTTGAGTGGCAGCAGTGATGGTACTCGGTCCCCTTCAACAGCATGTTGGTGTAGGGATCGCATCGGGTGCCGATGACGTCGTGCACACCTCCACCGTCGTCATCCCAGCCGTACCAGTCCAGCGTGTCGTGGGTGATGGTCGCCATCGGACGCAGGCTCGGCAAAGTGCTCCAGAGCCGGTCGCCGGTGCTGACATGCGTCGCGTGCAGCGCTCGCGTCTTGCCGCTGAAGAACCGCTCCGACAGGTCGTGCGCGTTCCACAGATTGAGGTCGCCGACTTGCGGGCCCTCTACGCTGACGATGCGGAAGAAATGACCCGCGGGCACGCTGAACGCCCTCGCGTCGCGCGGCGGGACCATGAGCTCGGAGATTTTCGTCACCCCGGACCGCGCTGCATTGTAGAACACCGCGTCGAAGTGCGGCAATTTCCCGACCGCATAACTCACGACCGCTGTCACCCCGCGCCGCGCCGCCGCGTCCGGTGGTGGCGTCGTTTGAGCTGGTTTTGCCATTCTCTCGCCTTTCCGAATGTGGACGACGATCCAGATGCACGTCGCGCGTCAAATCCCGAACCAGCCGCGTTGTACTCCGGCCTCGGCGAGTTGGAAATATCGACGACCTGCGGCGAGTCGTTGTGACCGCCGTAAGCGGACCGGAAGGTGCGGCTGGTTCTCGCCTCGCCGCGCCAGCAACCACAAAAGTGCGAGACCGGCGCTATACCGGCTTGCGCATGAACACGCGGTGAAACCCGGCCTGCTCACCGCGCCCGTATTCCTGCCAACCCAGACGCGAGTACAGTGCAATGTTCTCGTGCATCAACACATGCGTGTATAGACGCAGCTCGGCATAGCCGGCCCGCCGCGCCTCGGCATCGGCGAAATCCAGCAGAAGCCGCCCCACCCCCCTGCCCTGCCACGACGGCGCCACTGCGATATTGTCCAGCAGCAGATGATCCGGCGCCGGTTCCAGCACCAGGATCCCGGCGATGTCGTCGCCCTCGGCGCACACGGATACCTCGCCCGCCGCGACCCGTGCCGCGTAATCATCCAGCATCGGCCCGGGTTGCTTGCCGATGCGATCGACATATTTCACATAGGCATCGTGTACAATGCGCCCGATCGCTGGCACGTCGGCGGCGATGGCTCGGCGGATGGTCGGCATGGCCCCTCTGTCCCTTCCGTCGCACAGCCGGTACACTTCCCGCCAACCACATCGTCCAACGGGGGGAAGGACAACCCGCACATGCGTATCCATAATCTTTACACCGACGCCGACGGCCAATCCCACTTCCGCGACATCGAGGTGGAGTGGGTCGAGACCCGCAACGCCAGCAAACTCACCAAGCGGCTGCCGGCCACCGGCATCATCTTCCGTGAGACCTCAGGCGACTACGACCTGGACTGGCACCCGGCACCGCGCCGGCAGTATATCATCAACCTCGACGCCGGCGTGCAGATCACCGCCAGCGACGGCGAGGCCCGCACGATCGGCGCCGGCGAAGTAATCCTGGTCGAGGACATCACCGGCAAGGGCCATCTGTCGAAATCCATCGGCGGCAAGCTCCGCCATTCCATTTTTGTTCCCATCGACTGAACAAACACCACACCGGAGAGACACCGCCATGAAACTGGCCTTCTTCGACGACTACAAACTGGGTGTGGTGAAGGACGACGGCATCGTCGATGTCTCCGCCATCGTGCGCGACATCCCACACACCGGCCCGGGCAGCCTGATCAGCGGGCTGATCGGGCACTTCGCCGCCTGGCGTGGCAAGCTCGACGCCGCGGCCGCCGCGGGCAAGCCGGTGCCGCTCGCCGGTGTGCAATTGCGCGCGCCATTGCCCAAGCCGGGCAATATCGCCTGCATGGCGGTGAATTACATGGAGGACGGCACGCGGTCGGCTCCCGCGCCGCTGAATGCGTTCCACAAGGCGCCGACCGCAATCATCGGCCCGGGCGAGACCATGGTGCTGCCCGACGTGCCCGCAACGATCTTCGAGGGCGAGGCGGAGATCGCCGTGGTGATCGGCAAGCGCGCCAGCAAGGTCAGCGCCGCCGACGCGATGAGCTACGTGTTCGGCTACGTCAACTTCATCGATGGCTCTGCGCGCGGCCTGCCTCCGCCCGGCAACGTGTTCTTCCAGATGAAGTCGCGCGACACGTTCTGCCCGATCGGTCCGTTCATCGTCACCGCCGATGAGGTCCCCGACCCTCACAAGCTCCAGGTGAAGCTGTGGGTCAATAGCGAGGTGAAGCAGAACTTCAACACCGACGACATGGCGCACAAAATCCCGCGCTGCATCGAGTGGGTCAGCTCGATCCACACGCTGGAGCCGGGCGACATCCTGGCCACCGGCACCAACCATCGGGGGCTGTCCGCGTTCATGGACGGCGATACCGTGGAGTTGGAGACGGAGGGCCTGGGGCGGCTGACGATCAAGGTGCGCGATGAACTGAAGCGCACCTGGTCGCGCGAGACACGGCTGGATCGGCAGAACCAGGGGTTCGATACGCCGACGCCGCAGACCGGCGGGAAGTACGCGGCAAAGGCGACCGCCTGAAGGAAGCAAGTCCGGGGCTTTGCCCCGGACCCCACCAAGGGGCGCCGCCCCTTGGAACCCCGCCAAGGGCGGAGTCTCTGGTGGGGGTCCAGTGGGCAAAGCCCCTTGGCAGGTTTCAGGGCAGAGCCCTGACCTTGCTTCGCCCATCTGATCGGGGGTGACATTTTCTCCACGCGCTTGACAGCCCTGGGCGGCATGGGCTTGATCCGGCCGCATTTTTGGAATTGTCCATGGCGATCACCAAGGCAAAACGCAAAGCTGGCGGATGGGCCGAGAACATCAAGACGATTGTCTACGCCGGGCTGATTGCGGTCGGCATTCGCACCTTCGCCTACGAGCCTTTCAACATCCCGTCCGGTAGCATGATCCCCACGCTACTCGTCGGGGACTATCTGTTCGTGTCGAAATTCAGCTACGGCTACTCCCATTTCTCGCTGCCGTTCTCGCCTGACATGTTCTCGGGACGCATCTTCGGGCGGTTGCCGCACCGGGGCGATGTGGCGGTGTTCAAATACCCACGCGACGATACGACCGACTACATCAAGCGGATCGTCGGCCTGCCGGGCGACCGGATCCAGGTCAAGCAGGGCCAGCTCTACATCAATGGCGAACTGGTCCCGCGGGAGCCGGCGGGCGATTACATCACCGATGACAGCGGCATCCACATGGTGCTGCGCCGTTATCTGGAGACACTGCCGGGTGGGGTGCAACACTACATCCTGAAGGCGACCGACGAGGGCGAGATGAACAACACGCCTGAGTACCTGGTGCCGCCGGACCATGTATTTGCGATGGGCGACAACCGCGACAACTCGGCGGACAGCCGTTTCATGAACGGAGTTGGGTTCGTTCCGGTGGAGAACCTGGTCGGTCGCGCGGAAATTCTGTTCTTCTCAGTGGATGCCGAGTATCCCTGGTGGGAAATCTGGGAATGGCCGTTCGAAATTCGCTGGAGCCGACTGATGCGACCGATCCATTGAGCACACGTCTGCCCTTGGGGACGCCCCGTTGAGCGCGCGCCGGCGATGAACGAACCGCCGGCTTTGGGTGAACCGCCAACATTGGCTCAATCACCCGCCTTGCAGCAATCACTTCCGCTTGATCAATCGCCGCAGCAGCAATCACCCCCGCTGCAAGAATCAATCGAGAGCATTCTAGGCCATCGCTTCTCCCGTCCCGGCCTGCTGCGTGAGGCGATGACCCACCGGTCCGCGACGCGTCCCGGCGCGCGAGGCACCGGATCCAACGAGCGGCTGGAGTTCATTGGCGACCGGGTGCTCGGGCTGTTGATGGCGGAGTGGCTGATCGAGCGCTTCCCGCACGAGCAGGAGGGGGATCTTGGACGACGGCTGGCATTGCTGGTCTCGCAGCCGGTGCTGGCCGAGGTGGCGGACACGATTGGGCTGGGGGCGGTGCTGAACGTGTCGCCGGGTGAAGCGCGGGCCGGGGTCCGGCGGCGAGGCACGGTGCTGGCCGACGCGCTGGAGGCGGCACTGGGCGCGCTGTATCTCGACGCCGGGCTGGACCGCGCACGGGCGTTCATCCGCCGCGCCTGGGACGGCGTGATGACAGCGCAGACCGAGCCGCCGAAGGATCCCAAGACGACGCTGCAGGAATGGGTGCAGGCACGCAGCCTCGGCCTGCCGGACTATCAGGTGACAACGCGCTCCGGACCGCCACATGCACCGGTGTTCGAGGTGACGGTTTCGGCCGGTGAGTTTACCGGCATCGGTACTGCCGGCAGCAAGCGTGCCGCGGAGCAGCTTGCCGCCGAGGCGCTGCTGCGGGCCCTCGGGGCGTGACCTCGCGCTGCGGCTTCGTGGCGATTGTAGGGGCGCCGAACGCCGGGAAGTCGACGCTGCTAAATCGGCTGACGGGCGCCAGGCTGTCGATCGTTTCGCCGAAGGCACAGACCACGCGGTTTCGCATCCTTGGCATCCTGCCGCGCGGCGACAGCCAGATCCTGCTGGTGGACACACCGGGCATTTTCCGCCCGCGCCGACGGTTGGATCGCGCCATGGTGGCGGCGGCCTGGGGTGGCGCGCAGGATGCCGATCTCGTGCTGCTACTGGTCGACGCCAAGGGAGGTGCGAGCGCGGAAACGCGCGCCATCGCCGAGCGGTTGCGCGAAACCGGGCGGCGCTGCTGGCTGGTGCTTAACAAGATCGATCTGGTGCCGGTAACCCGGCTGCTGCCGATGACCGCCACGCTATCGGTGCTGGCGCCGTTCGAGGCGACCTACATGGTCAGCGCGTCGAATGGGGATGGGCTCAACACATTGATGGATGCGCTTGCCATCGCTATGCCGGAAGGGCCGCATCTTTATCCCGATGACGATCTGACGGACCTGCCCGACCGGCTGCTGGCGGCGGAAATCGTGCGCGAGCAGATCTTCCTGCAGACACACGAGGAAGTTCCGTACGCAACGACCGTCGAGACCGAGACGTGGCGCGAAGGCAAGGACGGCTCGGTGCGCATAGATGCAACGATCTACGTCACGCGGCCAGGGCACAAGGGGATCCTGATCGGCAATGGTGGTGCGCGGATCAAGACGATCGGCGCGCGAGCACGCGCGACGCTGTCCGAACTGTTCGAGCGCAAGGTGCATCTATTCCTGAATGTGAAGGAACGCGCCGGCTGGGATGAGGAGACAGCGCGGCTGCGCGCGATTGGATTGGAGGATGCGCGCTGACCTGGATTTTTGACGCTGATGTTGTCAGGATATCGGCGTCGGGTTGAAGCAACGTTCTAGTACAGGACTTGTTGCGGATAAACTACAAGCGTGCAGTCGCTCGTGCCGATGGGCGGCGATCGGTTCAGCACGATGCATCAGCGCGTCGGCGCCCGCCACATGGGGTGAACACTGACGGGTTGGCGGGCGGGGTTGACCCAGGTCCCGGCTCGGGAGGTCGTTTTTGTCGCACGGGCACAGAGAGCGCAGGGATCGCAGAGAAGGCGGTGAATGTACGTCGCGCCGAGCGCATTGTTCTTCCTCGGCGATCCTTGCGATCCCTGCGCCCCTGTATTGCCAAAAAACGCAGCCTGTGGCACCAACGATGACGCACTGGCGCACTTCGTATTGCGCCCCCCATATCCGGCGGTCACCGCAACACGAACGTCATACATTTTCCGCTTTCACAGGTCGAGATTACGGCATGCACATCAGGAACGTCCCCGCGCTCGACGCGCGCTACTGGGTCGCGATCTCGCTTGCCAGCGTGTTCGGCGCCAATACGGGTGACTTCGTCTCCCATATCCTGGGCTTGGGACATATGCGCGGATTGCCGCTGCTGGCAGCCATATTTACGGTCATTCTGCTATTGGAGCGGCGAACGCGCTCGGGGACCGACGCCTACTACTGGCTCGCAATCGTTACCCTCAGGACGGCGGCGACCAATCTGGCCGATCTCGCTACGCACGATTTGCACCTGAGCTACCGACGGGTGCTCGCGGGCCTTGGCACGCTTCTTTTGCTGATCCTGTTCACCGGACGCGCATCCTCCGCCCCGCCAACGGCGAACGGGCGCCAAACCGCGCCGCAGGGCCTACCTGCGACGGATACCCGATATTGGGCGGCGATGTTGACCGCCGGCACGCTGGGCACGGCTCTTGGCGACTTTGCTGCCGGCGGTCTGGGCTTGGCGCAATCGGCGGTCATATTCTCGACCATCCTGGCGGTAGTGCTCGTCCTCAGAAGCCGAGCAGAACTCAAGACCAAGCTTGTCTATTGGCTGGCGATCGTGGTCGTCCGCACCGCTGGAACCAATCTGGCCGACTTCCTCGCCGGGAAGGGTGGGCTGAATCTTGGGCTTGTCGTCAGCACCACCATTACAGGGCTTCTACTGCTCAGCGTGGTGCTGCTTGGGAACCGCTTGCCGGCGATGCGACGCGCGCGCGGCATAACGCCGCCTGGTTGAGAACGTCGGGGGCCGCGCCGCTCCGTGCGGCCGCGTGAACCGAGGATCGTTGTGCGCATGGGCGAACTGCACGGTGTGCACCGGCACGTTGGTTCAGGCACAGATCGAGTTGGTCTACGACGGCGACTGCAGGGAGCGCAGATGCGCTCCGTGTGGAGCACAGCCACTGCCTTGCCATCTTCGCGATTTCTGCATCTCCGCATTACCGGGAAACCCGACTGGCAACGCGGTCGACGACGCGCTGGCACTGTCCCCGCCGCGCCCCAACATCGCCATCAGTAGGCGTCGTGCGTCGCGCCAACACACCAGGTACTGCGCGCGGCCGGGTCCCAGCGCGTCGGCGCTGTCTCGGTGCCTCGTCAACCGTTGAAGTGGACCAGCTTGCGCGAGGCCAGGTCGACCGTAACCGAGTCGTCCGGCGTCTTCGCCGCGTCGCCGTCGCTCGCCGGATGATATTCGATATGCAACTGCGATGCGGTGACCACGACGCGCAGATAGCCGTAGCCCTGGTCGTCATAGCTCTCCAGGGTCACCTTGTCGGCGTGCCCGGTCACCTGCAGCGCCTGCGGGGTGCGCAGCGGCGTTCCCTTTACGCGCGACAGCTTCGCCAGCCCGTGGCCGCCGTTGCCGCAGATGATGTAAGGGATCTGCGTCTGCCCATGTTGGCGGGTAAACCGCTGGTAATTGTGCGCATGCGCGGACAACACGGCATGCGGCCACACGCCGGTTTGGTTGCAGATCGCATCGATCTGCGAGAGCATCTGCTCGCTCCAGCCATGCTTGCTGCCGGCGGTGTAGGCCGGGTGGTGGTGGGCGAGGATCAGCGCGCCGTCGAAGCCTTCGGACTTCACGCGGCCGAACGCCGCCGTCAAGTAGTCGAGTTGGGAGTTGCCAATACCGTCGTCGGCGATCACCCCAGGGTCCTCCAGCGTGTTGCTATACAGCGCGAGAATGCGCAGCAACGGCGCCTCGAAGGTGTAAAAAACGCCGGGCTGGATCTGTGCCGTGCGCGACAGGCCGCCGGCCTCCGGGGTTACCTCGAACTCGGTCGCGCAGAAGTTTTCCAGGAACGCCGCCAGCGTCGTCACATTGGTGCCGGGCGCCACCATACCGTCGTGATTGCCGGCAAGCGCCACAATCGGCGCGGGATAGTCGCGGTAGGGTTCGTAGAACTGGTCGTAGTAGTATTGCCCCTCACCGAAACTGTAGATGACGTCGCCGAGGTGGAAGAAGAAGACCGGCAAGTTCTTCGCGTCCGCCTCGTCGAAATCGCCGACCAGCTTGTCGGCGACCAGGTTCTGGCTCTCCGGTCCGCGCGTGCTGCCGGTGTCGCCGACGGCGTGGAACACAAGCTGGCCGTTCGTTGCAACGCGGCGCTGCACCGCCGCCTCGTTGTCGCCCAGCACCGCGGCGAGGGTCAGCCGCGGCTCCGGCAGGCCGCGTGGCGGCGGGAACGGCATCGGGGCAAGCTTGTGCTCCCGGTTGAGTTCATCGATCCGCTTGTAGGCCGGGTTGTCGGACGGATGCTTGACCTCGAACTTTGTCGGGTCGGCGGTCGGCTGAGGCTGCGCGAAGCCCGGACGGTCGAGCCCTGTCGGCCCGGTATTGTCGATCGCTTCGGAGTGCGGCGGGGCCTTCCGCTTGCGGGTGTGTGCTGGGCGAGCCATGTCGATCCTCCCTGATGGAACCGAAACCGCCTCAAATCTCTCGCTCGATCGTCAGTATTGCGAGAATCAGGCGGCCGCGGCGTGACAGTACTGCGAAGTCGCGCCTGAAAGACTGCCCACCTGACGCTGTTGCTTCCGTGTCATCCGACGGCGTCATGCTGCTTGACGCTCCACCCGACCCGGGATACCCGGTGGTTTGCTTGATGTTCGATGTTTTTGCCGACGACGAGCCGACCCGCCTCCGTGTGACGCAGGCGTCGATGTTGTGCCGGCAAGCGCGCAGGCGAGGGGCAGTGGC
This sequence comes from Acetobacteraceae bacterium, assembly GCA_035696165.1. Classification (GTDB taxonomy): domain Bacteria; phylum Pseudomonadota; class Alphaproteobacteria; order Acetobacterales; family Acetobacteraceae; genus Palsa-883. The sequence goes on along the minus strand of DASRQX010000076.1, from coordinate 11,088 downwards.
ATTCGCTGCGTCCCGCACTTCGGCGTGCGGCCTCGCCACTCCCCCGAACGGATACCGGTTCGCGTCTTCACAGGGGGGGCGTCGATGGACAACGGAACCGGCGTGACCGCGGCACGGCTTGACGGATTGCGGTCGGTCAGTCGCTATCAATGGTTCGTGTTTCTCGTGGTTTGGCTCGGCTGGACACTGGATTCGGCGGATTTCGGTCTCTACTCGCTGGTGCTGCGTCCTGCCCTGACCGAGTTGCTGGGCGGCAATCCTCCGCTCAGCCGGATCGGCAGCCTGGGCGGTATTCTCAGCATGATGGGCCTGCTCGGCTGGGCCTTCGGCGGCTTCATCTTCGGCATCCTTGCCGATTACATCGGCCGTGTGCGCGCGCTCGCGTTCAGCATCCTGCTCTACAGCATGTTCACCGCGCTGCAGGGCATCTCGCACGGCATCTGGGATTTCGCGGTGTACCGCTTCATCGCCGGCCTCGGCACCGGCGCGGAACTGATGGTCGGCATTCCGCTGCTGGCCGAGGTGCTTGACGAACGCCATCGGGCGAAGATCGCCGGCTGCATGATGACCGGCGGCGCGCTCGGCACCTTCCTGGGTGCATGGGCCTATGGGCTGCTCGGCGGCTACGGCTGGCGCATGGTGTTCTTCGTCGGCGTGGTGCCGGCCATCCTGATCGGCGTGATGCGGCGGCGCATGATGGAACCCGAGCGGTTCGAGGCGGTGCGCGAACGGCGCCTGGCGGTCGCTGCCGGTCGGCGCATGGCGGACAGCGATCGCGAGTTCATGCGTTTCGTTCCGCTGCAGCTTTTCACGCCCGAGCACCGCCACAACACGATCGTGGGAATGCTGTTCGGGGTTGGCTCGCTGCTGGCGATCTGGACCTCGAACATCTGGCTGCCGACCATCCTGTCGCTGATGATCCAGAAAAGCGGCGCCGTCGGGGCTGCCGCAGTGCCGTTCGTGAGTACCGGCATGATGGTGTGGAGCGTCGGTGGCATCGCCGGCTATATTTGTTTCGGGTTCGCCGCGGATGTGATCGGGCGCCGCGCGATCATCGCGCTCTACAGCGTGGGAACCATCGCGGCCGGCCTGACGTTGTATCTCGGTCTCGATACGTACTATCCGTGGTATCCGTTCGTTCTGCCGGTATTCGGCTTCTTCGTATTCGGAACGTTCTCGGGGTTCGCGATCTATCTGCCGGAACTGTTCCCGACCCATATCCGCTCGACCGCGGTGGGATTCTGCACCGGCTCGGCGCGGGTGGTCACCAGTTTCGGACCGCTGGTGGCCGGCCTGATGGTTGGGGCGTTCGGCGGCAGCTTCAACAAGGTAACGGCGGTGATGACGTGCTTCGCGGTGTTCAGCGTTATCGCGGTTGTTTTCGGGCGGGAGACGAAGGGCGCCGGCCTGCCTCGGTAGTAGAACCGGGCTTCCGTTCCCGCGTTGCGCGGACGGCAGCGCGGATCGAATTGCGTGCGGGCATGCAGCCCATCGCATGAACATGGCGCACGGGTTCCACTGGCTGTAATTCGTCCCTGACGCAGGTGCGTCGGGACCCGTCGTGAATGGCTCACCAAGACATGGCCCCCCTCTGAGATGGCCACCCTTTAGATGGATTGGGATGCGCCCGCGATCGTGCTCGACGCGCGCCCGTACAACGAGGGCGACGCGGTCGCCAGTGTGATGACCGAGGAGCACGGCCTGCACCGTGGCCTCGCGCGCGGCGCGGCCGGGCGCACCGGGGCGGCTGTCTGGCAGGCCGGCAACCTTGTGCAGGCGCGCTGGGTCGCACGGCTGGCGGAGCAGCTTGGCAGCTTCTCGGCCGAGCTGGTGCACCCCGCCGCAGCGCTGGCATTGGACGATCCGCTGGCGCTGGCGATGCTGTCGTCCGCCTGCGCCGTCGCCGAAGGCGCGCTGCCCGAGCGCGAGCCGCTCCCCCGCGTCTTCCTCGGCCTGCTGCAATTCATCGCCCGGTTGTCGCAGGAACCCGCGATGCTGGCCGAGCTTGTCCGGTGGGAGACGCTGCTGCTGGCCGAGCTCGGCTACGGCCTCGACCTGAGCGCCTGCGCCGTCACCGGGGAAACCGCGGGCCTTGCTTATGTCTCGCCGCGCACCGGCCGGGCGGTGACGCGGGCAGCGGCTGGGGCCTGGGCAGGGCGCCTGCTGCGCCTGCCCGGCTTCCTGGTCGACGGCGACACCGGCACGGCAGCCGACTGGCAAGACGGCCTGACGCTGACCGGGCATTTCCTGGCGCGCGACGCTTTTGGCCATCATCACCGTCCGCTGCCCGCCGCGCGGCGGATGCTATACGACCGCGTCACGGCGCTAGCCGCCGAGTCGGGCGCTGCCGACTCGGAAAGCGGGGCGTCGACCAGCACCGAACCGGAGACCAAGAATGCCGGATGACCTGATCGGTCGCATCGAGGACACCAATCTCTCGGACGCCCTGTCCGAGCGCTACCTGGCCTATGCGCTGTCCACCATCATGTCGCGCTCGCTGCCGGATGTGCGCGACGGGCTGAAGCCGGTGCACCGGCGGCTGATCTACGCCATGCACCAGTTGCGCCTGGACCCCGCCGCCGGCTTCAAGAAATGCGCCCGTGTGGTCGGCGACGTGATGGGCAAATACCACCCGCACGGCGATGCCTCGATCTACGATGCCATGGTGCGGATGGCGCAGGATTTCGCCGCGCGCTTCCCGCTGGTCGAAGGCCAGGGCAACTTCGGCAACATTGACGGCGATAACCCCGCCGCGATGCGCTACACCGAGGCGCGGCTGACCCAGGTCGCCGCCGCGATGCTGGTGGGCATCGATGACGACACGGTGGATTTCCGTCCGACCTACGACGGCGAGGAATCCGAACCGGTCGTCCTGCCCGGTGCGTTTCCGAATCTGCTGGCGAACGGTGCGGCCGGGATCGCGGTCGGCATGGCAACCTCGATCCCGCCGCACAACGCGGGCGAGGTGTGCGCCGCGGCGATCCACCTGATCCGCCATCCGAACGCAACGATCGCCGACCTGCTGCACCATATGCCGGGACCGGATTTTCCCACCGGCGGCGTGCTGGCCGAGGACAGCGCGGCACTGCTGAGTGCCTATGAAACCGGCCGCGGCGGTTTCCGTCTGCGAGCCAAATGGGCGGTGGAGCGGGGAAAATACGGCGCCTGGCAGATCGTCGTCACCGAGATCCCCTACCAGGTCCCAAAGGCGAAGCTGGTCGAGCAGATCGCCCAGCTCCTGGAAGAGAAAAAACTGCCGCTTCTGGGCGATGTGCGCGACGAAAGCACCGAGGAGGTGCGCCTGGTGCTGGAACCGCGGACCAGGGGCGTCGAGCCCGAGGTGCTGATGGAAACGATGTTCCGTGCCACCGCGCTGGAGAGCCGTTTCCCCCTCAACATGAACGTGCTGGACGCCAGCCGCACGCCGCGCGTGATGTCGCTGGTCGAGGTGCTGCGCGCCTGGCTCGATCATCGCCACGAGGTGCTGGTGCGCCGCACCCGCCATCGCCTGGCGGCGATCGAGCGGCGGATCGAGGTGCTGGACGGCTATCTGCTGGTCTACCTCAACCTCGACGAGGTGATCCGCATCATCCGCGAGGAGGACGAACCCAAGCCGCGGCTGATGGCCCGCTTCTCGCTGTCCGACGTACAGGCCGAGGCCATCCTCAACATGCGCCTGCGCTCGTTGCGCAAGCTGGAGGAGATGGAGATCCGCAAAGAGCACCGCGGCCTGACCAAGGAGCGGCGCGACATGCAGGGGCTGCTCAAGGACGAGGGGCAACGCTGGGACCGTATCGTCGAGGAACTGGAGGCAACACGCGGCAAGTTCGGCGGCGGCAAACTGGGCACGCGGCGCACCGAGCTTGGCGCGGCGCCGCTTGCGGTCGAGGTCTCGACCGAGGGCTTCGTCGAGCGCGAGCCGCTGACCGTGGTACTGTCGGACAAGGGCTGGATCCGTGCGTTCAAGGGTCACCTCGAGCCGGATGCAGAGCTGCGCTTCAAGGAAGGCGACAAGCTGAAGCTGCGGCTGCACTGCCAGACGACGGATCGGCTGACGCTGTTCGGCACCAACGGGCGTGCCTATACGCTGAAGCCGGCCGACCTGCCGCGCGGGCGCGGTGACGGGCAGCCGGTGCGCCTGGTGGCCGAGTTGACCAACGAAGACGATGTGGTGGCGTTGTTCGTGGCGAACGACGGGGGAAAGTACCTGGTGGCGTCGTCGGTCGGGCGCGGCTTTGTCGTGCCGGGCACGGAATTGTCGGCGGAGAAGCGCACCGGGAAACAGGTGCTGAACCTGCGCCCCGGCGAGGAGGCGGCGGTGTGCGTGCCGGCCGACGGCGATCACCTGGCGGTGGTTGGCGTCAACCGCAGGCTCCTGGTGTTTCCGCTGGATCAGGTGCCGGAGATGATGCGCGGTGCCGGGGTGATCCTGCAGCGCTACAAGGATGGCGGGCTGGCGGATGCGCGGGTGTTTCATCTCGCCGAGGGGTTGACGTGGCGGCTGGGCGACAAGACGCGGACCGAAACGAACCTTCGCGATTGGCTGGGCGAGCGCGCCCAGGCCGGACGACTGCCGCCGAACGGGTTCCCGAAGACGCCGAAGTTTTGATACCAGGCGCCGAAACGATTGACTCTCCACCGTCATGTGACTGGCCACCGTCATGTGACTGGCCACCGTCATGGCCGGCGCAGGCCGGCCATCCACGACTTCGCTTGCTGCACAAAGGCAAGGCGTCGATGGCCGGCCCCTCGGCCTTCGCCAAGCGCAGGCTCCGCCTGTCCTCGGGCGCTTGACCCCGGGGCCGGCCATGACGGGAACGGCCAAACCTTCCGCCGGCTGGTGTAAATCACTGGCGTTGAATGGGAGACAACTGGCGGCGCCTAGCTGGCGACCCCGGGTTATGTCATCATAATGCCGGCGCGGCATCGAACCCGCGCTCCCGCGGCAAAGCGCGGCATCACGAAACGTCACCTGGGAGGAGCCTTCATGCCTGTTTCCCGTCGCCTGCTACTCGGGGGAGCGGCGGCGTTGTCCGCAACCCCGATCATCCGCGCCCGCGCACAGGGCAAGCCCAGCATCAAGCTCGGTGTGCTGACCGACCTGTCCGGCACCTATCGCGACAACACCGGTCCGACCTCGGTCGCCGCGGCACAGCAGGCAATCGACGAGATGCGTCCGCACATCAATTTCGATGTTGAGCTGATCAGCGCCGACCACCAGAATAAACCCGACGTGGCCTCGACCATTGCACGGCAATGGTACGACCAGGGGGTCGCCGCGACGATCGACGTACCGACCTCCTCGGTGGCGCTCGCAGTGGCGCAGGTGGCGAAGGAGAAGGACAAGATAATGCTTAACGCCTCGGCCACCGTGGCGGCGTTGACCTGGCAGCAGTGCAGTCCGAACTCGATCGTCTGGAGCTTCGACACCTACGAGAACGCGCACAGCACCGGCGGCGCGCTGATGGCGGAGGGCAACAAGTCCTGGTCCTTCATCACCGCGAACTACGCCTTCGGCCAGTCGCTGGCGGACCTGACCAAGGAGGTCGTGCTGGCCGGCGGCGGGGAAGTGAAGGTCGATCTGCGATATCCGTTCCCTGACACCACCGATTTCTCGTCCTATCTTACCCAGGCACAGGCCAGCGGAGCAAAGGTGCTCGGGCTGGCAAATGCCGGGCTCGACACACAGAACTGCATCAAGCAGGCCGCCGAATTCGGGCTCAGTAAGACGATGAAGATCGCGCCCTTGCTGCTGTTCATCACCGACGTCCATTCGCTCGGCTTCGAGGTCTGCGGCGGATTGACTACGACTGAAACGTTCTATTGGGATCTGAACGACCGCACCCGCGCCTTCACCAAGCGGTTGATCGTGAAGGCCCCGAACAACTATCCGAACCAGGCACATGCCAGCTCGTACGCCATCACGCTGCACTACCTGAAGGCCGCGCAGGCGATGGGGGCGGCCGAGGCCCTGAAGAGCGGTCGGGCGACGGTCGCAAAGATGAAGTCGATGCCGACGGATGACGACGCCTTCGGCAACGGGAGCATCCGCGCCGATGGCCGTGGCGTGTTCCCCGCCTATCTGTTCCAGGTGAAGACCAAGGCCGAGAGCACGGGGCCCTGGGATCTCTACAAGCTGGTGCACACCTCGCCGCCCGCCGACGTGTTGCACCCGCTGATCGATAGCTGCAAGTTCCCGATCAACGCTTGAGGATCTGCCGGCTGGCCTACATGGATTGCCGGGTAGGCCAGCGGTTCCGACGAATGGTTTCGTGTGAAAGGATGAGCCATGGCGATGGTTGAGCAGGTGGTCGTTGTGCCGACGGCACTGCTGCGCACGCCGGATCAGATCCTCGGCCCGTTCTACCCGGTGCAGCAGGAGCCGACGCTGACCGGTGACCTGACGCGGTCGGGCCGCGCGCAGGGCACCGTGCTGCACCTGAGCGGCCGTGTCCTGACCGGCGCCGGTGACCCGGTGCCGGGGGCGAAGGTGGAAATCTGGCAAGCCAACGCAGCGGGCCGCTACGCACATCCGAACGACAGCAACCCGACGCCGCTCGATCCGAATTTCGACGGTTTCGCGATCACGACCACCGATGCGCAGGGAGGCTACCGCTTCAAGACCGTGGTCCCCGCGGCCTATCCCGCCGGTCCCGGCCGGATGCGCCCGCCCCACATCCACTTCAAGGTGAGCGGCAAGCGGGAACAGCTTGTGACGCAGATGTATTTTGCCGGCCATGAGTGGAACGATCGCGACCCCTGGTTACAAAGCGCGCGCCGCAAGGATGCGCTGATCGTTTCACTGCGCGATGTGCCCGAGGAACCGGGCGCAAAGGCAACGACGTTCGATGTCGTGCTCGCATACGGCTGAAAGAAACGATTCTTCCTCGCTATGGCCGGCCGTGCACAACTCATATGAGGTGCCCCTCGGCAAGCGACATTGGCCTTCGGCATCATTCCGCAACGGCAAGGGAAATCCCGGCTAGAGCGGTACCGCCGAAATGATCACCTGCGCGAATGCATAGGGATATTCGTCAGTCATCGTCAGAGCGACCATCGCGCGCATCCCCGCCGGCGTGATCGCGGCCAACCGATCAGCCGCGCCCCCTGTCATATGCAGTGTCGGCTGCCCGCCCGGCAGGTTCACCACCCCAAGATCGGAGAAGAAGACCCCCTTGCGGAACCCCGTGCCCAGCGCCTTCGCCGCCGCCTCCTTGGCCGCGAAACGTTTGGCGTAAGTCGCCGCCTGGATCTTCTCGGTCCGCCGCCCTGCCCTCGCCCGCTCGACCGGCGTGAACACGCGCTGCAGGAAGCGGTCGCCATGCTGTGCGATAACCGCCTCGATCCGGCGGATGTCGCAGATATCGGAGCCAAGCCCTAAAATCATGGTCGTCAATTTTCAGACGTCAGTTGTCAGACTAAAGCGACACACGACTAGTAACTCCCGTCCCTGCCTTTCCGACAACTGGCGACTGAAAATCGACGACTACCCCTTTGCCCGCTCGACGCCCTTGACCGTGGACAGCGCCCGCAGGCCGGCGATGACTTTCGCCAGATGCGCCAGGTCGCGCACGTCGATGTCCAGCAGGATCTCCATGAAATCCTGCTGGCGGTTCGCCGTTTTCAGTGCCGCAACGGACCCGTCTTGCTTGCTGACCGCGTTGGCCACATCGGCCACCGCGGTTGGCTCGTTCGCTGCGATCACGCTGACCCGTGCGGTGTGCCCGGCGCCTTCCCGGGCCAACGCGGCATGGTTCCAGTCTACGTCGATGAAGCGCTCCGGCGTCGCGGCGAACGCCTCCAGCGTCGGGCAGTCGCGCGCGTGGATCGTCACGCCCTTCCCGGTCGCGATGATACCGACGATGGCATCGCCCGGCACAGCGTGGCAGCAGCCGGCGAAATGATACACCATCCCGGGCACCAGCCCGTTGATCTCCATCCCGTGGTCGGCCTTCCCGGCCAGCTTGCCGGGCCGCTGCGGCAGCGCGGGCACCACGCGCGGGGCGCGCGGCGTCTGACGCAACTCCGGATAGGCGGCGTGCACCACATCGCGCGCACTCAGGTTGCCGTTGCCGACGGCGATAGTCAGGTCGTCGATGCCGGCGAACTTCAGCGCCTTCACGGCTGGCTCCAGCACCTTGGCCGAGCCGTCGACGCCGGCCTGCCGAAACGCCTTGGTCAGTTCCGCACGCCCGATATCCAGGTGCTGTTCGCGCTGCTGCTGGTGCACGAAGCGGCGGATCCGCGCGCGCGCCTTGCCGGTGACGACGAAGCGTTCCCATTGCGGCGACGGTTTGCCGCCGCGCGCGGTCATGATCTCGACCTGGTCGCCGTGCTGCAACTGATAGCGCAACGGCATCAGCTTGCCGTTGATCTTTGCACCGACGCAGGCGTCGCCAACCTGGCTGTGCACGGCGTAGGCGAAGTCCACCGGCGTCGCGCCGCGCGGCAACTGGATCAGCTCGCCCTTCGGGGTGAAGCAGAAGACCCGGTCCTCGTACAGCTCCAGCTTGGTGTATTCCAGGAACTCGTCCGGTGCCGCGGCGTTTTCCAGGATTTCCAGCAGGTCCTGCACCCAGCGGTACTGGTGCACCTCCTTGCCGTCGGCCTTGGCATCGGGCGCCTTGTACAGCCAGTGCGTGGCGACGCCGTTTTCCGCCACGTCGTGCATCTCCTGCGTGCGGATCTGCACCTCGATCTTCTGGTTGCGCGGCTCGCGCAGCGTCACCCCGGTGTGCACCGACTGGTAGCCGTTCGATTTCGGTGTCGAGATGTAATCCTTGAACCGCCCGGCAATTACCTGATAGGCGGAATGAATCGCACCCAGCGCGGCGTAGCAGGCCTCCTTGTTCGCCACCACCACGCGGAACGCCATGATGTCGGAGAGCTGCTCGAATGCGACGTTGCGCCGCTGCATCTTCTCCCAGATCGAGTAGGCCGACTTCTCGCGCCCGGTCACCTCGATCACGTGCACGCCGGATTGCTCGCAGACGCGCTTCAGCTCGTCGCGCACCTCCTCGATCACATCGGCACCCTGGCCGCGCAGGAAGTTCAGCCGCGCGTGGATCGTATCGTAGGCTTCGGGTTCAAGCTGCGCGAAGGCCAGCGTCTGCAGCTCGGTCTTCACCGCGTCCATGCCGATCCGCTCAGCCAGCGGCGCGTAGATCTCCATCGTTTCGCGGGCGATCCGCTTGCGCCGCTCGACGTCCTGCACGAAATGCAGGGTGCGCATGTTGTGCAGTCGGTCGGCGAGTTTGACCAGCAGCACGCGGATATCGCGGCTCATCGCCAGCACCAGCTTGCGGAAGTTCTCCGCCTGCTTGGTGCGATCCGATTGCAGCTCCAGCCGGGTCAGCTTGGTGACGCCGTCCACCAGCCCGGCGATCTCCTTGCCGAACCGCTCGGCGAGTTCCGGCAGCTTGACCGCGGTGTCCTCGATCACGTCGTGCAGCAGGCCGGTGGCGATGGAGGCCGTATCCAGCCGGTAGCCGGCCAGGATGTCCGCCACCGCGATGGGATGGGTGATGTAGGGTTCGCCGTTGTCGCGCTTCTGCGCCCCGTGCGCCTTCACCGCCAGCACGTAGGCGGCGTCGATCAGCGCGGTATCCGCCTTCGGATCGTAGCCGTGCACCTTCTCCGTCAGCTCGAACTGGCGAATGACCGCGGGGCGGAGACGGTCGGCGGTTGCCACATCTCCAGGGACGACGCCTTCGGCGCGCCCAGTCGGCCCGGGTGTTGTTGGGTCAGTCGCAGTTGGGCCAGGCGCCGTCGGCGAGGCCGCTGTCGGCCCGAGCGCAGTTGAGCCGAGCGCAGTTGGGCCAGGCGCAGGCACGCCAGGGGCTTTCACCGCAGCAGCGGAGTTCGTCTGTGCGAGGCCGTCAGGCGCGTGTGCGGGCGCCCGGACCGCGTGTCCATGGGCGCCCTGGGTCATCTGCCGCTAGCGGCGCGCCCGGCCGCCAAGCTCCGCCTCGATGGCCGCCTCGATGTCTTCGGGCGACATCTCCTCGCTCTCGGCCGGCAGGTTCGCCGCCTCTTCCTCGGCGGCCACGTCCTGCAGGCCGAAGATGTTCTGGTCCGTCGGGATCAGGTCGAGCACTTCCTCGTCCGCCGGCTCGGGCTCCGGCGCGCGCGACAGCGACTTGACCAGGTCCTGCTCGATCTTGTCGAGCTCAATGGTCTCGTCGGCGATCTCGCGCAGTGCGACAACGGGGTTCTTGTCGTTGTCGCGATCGACCGTCAGTTCCTCACCGCGCGACAGGTTGCGCGCGCGCTGCGCCGCCAGCAACACGAGCTGGAACCGGTTGGGAACCTTCTGGACGCAGTCTTCTACAGTGACGCGCGCCATGCGCTCATCTCCAGAGATATCGCTAGGGTGAACTCCCAATTTAGGCGACTGCACCGCACAAAGCAAGTCGCCCACGACACCAGGATTCCCGAACAAACTGGCGGACGCGGCGAGCGGCGGGCTTATTTCCAGGCGAGAAGGCAATTCCGGCTCAGCGCAGCATCGGGATCGCCTTTCTTCCGAGCGCGCCAACACGTGCGGCGAGTCGTGGTATGAGGTTATGCAACCGCCGCGAGTCCGAGGTCTGAGCCGCGGTCAAGGAGGATCGCGGCCTCCCGAGAGGGTGGCTGGTGGCGGAAGCGGGGATGCGATGAGATCGGCTGCGGCGGTTCATCCGGCCGGTCCGCATGCTAGCGCCCGGATCGCTTGGCGCGCGTTGACAATTGTCGCCAGCGCTTCGGCGCCCGCGCCCAGGCGAATGATCAGCCTGCGTGCATGGCTGACCACGCGGCCCGGCAAGCCGATCAGCCGGAATCGGAGCGCCTTCATCCGTTTGGTCGCCCATTGCTTGCCCAGCACCAGCCGCTTCATCGCGGTGTTCAGGTTATGTGCCAGGATCATCAAGGCCCGCCAGGCAGCGTTGGCACCGAACAACCGGGACGGCAGTTGCCCACCGGCGAGGTCGCTCTTCATCACCGAATGGACTTCTTCGCTCTTGCCGCAGCGCTCGCGCAGCCACCAGATCACCTGATCGCCGGCGTCTTTGCGGTTGGTCACCATGCCGAACAGCTTGTAGGTGCCCT
>DASRQX010000075.1:0-26359 GCA_035696165.1 Acetobacteraceae bacterium | reverse complement strand
GCCGCTGTCCCTGGCTTCTGGGGGCAGGGCAAGACCGCAGCGGACGCGCCGTTCGAACAGGGCGAAACCGGTTCGCTCGATCTGAGAAAGTCGCTGAGGGACGGGTTGTCGGGACAGGTCGTGTATATGGCTCGGTTTGCGGGATACCTGTCAAAAGACGTGTCCAAAGCGGATGATACGCTGCGCATCAGGTTGGATACCGAAAAAGTCGACTATGCCGCGTTCTGTATCGAGACGCTGCCGCGATTGATCACCATATTCGAGTCGTATCGGGGGCATGTGGAGACCGACGCCAAGGTCAGGGCGGCCGACTGGGAGATCGTGCGACAGCAATCGCGCAAGACCGGCCGGAACATCGACGGCCGAGACAGCATCTTTCGCATCTGGCCGGTGTGCTGGTTCGATGGGGAATTGTCCCGGCGGGCGTTCGGCATCACCGCGGAAGAAGCGGTTCGTCGCGCGTCACCCGAATGCGAGCGTGCGGGATTGATTGCAGGCTGCGCGTCTCTGATTGTGACCTCGGCGATTGTTGTCGGTGCGAACCTGGATGTGATTGACGCACGCATCAAGTCGCGTCTTGGCGCAGATGAGACGGCACGGCTTGGCGCTGCTTAGGAGTCTCGCCGAAGCCGTGCCGTGATCGTTTTGGGGTCGTCGCGGCGCTCAGCGCGGCAGTGGCGGCTGAGCGACCATGCGCAGATAAGGCTTCAGCGTCTTCCAGCCACCCGGGAAGCGCGCCTTGGCGTCGGCGTCGGACAGGCTGGGGACGATGATGACGTCGTCGCCGTCCTGCCAGTTCACCGGCGTCGCCACCTTGTGCGCGTCGGTAAGCTGCAGGCTGTCGATGACTCGGAGAATCTCGGCGAAGTTGCGACCGGTGCTGGGCGGATAGGTCAGGATCAGCCGCACTTTCTTGTTTGGGTCGACGATGAACACGCTGCGCACGGTGATCGAGGGATCGGCCTGCGGGTGCACCATGTCGTACAGGTTGGACACCTTGCGGTCCGGGCCGGCGATCACCGGGAAGTTGAGGGACTGGCCCTGGGTTTCCTCGATGTCCTTCTCCCACCTGCCGTGGCTGTCGGCGGGATCGACGGAAAGGCCGATCGGCTTGACATGGCGCGCGTCCCCCTCGCCCTTCAGGCGGGCGACCTCGGCGAGTTCGGTGGTGCAGACGGGGGTAAAATCCTTCGGGTGGCTGAACAGGACGCCCCAGGAGTTGCCGAGCCAGTCGTGGAACTTGATGCGGCCCCGGGTGGTGTCTTACTGGAAGTCGGGCGCGGTCTGGCCGAGCTGGATTGCCCTGGCGGTCGTGGCCTCCCGTGGGTTGCGTGCAACGGACATAGGTGCCTGCGCGGCGGACACCATAGCATAGTCGCTTAACGGTCTTGTGTCCGCACGCACATCGTTGTTCAGTGCCAATTTGTACTGAAATACGCTTGGCGGGGGCCGTGATGCAAGCCTTGGCGTCCCACGCACCCCGCGCAGGCGGGGTATGGCAGGCAGACACAGGGTTGCCGGCGTCGCCCTTTCTCAGCTGAGCGCTGCCTTGCGACGCTCCAGGCTTGCGGCGGGCCACAGTTTTCGCGAGTCGTAATACGCCTCGAAGGCGGGCACGCCGTCCGGCAGCGCGATCCAGGGCAGCTTCGAGCGAATATAGATATGCACGTCCGGTGGCAGCGACCGGGGATCGTCGAGCGTGCCGACGCGGACGAAGCGCAACGCCTTCCGGCCGCCATATTCGCTCCACATCGCGGTGCCGCAATCGGGGCAGCGGAAAACGGTATGTGGCTGGCCGCTATCGGTGGGCATTACGTACGGCTTAGGGTCGCCGGACCGCAGGTCGATCCGATCCGTCTCGATCAATGCGTTCAGCACGAACGCCGTGCCGGTCTGCCGCTGGCAGTCCTTGCAGTGGCAGCAATGCACGAACATCGGTGGGGACCGCATGCTGTAGCGTAGGTGTCCGCAGGCGCAGCCACCTTCGTAGGTGTTGGTCATGGCGTCTCTCCAGTTCGGGGGGAGGGTAGCGCAATACCGCAGCCTCGCAATCGGCATGGTTTTGGTGTTGATCTTAACCCAAATGGAGAATCGGACGAATGGGCTGAAGCCAAGCGAGGTGTTCCGGACTAGATGATCCGGTCGGACGGTCGGAGCAAGTAGATTGGCACAACTTGCGATGAAGGAGCGGGGGTCGATGGTTTCGGCACGTCGGGCTGCGACGCGCCCTGGCCGTCGGGCCGTGCATTTCCTGCCGAGGGTTTGGTCGAGCCGGCGCCGTCTTGCTTATTCACATCTTGAATGCAGTTTGTCATCATCGAGACAGCGCCATTGCTGCCACGGAGATCACCGGTCCACGGAGCTTCGGTTCCTGTCGGAAATCACAGCGTCATTGTATTGGCGTAGCGCAATTCGCCGCTGAATTTGTCGACATTCTCCATCGGCACCTTGAACTCGATTCCACTGCCAGTCGAAAGATTTCCCATGCCGACCGCTTTGGCACTCCACGCAGCAGCATCGTCAAACCGGATGGCGATATCAACCTGCATTCCTATCGGTACGGTCCAAGCTGGTTTGAACAGTTGAATGGTCAAGTGGTCATCTCCCTTGAACCACATGACGGCGAAAACCCGGCCTTGCTCGCTACTGGCCATGAGCCCACATACCGGCGTGGCGTCCCCGGTTGTTCCGCCAAATGCCGTCCAAAAACCCGAACGTAACAGTTCTACGGTCTTGGCAGTTGCGATGTCAGATGCACCGCCGGACAATAGAATCGATCCGGCAATGCCAGCGGCGATTACTCGCATCGGTTCGCTCGTCCGGCCGACCGTGCTGTCAGGTTTTGCCTTGCGGCAGTAGCCCGATGACGTCCGTTATTGGCACGACGAAGTCGGCGCATGAGATGATGTGTGCGTCGCTCGCCGATATCAGTTTCAGGCTGACCTAAACCTTCTGCGAGCTTGTGGCGCAGGTGCCGGTCACTACCGCGGCCGCGTTCGGCGGCGGCATGAGCGCACGGGGGTTGCGCGAGAGCAGGAATTCCCCTTGCCCCTTGTTGACGTTCACGTCGCGGCGAAGCTGCATGTCGGACGAGGTATGTCCGTCCTGCGCCAGGCGGGTACGGATCATGTCGGAGACGATGTTCCCGAGTGGGGAACTGGTCTCGACCTGCTCGATGTCGGAAATGGACGCGACGACGAGCTGGGTGCCGGCACCGACCTCGGGCGCCCCCGCGAGCATGAGATCGACGGCACGATACGTCAGTGTACTGATATCGCCCCGGACGTATGGGGTGGCGCCGATGGTGACTGTGCTGGTCGCCGGCGCGTCAGCGTCATTAACGCATCCACCAGGCGCCAGCATCAGCGGCAACAGGAATGCAAAACGTCGCCAATGTTTATTCATGATGCGGCCTTGCAGATCAGGGGTCATAGCGGATGACGCGCGTGGCCAGCGGTGCCTCGCCGCTCCAGGACGCGGCTGGGGCCAGGTTGGCGGCCTTGGCATAGAGCGGGATGTCGGCTGCGCGGAGGTAGACCGGTTCCTGGAGCATCATCATTACCCGATCGTTCGTGACGATGCTGGCTTGCCAAATGGCCTCGGCGTTCATGGTCGGTGTCATCGCGAGCGCGGTATCTGCGAGCACACCGACGCCGAGCGCGGTGAAACTGGCGGCATCCGCCGCGGTCCATATCGACATCGGCTGCGACGACCCGATCACAATCCCCGGCACCGACAAAGCGGCGGCGGTGGTGCCGAGCAGACCGGGCGATTTGTCGCGTGGACCCCAGCGCACGAAGTTTACGTCGAGGTTCACCACTGTCGCGCCACCGGGCGCGCGTGCAATGATCCCGCCGCTTTTGCAGGACGTCGCTTGCCAGTTCGTCTGCCACTTCGCGGATGAAGGCTGAATCCGTGGCCAACACGCGGGTGACCATCGGAGTCGGCAGCGGGGCAGTTGGCGTTTCCGGTCGGCCAGGTACCGGCAGGTATCCCAGGTTCGCCATTTGCGCGGCGATGCGGTCCGCCACATCGTTCCTGTCCCGGACGGTATTTTCGCTGCCCTGGAATGCGGGTGGCTTGAGCGTCACGGCCGGCTCGTTGCACCCGGCCAGCAGGCACGTGGCCGGCGCCAGGTACCGTGTCGTCCAACGCCTCATTCGTATTCTCCGGGGTTCGTTCGGCTGCACATCCGATTTATCAGGGAGTGATTACATGCCGATTTCGTTATGGTGCTTTCGGGGCGTGGCCCTGGTCCACCGACTGACGCCGCCTGCATTGGCGAGCGCCAGCCGCTCGGGGCGGCTGTTGCTGCCCAGCGAGAGGTCGTGGCGCCGGGTTGCCGCGCCATCAACCCTCGGGGTCGGCACGTTCGGGTGTACGCTGACCGAAGCAGTGTCATTCGCCCGAGACGATATCGAACGCCGGGGCGAACCCTGGCACCGCTCCATGCGCTATACTGCGCGCCATGCCCGCCCCCGCCCCGCGCGCCAACCCAATGTTGCTCGGCCACCAGGCCGCCGAGGCCACCATCCTGGACGCGGTGCGTGCCGGGCGGCTGCACCATGCCTGGCTGATCACCGGGCCGGACGGCGTCGGCAAGGCCACGCTCGCGTTCCGCTTCGCCCGCCGGCTACTGGCCGGGATGCCCTCGACTGAAACGCTCGCCCTGGATCCCGCCGACCCGGTGTTCCGCCGCGTCGCCACCGGCTCGCACGCCGACCTGGAGACCATCGAGCTTGGCGTCAATGAGAAGACTGGCCGCCAGCGCACCCAGATCGTGGTAGATGACGCCCGCAAGATCGGCGGCTTCATGAGCCTGACCCCGGCCGAGGGCGGCTGGCGTGTCGTCGTTGTCGACGGGGCGGAGGACATGAACCCGTCCGCGGCCAACGCCATCCTGAAGGTGCTGGAAGAACCGCCTGCCCGCGCAATGCTGATCCTGTGCTGTGCCGCGCCCGGCCGGCTGCTGCCCACGATCCGCAGCCGCTGCCGCCGCCTGCGGCTGGACCCGCTGGACCACACCGCGATGGCCGAGTTGCTCGCCGGGTACCTGCCGGACCTGTCGGACGACGAGGGCTTGCGATTGATCACGCTCGCGGAAGGTTCTCCTGGTCGAGCGCTGAAGCTGGCGGAGGCGGAGGGGCTGAAGATCGCCGCCCTGGTAGACGAGGTGCTGGGCGCGCTGCCCGACCTGCCGGGCACGCGGGCCTATGCGCTGGCTGACACGCTGCTGCGGGGGGAGAGCGGGTTCGCCACCTTCATGGACATGCTGCGCACCGGCCTGGCCGCCGCGGTGCGCGAGACGGTGCGCGGCCGGGCGGACCCGGAGCAGGCGCGGATCGCCGCGCTGCGCTCGCCGGACGCCTGGGTGGAGGTCTGGCAGGCGCTGTCGCGGCTGCAGAATGAGACCGAGTGGTTCAACCTGGACAAACGCCAGGCGCTGGTGGCGGGGTTGGCGATGCTAAACGGCTGACCTGCTGGAACGGCGAGGTGGAGGCCGACGACCGCCATTGGTGCTGGCCTGCTTGGTCCCATCTTGCGTGGATGGAGAAGACGGATCTCATGGCGCCGCGGGCGCGCCGCGGGCGCGCGGCGGGTTCGACGGCGTGGTGGCGTTGCCGCAGTCCCGCCGTCCGGCGCGCATTGGCGCGCGTTCATGGTGCGAGGCCGCTCGGCCCACTGGCGGCGGGGGACGGACCTTTCGTGATGACGCACAGCGACCTCTTGCAACTGTCTGCGACCCTCGGGCGCTCAAAACTGCTTGCGTCATCGCGTCCGCCTGATGGCACCGGGCCGTGCAAGGGACCAAAACTCGCCTGATCGGGACGAACGCGGCGAATCCGCAAATCTCGACAAAGATCCTGTGGAACGCTCCACGGCGCGGGAGCACAAAGCCGCTTGCGTCACGCGGCTGGCCAGCAGCCGCGGGGCCCGTGCCTGGGTGCCTGCGTCGATTTCGCAAATCGCGGACAAGAGCCCATGCAACGTCGTGCGGTGGTGGCTGGGGCGGGACCAAGCGCGTCGCTGCCGGGGCGGGGGCCGTGCCTGAGCGGCCACGTCACTTCGCGAAGCGCAGACAAAAGCCCATGCAACGTCGTGCGGTGGCGGCCGGGGTGGAACCGAGCGGTAGCTGCCGGGGCGGGGCCGGTGCCTGGGCGGCGGTCAGGCGAACACTCGGAATGTCGCTGTGACCCTGGCACCAACCCCTCCCCAACCTTGGTCCGCTTCGCAGCCCAAGCCCTCAAGGATAGGGGGAGCGTCTTCCTGGCGATCTTGGACAACAGCCCATGCAACGTCGTGCCGTGGCGGTTGGGGCGGGACCGAGTGGTATCGCTGCCGGGGCGCACGCGAGAAGCCGCCTCGCGACCCCACACCACTGCCGCTGCTTGTGTGCGTGGCGCGCACTTGGCATCCGCGTTACCGGATCAGGCGGCCAACGGCGGGCTCCGAATGGCGGATAGGCGTCGCGCCGCGGTGGATGCCCGGCACTCGCCCGGCCTGGACGGCGATGAAGGCTCGTCACGACCCCATACAACTGTCTGCGGCTGGTGAGCATGGCGTGCCGGGAGCAGGCGGCGGAGGATTGGCCGTGCTCCGCTCAAGCGCTTGCCCCATCCATTTGGGAAAAAGTCTTCTTGAGAAAGAACCGGCTATGCCCCGGCGGGTAGTCCTCAATGGTGCCGAACACGGTGTAGCCGAGTTTCTCATAGAAGCCGCGCGCCTGGAAACTGAACGTGTCCAGCCAGATGCCGATGCAGCCGCGCCGCCGCGCTTCCTGCTCCGCCGTCGCCATCAACTGGCGGCCAATACCGCGGTGCCGGAGGTCCTCAGGGATGAACAGCAGCTCGACAAACACATGGGCGAAGTAGCTGTCACCCCACAGGCCGCCGATGACCGCCCCCGTATCAGGGTGCAGCAGCAGGACGGCGAGCGGACGGTAGTCATCCGTGCGCCCGGCGCGGGCGAGGTTGAACTGCCACAGCGGGCCGAGGATGGCCTCGCGCTGCGCGGCATTCGGCGCGTCGGACAGTTTCAGCATTGGTGTCATGCGATCCCCTCCCGCCGCGTCGCCTCCAGCCAAAAGCTGGCCGGCGGCGCTCGATCGGCTATAACCCGGCCATGAGCAAGCGCTGCTACATCACCACGCCGATCTACTACGTGAACGGCGCGCCCCATATCGGCCATGCCTACACCTCGATCGCGGCCGATGTCATGGCGCGCTTCAAGCGCCTGGACGGCTATGAGGTGTTCTTCCTGACCGGCACCGACGAACACGGCCAGAAGGTCGAGCAGGCGGCGCGCGCGGCCGGGGTCGATCCGCAGACGTTCGTCGACCAGGTCTCCGCCGATTTCCGGGACATGACCGCTAAGATGGGCGTGTCGAACGACGACTGGATCCGCACCACGGAGGAGCGTCACAAGGTCTCGTGCGTCGAGTTATGGCGGCGGATCGCGGCCAACGGGCACATTTATCTCGGCCACTACGAGGGCTGGTACGCGGTCCGTGATGAGGCGTTCTACGACGAGAGCGAGCTCACCGATCGCGCGGACGGGATCAAGGTGGCGCCGTCCGGTGCGCCGGTCGCCTGGGTGCGGGAGCCGTCGTATTTCTTCGACCTGTCCAAGTGGCAGGACAAGCTGCTGGAGCTGTACGAAACGCAGCCCGACTTCATTGCGCCCAGCTCGCGCCGCAACGAGGTGATGAGCTTCGTGCGCGGCGGGCTGCACGATCTGTCGGTCAGCCGCACCAGCTTCACCTGGGGTATCCCGGTGCCGGATGCGCCGGGCCATGTGATGTATGTCTGGGTGGACGCGCTGAACAACTACGTCACCGCCTGCGGCTTTCCGGACGAGGCCGCCGAGCGCTGGGCGTTCTGGCCGGCCGACGTGCATTTTGTCGGCAAGGACATCATCCGGTTCCATGCGGTCTACTGGCCGGCCCTGCTGATGGCGGCCGGATTGCCGTTGCCCCGGCGCGTCACCTCGAATGGCTGGTGGATCGTCGAGGGCGAGAAAATGAGCAAGTCGCTTGGCAACGTTGTGGAAGCGCGCCAGCTCGTCGCGACCTATGGGTTGGACCAGGTGCGCTACTTCCTACTGCGCGAGAAGGCGTTCGGCGCCGACGGCAGCATGAGCCACCAGGCGATCGTATCCCGGATCAATGTCGAGCTGGCGAACGACCTGGGCAATCTGTCGCAGCGTTCGCTGGCGCTGATCGCGCGGAACTGCGGCGGCGTGCTGCCTGGCAGGGGGACGGCAGCAGGGGCGGGCACTGAGGACGACGCCGGCATGGACGCGGCCGCGGCGGTGTTGCCCGGGTTGATGCGCGAGCATCTGGAGCGCCAGGTGTTTCACGACGCGCTGGAGGAGGTGTGGAAGGTGATTCGCGCCGCCAACGGCTATATCGACCGCCAGGCGCCCTGGGCGTTGAATCGGACCGACAAGGTGCGCATGGGCACGGTGCTGCGGGTGCTGGTTGACGCGCTTCGGGTGGTGGCGACGGTGTTGCAGCCGTTCATGCCGGATAGCATGAGCCGGATGCTCGATCAGCTTGGAGTTGCGGCAGATCAGCGCCAACTTGCCGCATTGGCCACGCCGCTGCGGGACGGGATCACCCTGCCGGCGCCGCAGGGGGTTTTCCCGCGTTACATTGAAGCACCCACGTAGGGATCTGATGCTGATCGATTCCCACTGCCATCTTGATTATTTCACCCCGATGGAGCTGTCGGAGGTGCTGGCGCGCGCTGCCGCCGCCGGGGTGGGCGAGATGGTGACGATCGGCACCACAATGGTGCAATCGCAGGCGCTTCTGGCGCTGATTGAGGGGCACGATAATCTCTGGTGCACCGTTGGGGTGCACCCGCACCATGCCTCAGAAGCGCCTGTTCCTGCACCGGAAGCGCTGGCCGAGCTTACCCGGCATCCAAGGGTGATTGGGATTGGCGAGTCCGGGCTCGATTATTTCTATGATCGTGCTCCGCGCGATGTGCAGGAGGAAAATTTTCGTGCCCATATCCGGGGCGCGCGCTTGGCCGGACTGCCGCTGGCAATCCATGCGCGCGAGGCCGACGCCGATATAGCGCGGATTTTGCAGGGAGAGCGCGATGATGGGGGCGAGTTCGCGTTCCTGCTGCACTGCTTCAGTTCGTCGCGCGCGTTGGCCGAGGCGGCGGTCGGTATGGGCGGGTATGTCAGCTTTTCGGGGATCCTGACCTTCCCGCGATCCAATGAATTGCGCGACATCGCACGCGATGTTCCGGCCGAGCGTCTCCTTGTGGAGACGGACGCGCCGTATCTCGCCCCGGTGCCGTTTCGCGGTAAACGCAACGAGCCAGGTCATGTCGCCCACACCGCCAAGGTGTTGGCCGAGGTTCGTGGGATGTCGCCGGAGGCGCTGGGCGATCTGACGACGACCAATTTCCGTCGGCTGTTCAGCAAGACCGGCGCATGACCGAAAGAGACGGGGATGTGCGCTTTTTCCGCGCCGCGAGACCCTCACCCTCGTCGCTTTGCGCCTCGACCTCTCCCGCGAAGGGCGGGAGAGGTGAGGTGTCGCGGTTACCGTGACTGCGGGGCAGGCGATGCGCGTCATCCTGCTCGGCACCGGCGGCTCGCCTGGGGTCCCGATGGTCGGCGGTCCGGATGGGCGCGGCGAGTGGGGCGCCTGCGATCCGGCGGAGCCGCGCAATCGGCGGACGCGAACCTCGATCATCGTGGAGGCCAACGACGGCGCGCGGTTGCTGGTGGATACCGGGCCGGACATGCGGGCGCAGCTTCTGGCCAACGCCATCGGGCGAGTTGATGCCATCCTCTACACCCACGCCCATGCCGACCATATTGCTGGGATCGACGATGTTCGCATCCTGAACCGGGGCGTCGGCCGGCCGATCGAGGCATTAGGCTTGGCGTCCACGCTGGAGGAGGTCGCCGGGCGCTTCGCCTACGCGTTCCGGCCGGTCACCCAGCCGGGCTATCTCCGGCCTGCCCTGGTGCCGCGCGTGGTCTCGCCCGGAGAGGTGGTGAGCGTCGCCGGCATGCCGATGCAGGTGTTCGAGCAGGATCACGGGTGGACCACCACGCTCGGGTTCCGGACCGGGGGCTTTGCCTATTCGACCGACGTGGTGCGGCTCGACGAGTTGGCGTTTCGCGTGCTGGAGGGGGTCGACACCTGGGTCGTCGGTTGCGTGCTGCGCGATGGCCCGCACGCGACGCACGCGCATCTGGGCCTGGTGTACGAATGGGTTGGCCGCGTTCACGCTCGGCGCACCGTGCTGACGCATATGGGGCTCGGCATGGACTGGGGCTGGTTGAAGGCCAACCTACTGCCGGGGATCGAGCCTGGGTTCGACGGCATGGTGCTGGAGTTGTGACGGGCGGGCTCGGGCTATTTGCGATCCCGTAGGCCCCAGAAGGCCACGCAGCCCAGCGCATAGGCAATCATCGACAGGATGAATGCCAGTCGGTAACTGCCGGACACATCGAAGATAAATCCGGCGCCCCATGCCCCCAGTCCGGACCCCAGGCCCGACCCGATGGTGATCACGCCCAGGATCGCACCGAGCTGCCGCCCGGGGAACAGATCCGCTGTTTTCGCCGTGATCGCCGGCCCGCGCGCGCCCCAGGTGATGCCGAACAGGCAGGCGTGCAGCCACAGCAGCAGATGCTGATCCGGCCCAGTGATCAGCAGCGCGCAGGCCGCCCCGGCGATCGACACGCCGTAGGTCAGCATCGCCGAAACCTCGCGCCCGACGTAGTCGGAGACCGTGCCGGTGATGATGATGCCGGGGATCGACAAGAAGCTGCCCATCCCCAGGACGGTCGCGGCGTAAAGCTTGTCGAACCCCACATCGACCGCGAACGCGAGTTGGTGCAGGGAGACCAGGAAGCTGCCGATCCCGGTGCACAGATAGACCACGAACAGCAGCCAGAACTGGCGCGAGCGGATCGCCTCCAGCAGCGTCCAGCTTCGCACCGCGACGGCCACGCGGCTGGGTGGTGCCACCGACACGGCGTCGGCCCGGCGGAACAGCGCGGCCAGCGGCAGCACCACCGCGGCCATGAACGCCGCCTGCACCAGATAGGCCGGGCGCCAGCCGATGCCGGAGATCAGCAACTGCGAGGCCGGGGCCGAGAACGCGCGGCCAAGCCCGTTGGCCGATTGCAGAATGGAGATCGCCATGCCGCGCTGGCCCACGAACAACCGTGACAGCACCGGAACGAATACCACCATGCCCAGGCAGTTGGCGCCCAGAGTCATTACGATTCCGTAGAGAACCACGATCTGCCACAACGCGTGGACGCCGGCACTGGCGGCCAGTCCGGCGATCAGCAGTCCACCGCCCAGCAACACGAGCCGACGCGGCCCCAGCCGATCGACCAGCATGCCAACCAGCGGCGAGCTGATGCCTGCCACGACCTGTGCCACGGCGTAGGCGATCGAGACCTCGGCACGCGTCCAGGCGAAGTCACGGACGAACTCCACCAGGAACACGGTGTAGGCGTGCATGAAGCCAGCGCCCACCGCGAAGGTGGTGAAGGCGCCAGCGAGGATGATCCAGGCGTGACGCGGCGGACGCGTGCGTTGGGGGGTGTGCCCAGGCTGGGACTTAGGATTCTCCCCCTCCCTTTGTGGGAGGGGGGCGGGGCGAGGGGTCGAGCAGGGTCTTTGGCTCGACCCCTCCCCCCGCCCCCCTCCCGCAAGGGGAGAGGGAGCCTCCTCCAGAGCCACGCGCGATTAGGCCGCCAACTCCGCCTGCTCGCCGCGGACCAGGCGGCCGGGCAGGGCGCCGGTCGGCTCGCCGGCCCGGTAGGTGACGCGACCAGCGACGATCGTTGCGTCGTAGCCGTGCACCTTCTGCAGCAGCCGCTTGCCGCCGGCCGGCAGGTCGCGCACGACATAAGGCTTGTCGCAGCCCAGGCGGTCCCAGTCGATTACGTTCAGGTCAGCCTTCTTGCCCGGAGCGACGATGCCGCGGTCCCGCAGCCCGGCGGCGTGCGCGGTATCGGAGGTGAGGCGACGCACCAGTTCCTGGACACTCCAGCGTTGCTTGCGCTTGCCCCAGTGGGTCAGCAGCCAGGTCGGGTAGCCGGCATCCAGAATGAACGCGACATGCGCGCCGCCGTCGCCCAGGCCCATGATCGTGTTGGGGTTGGCTAGTGTCGTTTCACTTACCGACAGGTCGTAGTCGGCGTAGTTGCCGAGCGGGGTGTAGATGAAGGCGTTGCCGTCATCCTCGAGCAGCGCGTCGTAGGCGACCTCCTGCGGGGTGCGGCCCTCACGCGCGGCGATGGCGGCCAGGCTGTCTTCATGCCGTGGTTCATAATTGCCCTCGGGGCCGAAACGGAACATCTGCTCGAACGCCAGGCGGTGGAACAGCGGGAAGGTGCTGCCCTTCCTCGGATCTTCCGACAGCAGTTGCGCGCGGAACGCCGGGTCGCGCATGCGGCGCACTCGTTCCGCCAGCGGCAGGTCGGCAATCGACTTGTAGGACGGCGTGCCGGAGAACGGATTCTGGCTGCCCTCCAGCCCCAGCAGCACGCCGATCGCGCGCGGCGCGGACACTGGGCGAAGGTTCACGCCGTCGGCGATGGCTTCGTCGGCGTAGCGCAGCAGGTCGCGCCAGACCGTCGGGCGGACGTGGCGTTGGGTGAGGGTGAACACCGCGGGGCGGCCGCACGCCTCGACCACGCGGCGCAGCATGGCGAACTCCGCTTTGTGGTCGGGCGCCCATTCGGAGACGATCTCCAACATTCCGGTGCCGGCGTCGCGCATGCCCATGGCGATGCCCGTGAGTTCGTCCTCCTGCGCGCGGAGCGTGGGGGTGGGATCGCCTTTCAACGTCTTGTGGCTGAGGCTGCGCGAGGTGGAAAAACCGAACGCGCCGGCCTGCATCGCCTCGCGGGCGATCTCGCGCATCTGCGCGATGTCGCCCTGGTTGGCGTTCTCCAGCGCGATGGCGCGCTGGCCCATCACGAACACGCGCACCGCGGCGTGCGGCAGCAGCGCGCAGACATCGATGTCGCGGGTGCGGCGGTCGAGCGCGTCGAGGTATTCGCCGAACGACTCCCACTGCCAATCGAGGCCCTCGTTCATCACCGCACCGGGGATGTCCTCGACGCCTTCCATCAGTTCGACCAGCTTCTCGCGGTCGGCGGGTTTGCAGGGGGCGAAGCCGACGCCGCAATTGCCCATCACCGCGGTAGTGACGCCGTGCCAGGCCGAGGGTGCAAGGTGGCTGTCCCACACTGCCTGGGCGTCGTAGTGGGTGTGGATGTCGACGAAGCCGGGGGTTACGAGTTTGCCTTTGGCGTCGATTTCCTGGATGCCGCTGCCGGCGATAGGGCCGACTGCTTCGATACGGTTGCCGATCACGCCAACATCGGCGGCGTAGGGCGCGGTTGTTCCGGTGCCATCAACCACGAGACCGCCGCGGATCACCAGGTCATATGTCGCCGCCATCGTCCGCTCCTTTGTCAACTTCTCTTCCTCTTCTTGACGGAGGGGGACGGGGGGAAAGGGTTGGTGCAGGGGTCGCTCGAACGCTGACTGCGCATCGACCCCTCCCCCCATCCCCCTCCCTCAAGGGGAGAGGGAGAAGATTTCGTTCAGATCCGCAGCTAGTCTGTCACCCAATCGGCGGCAGGTCGAGCCGCACGATTTCCTGGTTCCCGTTGTGCGGGGGAAAACGCTTCAGGATCAGCGGATCGTGTCCCGGAATGACATGATCGGGTCCGTCCGCCAGGCTCTCAAGTATATCGAAGCCCCGCAGCATGCGCGCGACATCGACGACGACGGGGAATGGGTTGCGCTTGCGGATATTGCCCCACAGGTGCACAGCGTCGCCGGCCAGCACGACCCAGCCACGTTTGGTCGGCACCCGCACCGACTGGATGCCACCGGAGTGCCCGCCGATCAGGTGCAGGGTGATGCCGGGTGCGATCTCTACCGTGCCGTCATGGAAACGGATGCGGTCGGCATACAGCGCGCGGATCGCGCTCTGCACGTCATCGACGTCGAACGGACGGCGCAGGAAAGGTTGGCACATGCAACGTCCGGTGCAATAGGCCATCTCGGATTCTTGCAGGTGGAATATCGCGTTCGGGAAGTAGTCCATGCCACCGGCGTGGTCCCAGTGCAAATGCGTCAGGATCACGTCACGCACCTCGGTGGAGTCGATTCCGGCGTTGCGCAGCGCCTCGGCTGGTGTGCACAGGATTTCGCGGCCTCGCCGTTTTGCGGAGATGGGATTGAAACCGGTGTCCATGACGATGGTGCGGGGGTTATCCGATCCCCTTGGCCCCTGGAGGGCGAACACCAGGAAGTCGAGCGGATCGGGCGCCATGTGGTCGTCCGGCATCAGGTAGTTCTGCGCGGCGATGCGGCCATCGAAGATGCCGTAGCGGAGGGCGAGGATTTCGTAGGTCGGGGGTTCTGCCGATGCCATGGCGCGGATCTCCTGCGGTTCCGCCGTCAGTCAACAGCTTGCCGGTCCGGCAGGCAAATTCTACGGTCCGCCGCCTTGACTTCGGGTTTGGCCCGAGGGTCGTTCGTGCAGAAGGAGATGCGCCATGCCTGAGATCCCGAACCGTCCGGAGTACCAGAGCGAACTGTTCAAGCAAGGACTGGAGGTCCGCCGGTCCGTCCTCGGCGCCGACTATGTCGATGGGTCGCTCGCGCGTGCCGACGACTTCAACGCGGCGTTCCAGCAGATGACCACCGAAATCGCCTGGGGAATGATCTGGACGCGCCCCGGCCTGCCGCGCAAAACGCGCAGCATGATAAACCTGACGATGTTGGCTGCGCTCAATCGAGGCTCGGAGTTTCGCCTGCATCTGCGCGCCGCGCTGAGCAACGGCGTAACGCGCGAAGAAATCAAGGAGATCCTGATGCAGATCGGCGCCTATTGCGGTATCCCGGCGTGTCTGGAGGCGTTCAAGATTGCCACTGAGGTGTTCAAGGAAGTTGACGGCACGAAAGGCTGATCGGGCGGCAGCAAAGCCTGCCGCCGCCATTCATCAATATACTGGTTGACAATCAACAAGAGTGTTGGTAATAGACTGGGCATGAGCCTGGCCGTCCTGCCGTTGTCCCAAGACGAACCCGCCGGAACGGATGATCCCGAGTCCACGCTGCTCGACCGCGTCTTCTTCGCACTCTCCGACCCGCTGCGGCGGGCAGTTCTGCAACGGCTCGATGAAGGCACGCTGCTGGTATCCGAACTCGCGGCGCCGTTCGAAATCTCGTTGCAGGCGGTGTCACGGCACATCCAGGTGCTGGTCCGCGCCGGACTGGTGCGCCAGGAACGCACCGGTCGGATCAGCCGGTGCAGTTTGGACGCGGGACCGATCTTCGCTGCCTCCGTCTGGATCAACCGCTACAGCAAATACTGGCAAGCACAGTTCGATCTGCTCGCCGCGGCGCTGGGACAGATCGACCATCAACCCAAGCGCCAACGCAAATCAGCAAGGACGAGGGTCGCAAGATGATCGACAATCACCCCGTCGTCTCGCACCAGGAATGGCTCGCAGCCCGCCGGCTATTGCTAGCCAGGGAGAAGGCCTTTACCCGCGAGCGCGATCAGCTCAGCGCCGAGCGGCGCGCTTTGCCGTGGGAGCGGGTGGACAAAGGCTATGTCTTTGATACGCCCAGGGGCAAGCAAACGTTGGCGGACCTGTTCGACGGCTGTTCGCAGCTCATCGTCTATCATTTCATGTTCGGCGCCGACTGGGAGGATCCCTGCAAGAGCTGTTCATTTTGGGCCGATAATTTCAATGGAGTTCCCGTGCACCTGCGGCACCGCGACGTCACGCTGATCGCCGTATCCGCGGCACCGCTCGCCAAGATCGACGCGCTCAAGCAGCGCATGGGCTGGAATTTCACCTTTGTGTCTTCCGACGGCAGCGACTTCAACCACGACTACAACGTTAGCTTCTCACGCGACGAATTGGCGGCCGGTGACGTCACCTACAACTACCGACCCCTGAAGACGTCGATGACTGAACTGCCCGGTATTAGCGTGTTCTACCGGGATTCCTCTGGCACCGTGTTCCACACCTACTCCTGCTATTCGCGCGGTCTCGATATGATGAACGGCGCCTATCATTACCTGGACCTTTCACCCAAAGGCCGCGACGAAGGGGAATTGCGCCCTCGCATGCAATGGGTCCGACTGCACGACGGTTATGGAGATTGACATGCAGTACCGCGACAGCACGAGCCAACTCGCTGCATATCGCGAACAGATTGCCGAGCTTCGGCAGAAAATGCGCGAGGTGCAGGCGGCGATCGAGCCCGAGCCAGTATTGGACTACATGTTCGCCACGCCGGCCGGACCACGCGGCCTGGCGGCGCTGTTCGGCGACAAGCCTGACCTGTTCGTGATCCTCAACATGGGCACGTCTTGCCCGAGCTGCACGATGTGGGCAGACGGGTTCAACGGCCTTTATCCGCACATCGCCGACCGCACGGCGTTCGTCGTGGCGTCACCCGACCCGCCGGAGGTGCAGCAACGCTTCGCTGCCGGCCGCGGTTGGCGCTTTCCGATGGTCAGCCATCAAGGGACCGACTTCGCCGCAGACATGGGCTACTGCTCGGACACCGGCGGCTGGCTGCCAGGTGTGTCGGTATTCCAGCGCGCCGGCGCGGCCATCCTGCGCGTTGCCGACACCAGATTACGCCCGGGCGACGATTTCTGCGCGCTGTGGCACTTGCTGGACCTGTTGCCGCAGGGGGCGGCAGATTGGCAGCCGAGGTTCAGCTACGCCTGATACGCGGCAGGCTCCGCTCGCCGCCTTCTTGTCCATCTCGTTCGGCGCGGCCACATAAAGGCCGGCCAGAAGACCGTCGCGTGTCTCCGCGCTGTTCGGCGCCGAAGAGAGATCCTGATGCAGACGAACACCGGTTGCGATAACGTGGCTCGCTCGGGGGTGCTCAACATCGCCGCCGGGATGTTCAGGGAAGCCGACAGCGCGACGAAGGACTAATTAGATGACAGAAAGGCCCAGCGTAGGCTTCATCGGGGTCGGCAACATGGGCTGGCCGATGGCGGCCTGCCTGCTGCGCGCCGGCTTTGCGGTGCTGGTCAACGATTCCCGCCGCGAGGTCGCCAACAACTTCGTCCAGCAGATCGGCGGCAGCGCACCGGACAGCCTGCGTCAATTGGCCCAGGCGTCGGACGTGGTGATCACCATGCTGCCCACCAGCGCCATCGTCGCTGCCGTGCTGGGCAACGGTGATGACAACGTGTTCGCCGGGATGAAGCCGGACACAGTTGTGATCGAGATGAGCTCCGGCATCCCCTCGATCACGCAGGAGCTAGCGGAGAAGGTCGCCTCGCTCGGCGGTCACATGATCGACGCGCCGGTCTCCGGCGGGGTGCCACGCGCCAAGACCGGTGAGTTGGCCATCATGGTCGGCGGCGATCCGAAGATCATCGATCGCGTCATGCCGGTGCTGTCGGCGATGGGCGCCAACGTGCTGCGCACCGGCGCGATTGGGTCCGGCCAGGCGATGAAGGCGCTGAACAACCTGGTCTCCGCCGGCGGCTTCCTCATCGGCATCGAGGCGTTGCTGATCGGTCAACGTTTCGGTCTCGACCCGGCGGTGATGACCGATGTGTTGAACGCCGCGACTGGGATGAACAACTCGACCCAGAAGAAGTTCAAGCAGTACGTGCTGTCGCGCAAGTTCGACGCCGGGTTCAGCATGGGGCTGCTGGCGAAGGACCTGTCGATCGCGTTGCAGGTTGGACGGGAGACGGCAACGGCGACGCCATTTTCCGCATTGTGCAAGGAACTGGTGCTTGCCGCGCAAGCGATGTTCGGCCCGGACGCCGACCATACCGAAATGGCTAAGCTGTGCGAGACCCTCACCGGCACCTCGTTGGGGGCCTGACGAACATACCCGCGCATGCCGCTCAGGTTCCCGACATGTTGATTGGTCGTCGACCCATTCGGCCCGCAGGATGATTGCGCCGGCGTACATAATCGTCGAGTCTCGGCGCCGGTTGCAATCAAAGGGGAATGACCATGCACATCGTGCCATCGCGGGCCGGGGTTCGGCGACTGATTGTCGCCGCGGGCGCCGCAATTCTGATCGGGGCAGGTTTTACTACCGGATACGTTGTCGCGGCGCAGCCGCATATGCAAAACGCGCTGCATGCCCTGCAGAACGCACAGGCTCAGCTCCAGGAGGCAGCAACCGACAAAGCCGGACACCGCGTAAACGCCCTGCGGCTGATCAACGAAGCGATCGGGGAAGTCCAGGCCGGTATCGCCGCCGGAAGCTGATCGCCTACCGAGCCTTCCGCGGCGTAGAACTCCGCCCGGCGCGATCCGTTTCGGGTGGACGTGCGGCGCGGCGGGCTTGCCTGTTGCTCCGGTCGACCTATAAGCGGCGGGCGAGCGAACTCGCCCGCCGCGCGCGGTGGGCTGATCGGAGAGGCGGATGAGCGAACCCAGTGGGCCGTTGAGGGGGCTGAAAGTCTTCGACCTGACACGCGTCCTGGCCGGCCCGACCTGCGCGCAGATGCTCGGTGACCTGGGCGCCGATGTGATCAAGATCGAGAAGCCGGGCAGCGGCGACGACACCCGCGGTTTCGCTCCGCCCACCATGCCGGGCACCGAGGAAAGTGCCTATTTCATTGGCGTCAATCGGAACAAGCGCTCGGTTACGCTCGACATCGCGCGACCGGAAGGCCAGGCGATCGCGCGCCAGTTGATTTCACAATGCGACATATTGGTGGAGAACTTCAAAGTCGGCGCGCTGGCGAAGTACGGACTGGGTTACAGTGATCTGCACTCGATGTTTCCACGCCTGATCTACTGCTCGATTACTGGGTTTGGGCAGACTGGACCGTACGCGCCACGACCCGGCTACGATAGCCTGATCCAGGCGATGGGCGGCGTGATGAGCTTGACCGGGGAGCCGGACGGGCTGCCGCAGAAGGTAGGCGTGCCCGTCGCGGACCTGTTCGCCGGCCTGTATGGCTGCATCGGCATCCTCGCGGCGCTGCGCCATCGCGATGCGACAGGGCAGGGGCAGCAGATCGACATTGGCATGCTGGACACGCATACCGCGTGGCTGGCCAACCAGGGCATGAACTACCTGGCGACAGGGGAAAATCCCGCGCGGCTCGGCAATCAGCATCCGAACATCGTACCGTATCAGGTGTTCCCGACCGAGGATGGTCATATTGTGCTGTCGATCGGCAACGATCCGACGTTCAAGCGTTTTTGCGAGGCCTTCGCGCTGACGCATCTGCTGGAGGACGAACGCTTCGCCACCAATGCAGCGCGGGTACGCAATCGCCAGCTTGTTACGGATACTCTTACGCCGGTGATGCAACAGCAATGCACCACCTGGTGGGTGGACAAATTGGAGACGCTGAAGATCGGCTGCGGGCCGATCAACAAGTTGGCGGAAGTGTTCGCTGACCCGCATGTTATCGCGCGCGGGACTGTTAAGGAGATGGCGCACAGTTCGGGCCAAATGGTGAAGGTAATTGCCAATCCGGTGCGGCTGTCGGAAACCCCGCCCGACTACCGCCTCGCGCCGCCGCTGTTGGGCGAGCACACTGATATGGTACTCTCTGAGCGTCTGGGCCTGGGCACCGCGGCACTTGCCACGTTGCGCGAAAAGGGAGTGATTTGATATGCGCGATTATCGTTTCGACCACGTGCATTTGCGCAGCCCGGACCCGGAGGCAACCGCGAGTTTCTTCGAGACCATGTTCGGCGCCGAGGTAACGCGCGGCGTGTATCCGCCGGGCACGCTGTATCCCGGTCAGAAACGCGTCTCCTTTGTGTTGGGCGGCCAAAAGATTCTGGTCGCGCCGACGCATCCTGATGATGCGATGACGCCGGCACCAGGCTTCCCCTATTATGGGCTGGAGCATATCGGCCTGACGGTGGATGACGTCGATGCCGCCGTCGCGGATCTCCGCGCCAAGGGCGCCGAGATCGCAATTGGTCCGCTGACCCGTGATCCCGGCACGCGCCTCGCCTTCATCCGCGGCCCGGAAGGGGTGATGGTCGAACTGGTGCAGCGACGCTGATGCCATGAGCGAAGTCGTCGCCCGCCTGCCCGAGGAGGTCATCCACCTGCCGTTCGAGGGCGGTGAGTACCGCATGTCGATGAGCCTGACGGCGGCGCCGGACAGCGAATGGTTCGAGCTGGATGCGCGCTACTTGGATGAAATGCGCCAGCGCCGCGAACTGCTTGCGCACCGATATGACGAGGTGTTCGGGGCACTGTCAGGCAGCGACGACGCGCGTGCCGAGGCGCTGGAGTTGGTCGTTGCGGACCTGATCCGACATCATCCCTCCTGGTTCGATCTTAGTGGCACGCGGCTGCACAACCGGCTGACCGGGGAGATCTGGAACCTGACGCCGCCGGAGTGCGATCCGCTCGAACTCGCCGGCCGGCTGGTGCAGGAGGATCTGTGCATCATCCAGGACGCGGCGGACGGCCCGCGCTTCACCGCCGCGGTGCTGTGCTTTCCCAGTCGCTGGCGGCTGCACGAAAAGCTGGGTCGGCCACTCGCCACGGTGCACGGGCCTGTGCCGCTTTATGCCGAGCGGCTGGCCCGGCCGGTCGATCGTTTCATGCGGCATGTAAAGCCAGGGCATATCGCGCAACGGCTGAACTGGTCGGTGATGGATGATCCGGCGCTGTTCCAGACCGGCGGCCATTGGCGCGGAGGGACCAATCCGGCGATCACCGCGACGAACGCCGGCGAGACGCTCAATCTGCGCGTGGAACGACAGACGCTGCGCCGTCTGCCGCGCTCGGACGCTGTGCTGTTCGGCATCCGCGTGCATGTCTACAGGCTGGCACGTGTGATCGCCACGCCAGCGCTGGCCGCCCGCCTGGCCGCGGCGGTGCGTGCGCTCCCGCCGGAGGTCAACGGCTACAAGAGCCTCGGCACAGTCCGCGACGCCCTGCTCGGCTGGCTCGACGGCAAAGGTTAGCGCGAATGCATCGGCCGACACACGTTTGTCCCCGCCTCGGGGATGCTCCAGCGCGACGCACGAGGTGCTCGCCGTCAGTCGATCGGCGATAGCCGAAGGCGGAATTACAAAATGGATGGCCGCGGCGCCGCCCCTTGGGCGTCGGGCAGGTGGTTCTTATGTGGGGACAGCGCCTCCAAGCGGAGCCGAGACCGCCACCCGAAGGGACCGCACGGACGCATCCTGGTGGCACGGTCCGGAGGTATCTCCATGCTGATAGCCGACGTCCTGCGGGTCAAAGGCCGCAATGTGGTCAAAGTGAACGCGTCCGACAGCGTGCGCACTGCCGTGCACCTGCTGGCGGCAAATCGGATTGGCGCGGTTGTCGTCGAGGATCAGCGGTTGCGTCTGGTCGGTGTATTTTCCGAGCGCGACTTCATCAATGCCGTTGCCTCGCACGGTGCCGTGGCGCTCCAGATGCAGGTGCACGAACTGATGAGTGCGCCGATCATCAGTTGCCGCTCCGCGGAGCGCATCGACGCCGCGCTGGCGACGATGACCCTGGCCAAGATTCGCCATCTCCCGGTGATCGATGACGAGCAGCTCAGCGGCATCGTCAGCATCGGCGACCTTGTGAGTCACCGGCTCGATGAGAAAGAGCTGGAGGCCAACGTGTTGCTGGACCTTGCCCGGATGCGGGCCTGAGCGGGGTCAGTTCCGGCGGATGTTCCAGAACACCGGGTTGCCCGGTAGTATCCCGGTCAGGCTGGTCTGATACGCCGTCGGCATGAAATATTGGCCGAGTGGTACATACGGAACATCCTGAAACACCTGAAGCTGCATCTGCTCGGCGAGGCGCTTCTGCGCCGCCTCGTCGGATGCGGTGAACCATTCGTTGCGCAGCGCTTCGATACGCGGACTGCTTGGCCACCCGGGCGCAGCGGCCCGGCCGTTGCCGCGCAGAAAGATGTGTCCCGCCGGATTGACCTGATCCAATCCGCTCCAGCTCGTATGGAAGATGTTCCAACCGCCCTGCTCGACCGTACCCATCTTGGCGCGGCGCTGCA
Source organism: Acetobacteraceae bacterium (assembly GCA_035696165.1). Taxonomy (GTDB): domain Bacteria; phylum Pseudomonadota; class Alphaproteobacteria; order Acetobacterales; family Acetobacteraceae; genus Palsa-883. The sequence goes on along the minus strand of DASRQX010000075.1, from coordinate 4,340 downwards.
CCAGGGTCGCCCAGTCCATCGCCTGGTACTCAAGGTTCAGCCCGACCTGGCGCATCCAGTCCGCCGAGATGTCGGCGAGCGCCTTCGCCGAAGCGATGTCGGTGGGTGCCATCAGTACCACCTTCTCCCCAGCATAGCCGGCCGCCGCCAGATCGCGCTTTACGTTGGACAGATCGCGCTTGCCGGTCAGCACCGCCAGTCCGGCGTCGCTGGCGAGCGGGGTGCCGGGGCAGAACACGCCGCATGGCACGTGCCATAACGTTGGATCGGTGCCGACCACGCCGATCATATAGTCCGACTGCTGTACGCCCCCCAGCATCGCACGGCGGATCGCCGGGTTGTCGAAGGGCGGCATCAGGTGGTTGAGTCGCATCGTGGCGATGAAGCCGGTCGGCACGATGATCTCGGTCTTCAACGCCGGCATCTTTTGCAACATCGGCAACAGGTCGGAGTCCGGGGATAGCCACCAGTCGATCTCACCGCGCTGCAGCGCCGCCGCGACGGTGCTGGGATCCGGCATGATGTGCCACTCGATCCGCTCGAGATACGCGTTCTTCGGTCCGGCAGTGCCAGATGGAGTGCCAGAGGAGCGCGGCACATAGGCGCTGTTGCGCTCGTAGACCACCAGAGCGCCGGCGATGCGTTCGTCGGCCTTGTAGCGGTACGGCCCGCTGCCGATCATCTCGGTCACCTGCTTGAAGGGGTCGGTGACGGCGAGCCGCTCCGGCATGATCGGGCACATGCTGGGCGGCGTCTTGGCGAGTGCCGCGGGCAGCAGCGGAAATCTGGATTTCAGACGGAATTCCAGCGTCTTGTCGTCCGGCGCGGAGATCTCGTCGGTAGCGGCGAGCAGCGCCTGACCGAACCCGTCACGCGCACCCCAGCGGTGGATGCTCGCGGCACAATCGCGCGCCAGCACCTTGGTGCCGTCGTGGAACAGCAGCCCAGGGCGCAGGCTGATGCGCCAACGCTTGCCGTCGTCTTCGGCCACTGCGCCGTCAGCCATCTGCGGCCGCGGGTTGAAGCCCGCATCGAGCCCGAACAGCGTATCGAACACCAGAAAGCCGTGATCGCGGGTTTGATAGGTGGTGGTCCATACCGGATCGAGCACCGCCAAGTCGGCCTGGGGCACGAACTTCAACACCTGGCTGGCGGCGCCGCGCGCGATGGCCGGTATCGCCAGCGTGGTGGCCGCGCCGGTGATGAAACCGCGTCGTCGCATGGCACGTCACTCCCCGGCGCGCCGGCACTCCACGTGAACGCGACCGGCTGCGACCGATCATCGCGCCCAGCGGGATGGTCAATCAAGCGGCCGCGTCGAGTTCCTCAAAATCGCTGCCCAGGGCGGCGGCGAAAGCACTTCGGCCCGTGGGCGTAACGCGAACGGCGCGCGTTTCCTTCAGTCGTTCGATCCAGCCGGACGTCAAAGCGTTGCGCAGGATTTGCGCCGCGATGGACCCTGCCAGGTGCGGACGCCGCTCGCTCCAATCCAGGCAATGGCGGCATAGCGGGCGACGTTCCGCACGCAGGATCTGCACATCCACACCCAGGCACGCGAGCCGTCGTTCGCCTTCCGGTGTGATCTCGACGTCGCGGTCATGCACGATAGTGCCACCGGCGACGTGCAGCGCATCGGCGATCGCCACGCCGAAGCGGCCGGCGAGGTGATCGTAGCAGGTTCGGGCGTCACGCAGCGCAGCGTCACGCGGGCCCGGCACCCGCGTGCGCCGGGGTAGACCGGTCGCCAGCACACCCATCACCTCCAGCATTTGCGCCGCCTCGGGCCCTGCAAGCCGGTGGTACCGATGGCGGCCCTGCGCCACCACCGCGATCAGCCCGGCGCCTACCAGCCGTGCCAAATGGCTGCTGGCGGTTTGCGGCGTCACGCCGGCGGCAAAGGCCAGTTCGCCGGCAGTGCGCGCTCGGCCGTCCATCAAGGCGCACAGGATTGCCGCCCGGGCCACGTCGCTCAGCAGCGCCGCGGTGCCGGCGATTTCGACTGGGGTGATGTCGGAGAACCTGTTCATGGCGCCACCATAGCCCATCTGGCGTGCGCACGCTTCCACGCTGGCCGAACCAATTGCGAGTTGGTTTACCAAGTGTTCACGACCATCGGGGGCACGTTATATCTGCCGGTCCCCCCAAGCACGTCGGTCCCCAAAGGCCGCCAAATCAGTCCCGTGTCATGAAATCAGACCTTGCCTCGACCTTCGCCGATGCACTGGACGCAAACTGCGGCAAGACCGCGGTGGCCACGCTGATCGAGGACATCAGCCTTGCCGGTGTTACCGAGGCGGTGAACCTGTTCGTAGTTGAGACCAGGGCGCGGCTTCTTCGCATGGTGGCATCGGACGATCAGCCCGACCGGCTCCGGCGCGAGGCGCACTCCCGAAAGGTGACGCAGGCACGCTCTGTGCGCCCCGGCTGGCTGGCCTTGCGGCGGAGCTCGAGGCGCGATTGCAGTTGGGTTGATCGCCGCGGGCGGATGACACCAATGTGCCAGCGGCAGCGTTCGACGCATACGTGGCCGACGTGACTGAGATGGTCCGACTGGAACCCGCCGCCGCCTCGGCATAGGCCGTAGAGGTTGCTTCGACACCGCCCGAAGCGTTGGCGATTGCCGAGCCGGGCAGGGGAGCCGACACAGAGGTCATGCGCGGACCGCGCCCTCACATTAGAGCCTTGACCCACGGCGAGGTGTTTGCCCAAAGCGGAGAGCCCAGCCGAGGCGGGGAGCTCACGCAAAATGGGATGTTCATCCAAGCTGGGGAATTCGCCCTCGGCTGGCCGGTCGTATTGGCCTGCTTCTGCCTCGCCGTCTTCGCCTGGGGGTTCGGCTTCTACGGCCAATCGACCTATCTCGCGGCATTGCGCGAGACACGCGGCTGGTCGGCAACACTGATTTCCGCAGCTACGACGACATACTATTTGTGGGGCGCCGTTCTGCTCGCCCTGGTACCCCGCGCGATCGAGCGGATCGGCGCGCGCGGCGTGACACTGGGCGGCGCGCTGCTGCTGGGGGCGGGAACCATCCTGCTCAGCCGCGTGACGGCGCCCTGGCAGCTCTATGGCAGCGTGCTGGTGATGGGAGTGGGCTGGGCGTGCACCTCCACCACGGCAATCGCGGTCATCCTGGCACGTTGGTTTGATCGACGCCGCGGCCTTGCGATCAGCCTGGCGCTGAATGGCGCGAGCGTGGGCGGTCTGGCGGTGGCCCCCGCGCTGGTCGGGCTAACCCACGCTGTCGGCCTGCCACGTGCGGTCGGGTTGCTGGTTGGTGGTGCGTTGATCGTCCTGGTGCCGGTGCTGACGCTAGGCTTGCGCCCGGCGGCCCGTCCCAGTCAGGTCACAGGGGTCGGCGGCACCGGGCGCGGGCAGGAGCCGCTGGTTGATCGGCTGCCGGCTGTCGACAACCGCGTGACTCTCCTGCGGGATCCCGCGTTCTGGTCGGTCGCCGTACCGTTCGCGCTGGCGCTGATGGCGCAGGTCGGCTTCATCGTGCATCAGGTGGCCTTCCTTCTGCCATCCCTGGGCGTTGCTGGCGTCGGGATCGCGGTTGCGCTGACTGCCGGAGCGGCCACCACCGGGCGGCTTGTGCTGGCGACCGTCATCGACCGCCTGAACCAGCGTCGCACCGCCGCAATCAGCTTCGCCAGTCAGGCGGCAGGGCTGGCGATACTGCTACTGTGGCCCGCCAATCCGCTGGCGCTTTATCTCGGCAGCCTGATTTTTGGCCTGTCGGTCGGTAACGTCGTCACCCTGCCGGCGCTGATCGTCCAGCGCGAGTTCGCCGCGCGGTCATTCGGGCTGGTCATCGGGTTGTCGTCGATGGTGGGTCAGTTGGGTCTATCGGCCGGGCCGGCCCTGTTGGGCGCGATGCACGACGCTACCGGCGGATACCCGGCCGCGATCGAACTGTGCCTCGGTCTGCAACTGTTGGCCGTGCTGCTGATCCTCCGACGCCCGGGGGGGGGTACAAGGTGCGACCGAGGCCCGCCGGGCGAACCGAGGACGTGGCTCTATCCTGAAGCGCACCAGAGGCACGCCTTTGACGATTGGAGGGTATCCAGCACTTGGGAGCTGTCGGGGGCTATTGCGCGGGCGCTGGAGCGTCACGCGGTATGGGTTGCCGCCAGGCAGCAAGCACCTGCGGGCCGAACAGCAACAGCGCGAACACCAGAGGGGGCACGATGGTTTCGGCCCACAGCAGCGGCGCCGTGGCGTTGTCGCGCGCCGTCAGGGTTTGTAGCGCCAGGCTGAGCGCCAGCAGGACCACCACGCCACCAACCGAGATCAGCGGGCGAAGGATGCTGGCATGACGCTGGAACGCGCCGGTCAGC